>JBLMXN010000055.1:0-15425 GCA_050257795.1 Bacteroidota bacterium
GCCAGACGTTGCCGGATTTCGCGCGTGGCCTCGATGAAATCCAGGGCGTAGTTGTTGTGTTCCTCGATGCCGGTCGCGACCGCGAAGATATTCGGGTCGAAGATGATGTCCTGCGGCGGGATGCCGACCTTCTCGGTGAGGATCTGGTACGAGCGCGCGCAGATCTCGACCTTGCGCTGCCTGGTGTCGGCCTGTCCCGTTTCGTCGAAGGCCATCACGATCACGGCCGCGCCATAGCGCCGGCAGGCGCGCGCCTGCTCGATGAATTTTTCCTCGCCTTCCTTGAGGCTGATAGAGTTCACCACCGGCTTGCCCTGCACGCACTTGAGGCCGGCCTCGAGCACGCTCCACTTGGAGGAGTCGATCATCACCGGCACGCGCGAGATCTCCGGCTCCGAGGCGATCAGGTTCAGGAACGTCGCCATCGCCTTCTCGCCGTCCAGCATGGCCTCGTCCATGTTGACATCGATTATCTGCGCGCCGTTCTGCACCTGCTGGCGCGCCACGTCGAGGGCCTTGTCGTACTCGTTGTTGAGGACGAGCTTCTTGAACGCCGCCGAGCCGGTGACGTTGGTGCGCTCGCCCACGTTCACGAATAATGAATCCGGCCCGATGTTGAGCGGCTCGAGGCCGGCGAGCCGGCAGCGCGGCTCGATTGGCGGCAGCGCGCGCGGCGGAATGTCCTTGACCATCTCGGCGATGGCCTTGATGTGCGCCGGCGTGGTGCCGCAGCAGCCGCCGACGATATTGAGAAATCCGGATTGCGCCCAGTTCTTGATGTGCCGTGCCATGAATTCGGGCGTGTCGTCGTAGCCGCCGAAGGCGTTCGGCAGGCCGGCGTTCGGGTGCACGCTCACGCGCGTGTCCGCGACTCGCGCCATCTCCTCGACGTACTGGCGCAACTGCTCGGCGCCGAGCGCGCAGTTCAGGCCCACGCTCAACGGCTGCGCGTGGGCCACGGAATTGTAGAACGCCTCGGTCGTCTGGCCGGACAGGGTGCGGCCGCTGGCGTCGGCGATGGTGCCGGAGATCATGACCGGCACGCGGATGCCGTGGCGTTCGAAGTATTCGTCGATGGCGTACAGCGCCGCCTTGCAGTTGAGCGTGTCGAACACGGTCTCGACCAGCAGCAGGTCGGCGCCGCCGTCGAGCAGGCCGCGCACCGATTCGGTGTAGGCGGCGACTAGCGCGTCGAAACTGACGTTGCGCAGTCCCGGGTTGTTGACGTCCGGCGAGATCGAGGCGGTGCGGTTGGTCGGCCCGAGCACGCCGGCGACGTAACGCGGTCGCGCCGGATTTTTTTTCTCGAATTCGTCGGCGACCGCGCGCGCGCGAAGTGCGCCTTCGCGGTTCAGCTCGTATGCCAGTTCCTCCATGTGGTAGTCGGCCATGGAGATCGACTGGGAGTTGAAGGTGTTGGTCTCGAGAATATCCGCGCCGGCGTCGAGATAGGCGGCGTGGATGTCGCGGATGATCTTCGGCTGCGTCAGCGTCAGCAGGTCGTTATTGCCCTTGAGGTCATGCGCCCAGTTCGCGAAGCGCTCGCCACGATATTCTTTTTCGCCCAGCTTGTAACGCTGGATCATGGTGCCCATGGCACCGTCCAGGATCAGGATCCGCTGTTGCAGCAGCGCTTCAAGCCGTGACAGGCGTTCGCGGCGCCCGCTGTCGGGCACGCTGTAGGGGCGCTGGGACATGTTTCTTCTTTGTCGTATCCAAAAAATTGGCGTGAAAGTGTACCGGAAAGCCCGGGCCGATGCTTAAAACGACGACCCCGCCGGAGGCGGGGTCATCGGTACAGCGATCGCCCGTGCCGGGGACTACGCGGCTCTGCCGTACTTGGCCTTGGCCTCGCGCGCGGCCTTGGCCTCTTCAGGCGAGTAGGCGCGTCCGGACCACAGCATCGAGTAGGCGACCTCTTCGTTGCCGTTCTCGCACAGCTCCAGTGCCTTCTGGAACAGCGGCTGGAACGTCGGGCTGCGGTGCGACTGCTCGTGCTCTTCGTACGAGCGCCAGAACGTGACGATCAGCGCCTCCTTGTCCTTGAGCGGGCTCGCCACCGCCTGGCCGATGGTCGAGCCTTCGTTCGAGATCATGCCGCTGTTGAGCGCCACGAAGCCGCCGACGAAGCCGGTGTCGGAGTGATAGGTCTTCACGTTCTCGCACAGCGCCGCCACCCGCTCCTGCAGGTCGTCCACGGTGTATTCGGGCTTGAGCATCACCCGGTTGATCGTGACGATTCCGTTCGACGGAAATCCATTGATCAGTTCAGCCATCTTTGAAACCTCCGGTTTTGCAGGGGGCTCAGGACTATCCCGGGCCCCGTTGATACATTAGAAAATCCTTATATACCCATTATGAGAATCTTACTGATTTAGTCAACTATTCAAGGACAAAATGCAGGGTCTCAAGAGAGAGCAAGATGCAGGCCAGGAATCCGGGGATTTCTGTGAGGTTTACGGCGAGACCGGCAGGAAAGCCTGATTTTTGAAGATCTGCTTCAATCCCCGCCGCGCGTGGTCAGGCCCAACTGGAGCAGGCGCTGGATGAAGTCTTCGTAACTCATGCCGGCCTTGATCGCGGAAAGCGTGCAGTCCTCGTCGGTGGCGATGCCGGGGTTGGGGTTGGCCTCGAGCACGTACAGTTCGTTCTCCGGGGTCAGGCGCAGGTCGATGCGGCCGTAGCCGTTCAGGTCGAGCAGGTGGTACACGCGCTTGCACAGGTGGCTGATGCGCTCGCTCATGCCGTTCGGCAGGTTGCGCGCGAACTGGTATTCGATGCCCCAGCGTTCGCGGTATTTATCGTCCCACTTGACCTTGTAGGTCGCCATCCGCGGCGTACCCGGTTCAACGTTGCCGAAGACCAGCTCGCGAAACGGCAGTATGTCCAGTTTGACGTTGCCGAGCACGGTGACGTACAGCTCGCGCCCGTCGATGTATTGCTCGGCGATGGCGTCGCCGCCGAGTTTCTCGTGAATGAGTTGCACGCGCTCGCGCAGCTGCTGTTCGTTCTCCACGTACGAGGCCTGGGCGATGCCGACCGAGCCTTCCTCCATCAGCGATTTGACGATCAGGGGGTACTGGAATTTGCGGCGGTGGCTGATTTTCCGGCCGCGCCGGAAAACCGCAAAGTCAGGAACGTTGATGCGATGGTAGGTGAGGATCTTCTTGGTCAGCGCCTTGTCGCGCGCCAGCAGCAGCCCGCGCGGATTGCAGCCGGTGTAGGGCAGGCGCATCATCTCGAAATAACTCACGACGTAATAGTCGAACGCGCTGTTGCCGGCGAAGTCCTCCAGCAGGTTGAAGGCGATGTGCGGTTTCCATTCCTCGATAGTCTTGCGGACCGGCGCCAGGTCGTCGTAGACCCCGACCACCTGGACGTCGTGGCCGATGCCGAGCAGCGCCGTCTTGACGTCGAACTCGGTGCGGTACTTCTCCATGCGCGGGTCGTTCTTGTCGCGCAGATCCTCCGGCGGCACCAGGGTGTAGTGCACCACCATCATGACGCGCAGTGTTTTCATATCGCCAGGCGCGAGGTGCCGCTGCGCAATGATCCCATGTACAGCATGACGAGCGAGGCGATGAGGGCGACGCGGGTGGCCTCGCGGTCGCGCGGGGCGTGCAGGTTCATCTCCTCGCAGCGGTGGATCATGTCCTCGATGGTGAGGTTGATGCGGTAACGCGAGTCCGAGGTCCAGTGCGCCACCGTGTTGATCGCCTCGCGCCGCAGGCGGCGGATGAAACGCGCCGCGCGCTCGTTCTTCACGCTCGCGGAGGCGGGGAAAATCCCGCGCAGCTGCTGTTCGTGGAAGCGCGGCAGGTCCTGTTGCAGGCGCGTCTGTTTCTCCGCGTAGTATTCGCGCAGCGTGATGCGCAGCGTGGTGATCGAGTCGATCTGTTTCTTGCTGCGCACCGGCGGCGTGCGGCCGACGATCTCCTTCATCAGCGTGTCGACGTAGTTCAGTTTGCGCAGCGCCGGCCAGTCCCGGTATTTCTCGCGCCAGCGCGAGTTGGGATCAAGCCACACGGCAAAGGTTTCGGCCCAATCCTCGGCCGGATGACTTTGCGCGTACCAGTTGTCCAGATGCAGCACATAATTGCGGCTGTAGGGACGCGGCAGGTAGCTTTCCGGATAGGTGCGGCTGGCGCGCCCGAAGCGGCGGCGCCAGCTCTGCCTCAGATGCAGGCGGAAGGCGTTGGCGAGCGCGTGCGCAGTTTCATGCCGCAGCAATTTCATGCGCGCCTCGGCGGTGTGGCCGTCGAATTCGAGCATGTGCGCCTTTTCCAGGCGCATCAGCCGCGGGTGCACGAGGTAGAACGGAATGGCGATGCCGGGCACGCCGTCGGGGCAGAACCAGCAGTCCGACAGCCAGGTGTGCGGACGGAACGCGAAGCCGCGGTTTTCCAGCTCGCGGTACAGCGCTTCGATCTCTTTTTGCAGCCTGGAGCCCGCGAGCGTGAGTCCCAGGTCGCACAGGCGGGTGTCGAGCAGGCGCTCGTCGGAAAAGCGGGTCCAGCTCATCCCCGCGGTGCGTTTAACCGCCGCTTTCCTGCGGATTCGGCGTTTGTTTTTCTTGCGCGAGGGAATGTCCGTCTCCTTGATCGGGTTTATTCTTCTTTAATGTTAGTAGATCGGCGTGACACGATAACCGGCCTGGTCCAGCAGATTCAATAGTCCTGCCTCGCCCGCGAGATGCGCTGCGCCCACGGCGATGAAGGCATTGCCCTGTTTGAGGAACGGCGCCATGCGCTGCTGCATCCGGGCGTTCCGCTGCGTCAGCAGGCGGTCGGTGACGCTGCGGTACAGCCGGTCCTCTCCCGGGTCGTGTTTGTCGCTGATCTCCGAGAGCCGCCGCAGGTCGCGCGCCAGGTAGGCCCGGATCAGCGCGCTGTAGTCCTTTTCCAGTTCCGGCTGGGTGCGGACCGCCTCTTTCAAGAGCGCGGTCTGGTCGGGCATGGGCATATCGTTGAACACCGCGATTTGCTCTGCCATGGTTTCGAGCCCGGCGACCGGTTTGCCTTGTTTGGCGGCCCGGGTTTCCAGGACGAGGTCGAGGAATTCGCCGGTCTCGGGCGCGGGCATGGACAGCGCCATCATCACCGCCCAGGGTTTCTGTTTCTCGACGTTCGCGCCAGGGATTCCGCGCGCCTTGAGCGCCGCGAGGGTGGCCGCGTACAAATCCTTGCCGATGACCTGTTCCAGCGTGCGAGCGTCGTCGAAGTACATGGCCTTGGCCATTTCCGACAGCGACTCGCCATCGAGCAACGCCTCCATCACGAAACGATCGGAGCCGTCGAGCGCCCGGCTGACCGGCGCCGGCAGCGCGGTGACGCGCGCATCGTCGACATGTATGGTTCCGAACAGGTAACTCGGCCTGGCGCCGGGGGTTTCGATTTTCCACAGCAGTCCATGGTCGAAGCGGGAAGCGGCGATGCCGTGCTGGATTGCCGGCGCGGCGGCGTGGCTGGCGCAGGAGACCAGCAGCAGGGCGCACAGGAGGGCGAAAACAAATCGGGGAAAGCCATGCCTGACCATGCGGGACAGGCGCGCGGCCGATCGCGGATAATCGGCGGTTCGCATGGATGGTTTCAGGAAAACGTCATACGATTGCGCCGCCGCTGCAAATGGTGCCATAGAATCGGATTCGCCCTCATTCACACCCCCTCACCCCTTGCCCTCTCCCGCGAGGGGAGAGGGGGAGTTGGTTCGCTGGCGCGCTTTTTTGGTCGAGCCCGATTACCATGGGCACAAGAATATATTAGGAATAAGAATGCGCCAAATTTTTTTACCCGCCATGCTGATCCTTGGTCTGGCGGCATTGCCGGCGGGTGCCGGCGAACTGCCGCGTTGGGAAATCGGCCTGGGCGTGGGCGGCCTGAGCATCCCGGATTACCGCGGCGCCGATCAGCGACGCAACTATGTGCTGCCGCTGCCTTACGTCCAATATCGCGGTGATGTATACCGGATTGACCGCGAGGGCGCGCACGGGAAGCTGTTCACATCCGATCGCGTGAAACTCGAGATCAGCCTCGCGGCCGGCCCGCCGGCGAAGAGCGACCGGAACGACGCGCGCGCCGGCATGCCGAACCTCGACCCCACGGTCGAAGCCGGTCCGTCGCTGCAGCTTTATCTCGCGCGCAACGCCACCCGCGACCGCGTGTTGTCCTTGCAGCTTCCGCTGCGGACCGCGGCTGCCGTCAATCTGCACCACATCCAGCGCATCGGCTGGGTGTTCGCGCCCAACCTGAGCTTCGACGCGCTCAACGTACGTGGCGGCTGGGATCTCGGCGCCGCCGTTGGGCCGATCTATGCCAGCGAGGAGTATCACGATTATTATTATGAAGTCACGCCGGAGTTCGCCACGCCCACGCGCCCGGCGTATGACGCCCGCGGCGGCTACAGCGGCAGCCGGTTGACCGTGACGGCGAGCCGGCGTTTCCCGAAATTCTGGGTCGGCGCGTTCGCGCGCTATGATAATCTTTCCGGCGCGGTGTTCGAGGACAGCCCGCTAGTGAAACGCAAGGATTCGTTCATGGCGGGTGTCGGCATTGCCTGGATCCTGGCGCAGGCCGGGCATCCGTGATGAGTCTCTGTAATGAAATTGATCGCCAGGACGCCAGGAACGCCAGGGATGAGAAAACCGGATGAAATCGCTTTTCCTGGCGACCCTGGCGTCCTGGCGTTCAGAATCATATTTTTGCTCAGCGAGAGCGCGATTCGATGATGAAGCCCAAAACGGTGGATGACTTTCTCGATCTGGTGGATCAGGCGATTTACGAGACCGATGACGTGCTGATGTGCGCCGCGGACGAAGGCGATCCGGAGGATTCCGATTTCACCGGCATCCTGCCGGTGTTCGAGCAGTTGTCGCGCGACCTGAAAACGCTGCACGACGAGGTGCGTCAGGGCAAGCACGTCTTCGGGCAGGGCGATCTGGCGTTCATACCGCTGGTGCAGAAGTGGAAGCAGCGCATTCCTTACCACGATCTGCTGTTGGCGTTGAACGACATCCATCGACAGGGTTTGGGCGCCTGACGCGTTTGTGACTTCGTCGTTTTGCCGGTAACATTCGAGCATGTCCGGCAACAGCATCGGCAAGCTTTTTACCGTCACCACCGCGGGTGAATCCCACGGTCCGGCCTACATCGCCATCGTCGACGGCTGCCCGCCGGGGATGGCCCTTTCCGAGGCTGACATCCAGCCCGATCTCGACCGGCGCAAGCCCGGCCAGTCGCGCCATACCACCCAGCGGCGCGAGTCCGACGAGGTCAAGATTCTTTCCGGCGTGTTCGAGGGCCGGACCACCGGCACGCCCATCGGCCTGCTGATCGAGAACACCGACCAGCGCTCGAAAGACTATTCCAAGATCATGGACCGGTTCCGGCCGGGCCATGCCGATTACACCTATCAACAGAAGTACGGCATCCGCGACTACCGCGGCGGCGGACGCTCCTCGGCGCGCGAAACCGCGATGCGCGTCGCCGCCGGTGCCATCGCCAGGAAATACCTGCGCGAGCGTTACGGCACCACCATCCGCGGCTATCTCGCGCAACTGGGCCCGATCGCGCTGGCGCTCAAGGACTGGCACGAGGTCGAGCGGAATTCCTTCTTCTGTCCCGATGCCTCAAAGGTCGCGGAACTGGAGGCTTACATGGACGCGCTGCGCAAGGAAGGAGATTCGATCGGCGCGCGTGTGAACGTCGTTGCGTCAAGCGTGCCCTTCGGCCTGGGCGAGCCGGTGTTCGACCGGCTCGACGCCGACATCGCCTACGCCATGATGAGCATCAACGCGGTGAAAGGCGTCGAGATCGGCGCCGGCTTCCGCGCGGTCGAGCAGAAGGGCACGGCGCATCGCGACGAGATCACGCCGCAAGGATTTCTCTCGAACCACGCCGGCGGCATCCTCGGCGGCATTTCCACCGGCCAGGACATCATCGTCAGCATGGCGCTCAAGCCCACCTCCAGCATCCGCCTGACAGGACGCACGGTGAATCTGAAGGGCGAGTCCGTTGAAATCGCCACCACCGGCCGCCACGACCCCTGCGTCGGCATCCGCGCCACCCCGATCGCCGAGGCCATGCTCGCGATCGTGCTGATGGACCATGCGCTGCGCCACCGCGCGCAGAACCTCGACGTCAAAAGCCCCACGCCGGTGATCCCCGGCAGCGCCTGACGTTCTCCTTATTCGTGAGCAACACTTTCCTCAATCAGGGGCCGTAAAAGATCAAACGAAATCAAACGGGCCAGGTTCGATTTCTTTGATAAGGAAAAGCGATGTTTAACATTTCAAGTATCTATCCAAAGAAAGAAGGATATCGATTCGATTTTGATTATTACCTGAACACGCATATGCCGATGTCCATCGACAGGCTGTCGAAGGCAAAAGGATTCAGGGGGGTATCGGTCGAGCGCGGCATGGATATCGACGAGCCGAGGATAGAATCCTCCTACGTTGCAATGTGTCATTATTATTTCGACTCACTGGAAAATTTCATGGCCGCCTTCATGCCACATGCGCAGGAGCTGCAAGGAGACATCGCGAACTACACCAACATCCAGCCGATCATTCAGATAAATAAAGTCGAAATTAAAAAGTAATTGCGTGCGCAACCATTGCTGAATAGTTCCGCCAAGCACGGTTCCTCGCATTCAAATCAGCATCTCAACGAGTCTCTCGTGATCGAAGCCAGCGATTTCTGACCCAATGCCTTACTGGCGCCTCTCCGGATTTTATTTTTTCTATTTCGCCACGCTCGGCGTGCTGGTGCCGTACTGGGGTCTCTATCTCCAGTCGGTCGGTTTCACGCCGGTGAATATCGGCAATCTGGTGGCGATCCTGATGCTTTCGCGCATCGTCGCGCCGCTGGTGTGGGGCTGGATCGCGGACCACCGCGAACGGCGCATGACGGTGGTGCGGCTTGCGGCTTTTCTGACCGTGGCCGCCTTCACGGGCACGTTCTTCGGCACCGGGTTCTGGTGGCTGGCGGCGGTGATGCTGCTGTTCAGTTTCTTCTGGCACGCCTCGTTGCCATTGCTCGAGGTGTTCGTCATGCGCCACACCGCCGCGCGTCCCGGCGCCTATGGCCGGGTGCGGCTGTGGGGTTCGATCGGGTTCATCGTTTCGGTGACGGCGCTCGGTCTGGTGATCGACGCGCGCGGGCCGTGGTGGGTATTGCCGGCGCTGCTGACTTTAATGCTTGGCATCTGGTCATTCAGCCTGACGCTGCCGGAATCGGAGATGAAAGGGCCGGTCGAGCACGCCGGTCCATTTCGCCAAGTGCTGTTGCGGCCCGAGGTGTTCGCTTTTCTGCTCGCGTGCCTGTTGATGCAGGTGAGCCACGGACCGTACTACACCTTCTATTCGATTTATCTTCAGGGCCACGGTTACTCCAAGAGCCTGATCGGCGGGCTGTGGGCGTTCGCGGTGGTGTGCGAGATCGGCGTGTTCCTGCTGATGCAACGGCTGCTCGCGCGCGTGGCCCTGCGCGCGGTGCTGATGGCGAGCTTCCTGCTCGCCGCGGTGCGCTGGCTGCTGATCGGTCATTTCCCGGATAATCTGCCGGTGCTGATCGCGGCGCAGACGCTGCACGCCGCGACCTTCGGCAGTTTCCACGCCACCGCGATGCAGCTGGTGCACCGCTTCTTCACCGGCCGGAATCAGCATCGCGGCCAGGCGATCTACGGCAGCCTGAGTTTCGGTATCGGCGGTGCGGTGGGGAGCTTTTACAGCGGGCACACCTGGACCGCGCTGGGCCCGGCGATGACTTTCAATATCGCCGCCGCGAGCGCGGGGCTCGCGTTCGTCGTTGCTTATCTGCTGATCAAGCCGAAGACTTGAGGCGGCGCTGCATGCGGTAGGCCGCAAGCGGAATGATTTCCGCCGTGCGGCGGGCGGGCGTTGCCGGAGTTTTTTCCACGGCGACGCTTTCGGAGAATATTTCACCGAGCGCCCCGCTGAGCTCATCAAGCAGCCGGTACAAATCGACATCCGTGGTCGCCGAGCGCAGCGCTTCGAGGCGGATCGGCGTCAGCGCCGATAGCGTCTTGTCCAGCGTCACCGGATCGGTCAGGCGCCGGCAGGAGTTGGAAACGTAAATCGCGCGCACCAGCCGCGTCATCATGTCGTGATGCAGCGGGCTGCCGTCGAACACGTCCTTGATATTGGTCGCCGCCGGATTCACCGGGAACTGGTGGTAACCCAGGTGTTCTTCCAGCTGCGCCAACAATTCCTTGAAGTTCATTTTGCTTCCCGAATAATTTCAATCATTGCCTGACCGGCGTTGGAGAGTGTGCGCTTCTCGTGCGTCACGATTCCGAGTTCGCGCCGTATCTCCATTTTTTTAATCTGGACCACTTTCAGCCCCTCGTCAATCATAGTCCGTGGAATGGCGCTCCACCCGAGACCGATGGCGGCGAGCATTTTGAGCACTTCCAGATAATTCGTCGCCATGCCGATCTGGATGCGGTCGCGCAAGGGGCCGAAGGCGCTCAGAATGATTTCTCGCGTGTAGGTCCCGGTCCCCGGCAGAATCGCCGGATAATCGAGCAGCATGGCGGGTTTTATCTGTGGCACCGCCGCCAATGGATGCTCGCGGCTGACCACGATATCGAGCGGGTCGTCCCAGATTTTCTCGAGGCGCAAGGGTGCTTCCGCCGCCGGCGGCAGGGTCACCACCGCCAGTTCCAGATCGCCTTTGGCCACGGCGCGGCAGGCCTTTTCCGAGTCCATGAAGTGCAGATTCAAACGCACTTCGGTGTAGGTTTCGTGAAACCGCTTGAGCGGGCCGGGCAGGCGGTGCAGGCCGATATGATGGCTGGTGGCGAGCGCCAGCTCGCCGGCGATGGTCCCGGCGAGGTTGGCGATGCCGCGTTTGACGTCTTCCAGCTCTTTCAGCACCGCGCGGGCGCGGCTGAGCAGCGCCTCGCCGGCCGGGGTCAGATGGATCCCGCGGCCGATGCGGTCGAACAGGCGTGCGCCGATCTCGCGCTCGAGCGCGGCGATGCGCTTGCTGATGGCCGGCTGGGTCAGGTAAATGCGCTCGGCGGCGCGTGAAAACGAGCCGGCTTCGGCCACGGCCAGGAACGCCTGCAGGGCGGAGATATCCATAACGTAAAAGAATAGAATATATGATAAATATGAATTTGTGTTATTTAAACAGAATGCCTAGGATTTGCGCAATCCGAGCATTCATTCGACGCCCATGACCGCCAAGACGCTCTACGACAAACTCTGGGATGCCCACGTGGTCCGTCACAACGACGACGGGACCTGCCTCATTTATATCGACCGGCACCTGGTGCACGAAGTCACCAGCCCGCAGGCATTCGAAGGCCTGAAACTCGCCGGGCGCAAGGTTTGGCGCGTGGACGCGAATCTCGCCACCGCCGACCACAACGTGCCGACCACCGACCGCGCCCAGGGCATCGCCGATCCGGTGTCGCGGCTGCAGGTCGAGACGCTCGACCAGAACTGCCATGACTACGGCATCGTCGAGTTCGGCATGCACGACGCGCGCCAGGGCATCGTGCACGTGATCGGCCCGGAGCAGGGCGCGACACTCCCGGGCATGACCGTGGTGTGCGGCGACTCGCACACCTCAACCCACGGCGCCTTCGGCGCGCTCGCCTTCGGCATCGGCACCTCCGAGGTCGAGCACACGCTCGCGACCCAGTGCCTGATCCTGAAGAAATCAAAAAACATGCGCGTGCGCGTGGACGGCGCGATCCCGCCGGGCGTGACCGCGAAAGACATCGTGCTCGCGATCATCGGCAAGATCGGCACCGCCGGCGGCACCGGTCACGCGATTGAATTCTCCGGGTCGGCGATCGAACAGCTGTCGGTCGAAGGACGCATGACGGTGTGCAATATGGCCATCGAAGCCGGCGCGCGCGCCGGCATGATCGCAGTGGATGACAAGACCATTGAATACTTCCGCGGCCGGCCCTACGCGCCGAAGGGCGGGATGTGGGACGCGGCAGTCAAATCATGGCGTGAACTGAAGACCGATGCGGGCGCCAGGTTCGACAAAGAAGTCGCGCTCAATGCCGCCGACCTCAAACCGCAGGTGAGCTGGGGCACCTCGCCCGAGATGGTGGTGCCGGTGGACGGCGCCGTGCCGGATCCGCAGAAAGAGACCGATGCGGTCAAGCGCACCGGCATGCAGCAGGCGCTAAAATACATGGATCTCAAACCGGGCACGCCGATTCGGGACATCCGTCTCGACAAGATTTTCATCGGCTCCTGCACCAACTCGCGCATCGAAGATTTGCGTGCCGCCGCGAGCGTGGTAAAGGGCAAGCGTGTGGCCGGCAACATCAAGCTGGCGATGGTGGTACCCGGTTCGGGATTGGTGAAGACGCAGGCGGAGCAAGAGGGGCTGGACAGGATTTTCAAGGATGCCGGCTTCGAATGGCGCGAGCCGGGATGCTCGATGTGCCTCGCCATGAACGCCGATCGTCTGGAGCCGGGTGAGCGTTGCGCCTCGACCTCGAATCGCAACTTCGAAGGCCGTCAGGGCGCCGGCGGACGCACGCATCTGGTGAGCCCGGCGATGGCCGCCGCGGCCGCGATCGCCGGGCATTTCGTCGACGTGAGAAATATGAAATGAACCGCCAGGACGCCAGGGTCGCCAGTAGAAGCGAATCTGAATCGATTCGAAATCCGGACGTACCCGACGCCGTGGCAGTCTGAGGTGTGTTATGCAAAAATTTGAAACATTAACGGGGCTCGCGATGCCGCTTGATCGCGTCAACGTCGACACCGACGCGATCATCCCGAAACAGTATTTGAAATCGATCAAGCGCACCGGTTTCGGACCGAACCTGTTCGATGACTGGCGTTATCTCGATCCGGGCGAGCCCGGCATGGATCACAGCAAGCGTCGGATCAACCCCGAATTCGTGCTGAATCAGCCGCGCTATCGCGGCGCGCAGATCCTGCTCGCGCGCGACAACTTCGGCTGCGGCTCCTCGCGCGAACACGCGCCGTGGGCGCTCATGGATTACGGGTTCCGCGCGATCATCGCGCCGAGCTACGCCGATATTTTCTACAACAACAGTTTCAAGAACGGCCTGCTGCCAATCGTGCTTCCGCGCGAGGTGGTCGATGCGCTATTCAGCGAGTGTGAGGCGACGCCGGGTTACCGGCTGGCGGTGGATCTGGCGGCGCAGTGCGTGACCACGCCGTCGGGCGCAACACATCGCTTCGACGTCGACGCGTTCCGCAAGCATTGCCTGCTCAACGGTCTCGACGACATCGGCCTGACGCTGCAGCACGTCGACGAGATCAAGGCCTACGAAGCGCGGCGCCGCCAGCAAGCGCCGTGGCTGTTTTCACACTGAAAGAGAACCCATGACCAAAAAGATTGCGGTATTGCCCGGTGACGGTATCGGGCCGGAAGTGGTGGCCGAAGCGGTGAAGGTGCTCGAGCGCCTGCAGCGCGATTTCGGCCTGAAAATCGAGCTGGAAACGGCCCCCGTTGGCGGGACTGCGTACGATCTGCACAAGCATCCCCTGCCGGAAGCGACGCTGAAGCTGGCCAAGCAGGCGGACGCCGTGTTGCTCGGCGCGGTCGGCGGGACCCAGTGGGACACGCTGCCGCGCGCGCTGCGCCCGGAAAAGGCGCTGCTCAGCCTGCGTTCCAATCTCAAGCTGTTCGCCAATCTGCGCCCGGCGATACTCTATTCACAGCTGGCGTCGGCCTCGACCCTCCGGCCCGAGGTGGTCGCGGGGCTCGATCTGCTGATCGTGCGCGAGCTGACCGGCGACATCTATTTCGGCGAGCCGCGCGGGGTACGCACGCTCGCGAACGGCGAGCGCCAGGGTTTCAACACCATGGTGTACGCCGAGCACGAAGTCGAGCGCGTCGCGCGGGTGGCGTTCGAGGCCGCGCGCAAACGCCGCAAGAAGCTGTGCTCAGTCGAGAAGGCCAACGTGCTGGAGACCAGCGGCCTGTGGCGCGAGGTCGTGCTGCGGGTCGCCAGGGATTATCCGGACATCGAGCTCTCGCACATGTATGTCGACAACGCCGCGATGCAGCTGGTGCGTGCGCCCAAGCAGTTCGACGTGATCGTTACCGGAAACATCTTCGGTGATATCCTGTCGGACGAAGCGGCGATGCTGACCGGTTCCATCGGCATGCTGCCGTCGGCCTCGCTCGATGCCGCGAACAAGGGCATGTACGAGCCGATCCACGGATCGGCGCCGGACATCGCGGGCAAGGGCGTGGCCAATCCCCTGGCGACGATACTCTCCGTGGCCATGATGCTGCGTTACACCCTGAACGAACCGGCGCTCGCCGGCCGCATCGAGCAGGCGGTGTCGAAAGTGCTCGATCAGGGATTGCGCACCGGCGATATCTACACCGATGGCATGAAGAAGGTCGGAACGAAAGCAATGGGCGACGCCGTCGTGGCGGCGCTTTAACAGTTATTCGACGAGGACATGACGATGAAGCGGGTAGGTCTGGTGGGTTGGCGCGGCATGGTGGGCTCGGTGCTGATGGGCCGCATGCAGCAGGAAAAGGATTTCGATCAAATCGAGCCGGTGTTCTTCACGACCTCTAACGTGGGTGGCAAGGGTCCGGCGATCGGCAAGGACGTGCCGCCGCTCAAGGACGCGAAAAACATCGACGAACTGAAGGCGATGGACATCGTCATCACCTGCCAGGGCGGCGACTACACCGGCGAGATTTTTCCGAAACTGCGCGCCGCCGGCTGGAACGGTCACTGGATCGACGCGGCGTCGACGCTGCGCATGGACAAAGACGCCATCATCATCCTCGATCCGGTCAACATGAGCGTGATCAAGGACGGCCTCAGGAACGGCGTGAAGAATTACATCGGCGGCAATTGCACCGTGAGCCTCATGCTCATGGCGCTCGGCGCGCTGTTCCAGAAAGGTTACATCGAGTGGATGAGTGCGATGACCTACCAGGCCGCCTCCGGCGCCGGCGCCCAGAACATGCGCGAGCTGCTGAAGCAGATGGGCGAGGTGCATCTGGCCGCCAAGAACCTGCTCGAGGACCCGGCGTCGGCGATTCTCGACATCGACCGCGAGGTCGCGGGCATCCTGCGCGATGAAAAATTTCCCACTGCGCATTTCGGCGTGCCGCTCGCCGGCAGTCTCATTCCCTGGATCGACAAGGAACTGCCGGGCGGCCAGAGTCGTGAAGAATGGAAAGGTCAGGCCGAGACCAACAAGATTCTCGGACGCGAAAAGAATCCGATCCCGGTGGACGGCATCTGCGTGCGCGTCGGCGCCATGCGTTGCCACAGCCAGGCGCTCACCATCAAACTCACCAGGGATATTCCGCTCGATGAGATTGAGGGGATGATCAAGAATTCGAATTCCTGGGTGAAGGTGGTGCCGAATCAGCGCGAGATCACCATGAAGGAACTGACCCCGACCCAGGTCACCGGCACGT
>JBLMXN010000056.1:0-3301 GCA_050257795.1 Bacteroidota bacterium
AACACCGCGCCCTCGCCGGCGGCGTACAACGATGCGCCATCCGGCGTGCCGGTGAGATTTTTCAGGGCCGGAACGGTGAGCACGCCGGGCGTCTCGTTCCAGGTCGCGCCTGAATCGGGGCTGATGAACATCTTGGCGTAGAACGAGGTCGCCGCAATCAGGGCCTTCGGATCGCCGGGAACGAATGCCAGGCCGGTGATCGCCGGCGTGAAGGTCGATCCGCGGATCCGCGTCCAGGTCTTGCCCGCGTCCTCGGTCTTGAAAAATCCGCCGACGAACGACGTCCCCATGTAAAGCGTGTCCGGATGGCGCGGGTCGATGAGCAAGGCCGTCACCGGCAGGTTGGTCTGCTGGAAAGTGATGCTGTGCCAGCTGTCGCCGCCGTCGTCGGAGCGGTAGGCGCCGTTGGCGGTGCCGGCATAGAGCAGCGTCGGACGCTGCGGATCGATCGCGATCGTGACGATGGACGGCACCGGCAGGCCATTCGATAACCGCGTCCAGCTCGCGCCAGCGTCGCGCGAGCGGAACAGCCCGCGCGCGGTGCCGGCATAAAGGCTGTGCCTGTCATCCGGCGCCAGCGCCAGCGTGGCGATGTTGGCATGCTCCGGCTGATTTGCCAGCCGCGACCAGGTGGCGCCGGCGTCGATGCTGCGCCACAGGCCGTGCACCGTGCCGGCGTAGATCGTCCCGGCTACCTTCGGGTCCGGCAACAGCGCCTTGATCTGCTCGTCGGCGAGATCCGCCCCTGTCATGTGCCACGTGGCGCCGCCGTCGCTGCTCTTGAAGAGTCCGCCGGAAGTGCCGGCATAGATCGTCCCGGGCGCGGCCGGGTCCGCCGCGAGCGACAGGACGTTCACGCGGGTCAGGCCGCGATTGACCGGCTGCCAGTGCCGGCCGCGGTCGGTGCTCTTGAACACGCCGGCTTCGGACGTGGCGGCATACATCGTGGCCGGATCGGCCGGGTTCGTCAGGATCGCGTGCACGATTCCGCCCTCGGAGCCGTGAAAAATCTGCGGACCGCCGTGCGCGAACGCGGCGGACGACACACCAAGATTCAAACAAACAAACGTCAAAATGGCGCTCACCGAGAACGTCAATTTTTTTAATTCAGAAAATCCGATTTTCCCGGCAGCCCGGGCGTCCTGGCGGTTCAAAGTCATATTCATATCTCTTGAAACTCTTGGGTGAAGAAAAACGGAAACCACTGTCGCAAAAAAGCGGAAGCAGGGAAACCCCCTGCTTCCGCCGGTCTTGCGCTAAACGACCTCAACTACTCGCCGTAGGACATTTCGAAATCGTCCACGCCGGCGCCGGTCGTGGCCGGATTGTCGCGTTTGCCCGTGGGCATGCGCAGCTTGGCCTGCAACGCGCGCATTTGCTCGTCGTTCTTGCGCGCACCCCACCAGGACGTGGGAACAGGATCGTTGCGGCCCATCCACGCGGGTCCGGCGCCCTGCGACGCCTGGATCAGCGGATCGCCGTCGAACAGCGACTGCGGAATGAAGTTGTTGACCGCGGTGATGCGGCCCATGCTGGTGCTGGGCACCACGCCGCCGTTGGCCTTGAGGAAGTTGATGATCGCCGGAACCGGGAACATCACCTCGGTGCCTGCCGGGATGCTGGACGTCGCCGGCATCGTCGTACCGTCGGCCAGCACGAAGCGCAGGTTATGCGCCCCCGCCGTCGCGCACAACATGTCGAGCGGATCGCCATTGGCATAGCATGAAACCATCGAATACACCTTGCCTTTGTTGAGCGGTCCCATCAAGCCGGTGCTGCGATCGCGGATCATGATGTTGCTGGTGCGTCCGCGCGGTATGCTGGCCGGCTCGACACCGGTCAGGTCCACCGTCATGGTCATGCCGGAATACGCCAGCGACCAGCCGCCGCGCTGCCGGTACGGGTTGGGATCGAACACCGCGTCCAGGTTGCCCTCCGCGCGACCCTTGATCTGGCCACCGGTGAAGTCGCCCACGGCCAGGATCGGGCTGATCGGGAAGAAATGATACAGGTCCCCGACCGTGATCGGGCCGGGGGCGATCGGCGTGTCGAACCGGTAACCGTTGGTGATGGCGATGTCGGCGTCGTTCGGCACGGTGCTTAACATGGCGTCGGCGAAAAAGTTATTGGCAAACACTTCCAGGACGTTGTTGCGCGCGATCGTGCTGCCGGTCGTCGCGACCACGGTGTCGAGACAGTCGTCCGGCTGCGTCTTCAGCTTCAGGCCGTTGCCCGGCGCGAAGCCGGCGGGCTGGAACGTATGCGGCACGAAATCCGGACCGCACAGGAACGGCTTGCGCACGGCGTCGACCATGGCCTTGACATTCGGATCCTCGGGCACGGTGTCGTCCACGTTGAACATCTTCCAGCTGTAGCCGACCACATGGCCGCGGAAGATCTGCAGATCGAGGCGACCCAGGTTACTGTCGGTGCCGGACTCGACCATGATCGTGCCGGTGCCCGGGACGATGATCGCCTTCGGGGTACGCTCATGCGTGTGGGTGCTCAGCATCACGTCGATGCCGCGGATCTCTTTCGAGAGCTGCAGGTTCTTCGCGAAGCCCAGTTCCGATTGCACCACCACCACGTCGGCGCCTTCGACGTTGCGCACCGTGTCAATGATGCCGGGCAGCTCGACCCAGCCCATCGTTTCCATGAACGTGGTGTTGAACACGTCCGCCTGCTGCGCGGTGATATCGGTGGTAAGGCCGATGACGGCCACCTTCATCCCGTTCACCTGCTTGATGATGTAGGGCGGAAGCACGCGCTGGCCGACCAGGGCTGGCGCCGCAGGCGCGGCATTGTAGAGATTCGCGGCCACCACCGGATAGTTCGCGACCTTGCCCGCCGGGAACGCCACGCCGGCGACGCCGCCGGCCGGAAACAGGTTGCCGTTCGAGTCCACGCCCGTGAAGCGGCGGCGGAACGTAACCTGACCATAGCCGAAATCCCAGTTGCCGGGCGTGAAGGCGTCGATCTGGAAGTAGTTCATGATGTCGTCCAGCGCCCGGCCGCGCGTGAACAATACTTCCGCGCCGCCGTGGAAGGTGTCGCCGCAGTTGAGCAGCAGGTTGCGTCCCGGCGTTTGCGCGCGGATCTGCTTGATCAGTGTGTAGAGCTTTGCGGCTCCGCCCGAGTTGGGCGTAACCGTGTTTCCGAGTCCGTTGTTCTCGAAAATTACGCCATGCGGCTCCATGTGGCCGTGCAGGTCGCCCATCTTGATAATGGTCAACAGGCCATCGGTGCTGGTCGAACCCGCCTCGGAGATCCCGGGCGCGGCCGCGAGCGCAAGGGATACCAC
>JBLMXN010000057.1:0-3502 GCA_050257795.1 Bacteroidota bacterium
TCCAGGATGCTCAATTTCCGGTATTACCTCGCTGCTTGCTCCCTCGGTCTGATGGCCAGTGGTTTGTGGCTCATGCCTTTGGCGGGGCACGCCGCGGACAATGACCTGCAACCGTTGCCGCCCCAGCGGCCGATTCCGCGGACAGCGCCGCCTCCGCCGCCGTCGTCCTTTCCTTCCGGTGCCCAGGCGCCGGCACCGGGCACGCCGCGACCAGCGCCATCCATGACACCGTTGGCGCCGCCGACCGCCGCCGCTCCAACGGCAGCGCCGGCGCTGCGGCCTGGCGAAATGATGTTCAATTTCCAGGATGCCGATATCCAGGCCGTGGTCAAGACGGTGTCGCAGATCACCGGGAAGAATTTCCTGATCGACCCGCGCGTCAAGGGCAAGCTCACCATCATCTCGACCCAGCCGGTATCGCGCAACTCCGTTTATGAAATCTTCCTGGCGGCGCTGAAGGCGCAGGGTTACACCGCCGTGAGCAGCCCCAGTGGCCTGGTCAAGCTGGTGCCGCTGAGCGACGCCAAACAGAACGCCCGGGTCAGCAGCGGCGCGCAGCCGCGCTCGAGCGAACAAACCATTACGCATATCGTAACGGTGCAGCACGGTTCCGCCGCCCAACTCGTGCCGCTGCTGCGCCCATTGATGGCGCCGACCAGCCAGATTTCCGTTTATCCGCCGGCGAACACACTGATCATCACGGACTACGCGGACAACATCCGCAACCTGCTGCACATCGTCGAGATCCTGGATCAGCGCGGCGGCTCGGAGCTGGCGATCCTGCCGCTCAAATACGCCTCGGCGCTCGATATGGCCGACATGGTAGTGCGGCTGTATCCGAACGTGACACAATCCGCCGGCCTGCCGGCGCCACAAGCCGCCGCCGTCGGCGAGGCCGATCGTGTCACCATCATGCCGGACCTGCGCACCAACAGCCTGATCGTGCGCGCCGAAAACGCGGGCACCGTCAACGACCTGCGCGCCCTGGTTGCCAAACTGGACGTGCCGGCGAAGACCGGCGGCAATACCCACGTGGTCTATCTGCGCAACGCCGAGGCGACCAAGCTGGCCGAAATCCTGCGCGGCCTGCTGACCGGCGAGGCGCGCGCCCAGACCGCCACCGCTACCGCCACTGCTGTCCCCGGTCGCCCGGCCGCCAAAACCGGCGCCGAGTCTTCGACAATCCAGGCGGACGAAGCCACCAACTCGCTGATCATCAGCGCCCCGGACGCGGTGTTCAACAACCTGCGCGCCGTGATCGAAAAGCTCGACGTGCGCCGGGCGCAGGTGTACGTCGAGGCGCTCATCGTCGAAATCACCACCGACAAAGCTTCGCAGTTCGGCTTCCAGTGGGCCGGCGGCAAGCAGGTCGGCAGCGGCACTGGCGGCGCCATGATCAACTTCCCCGCCGCCAATCCCGGCATTGCTGCGGCCGCGATCAATCCGCAGTCGCTCGCCGCCACCGGCGGACTTTCCATCGCTTATGTCGGCAAAAAGATCACGCTGTCCGACGGCACCACCGTGCGCAGCCTGGGAGCGCTGGCGAGCGCGCTGGAATCAAAGAACATCGCCAACGTCCTGTCCATGCCGAACCTGCTCACGCTCGACAACGCCGAAGCCAAGATCATCGTCGGCCAGAACGTGCCGTTCGTGACCGGCAGCTTCGCCCAGGCGACTACCACGACCGGCGCGGTCAATCCGTTCCAGACCATCGAACGCAAGGACGTCGGCCTGACGCTCAAGATCAAGCCGCAGATCTCCGAAGGCGGCGGCGTCAAGCTGCAGATTTACGAAGAGGCCTCGAGCGTGGCGACCGCGACCACGGTGTCGCAGGACCTGATCACCAACAAACGCTCGCTCGAAACCACGGTCGTCGTGGACGACGGCAGCACCATCGCGCTCGGCGGGCTGATCGAGGACAACAACCAGGAAACCACGCAGGCGGTGCCCTTCCTCGGGCGTATTCCGGTGCTGGGCTGGCTGTTCAAATACCGCACGCAGGAGAAAAAGAAAACCAATCTCATGGTGTTCCTGCGGCCGATCATCGTGCGTGCGCCGGACGACAGCTTCGGCTTCACGACCAACCGCTATGAACACATCCGGGCGATAGAAAAATCCACTTCCGGGGAAAGCGCGCCGCTGCTGGAGGACTTCAAACCCGCGGTGCCGAGCCCCGCACCCGAGAAGAACAAGAAATCCGACGACGTCCCGCCGGACCAGACGCTCGGCCCGCCCGGGGTTCCGGACGTCAAACCGGAAGCGGGCGGCGTCACGCCTTAAAGATATCCCGCCGTGGCCGACATGGACAACGCGCCCGACCTGCAAACCCTGGACCCGACCTGGACCCAGCGCCTGCCGTATCACTTCGCGCGCCGGCACGGCGTCATCAGCGCCTGCCTGCGCGACGGCCAGGTGGAGATCTGGGCCAAGCCCGGGGTATCGAGCGCCACGCTGGCGGAACTGTACCGCTCGCTGGGGCAACCCATCCACGTGCGCGAGCTGAGTCCCGCGGTGTTCGACTCGGCGCTGAACCGCGCCTACGAACGCGGCGTATCGCAGGCGATGGACATCGTCGACGACATCGACGACAACCTGGACCTCGCGGAACTCACGCACAATCTCCCGCAGGCCACCGACCTGATGGAGAGCGAGGACGACGCGCCGATCGTGCGCCTGATCAACGCCCTGCTCACCCAGGCGGTGCGCGAGGGCGCTTCCGACATCCACATCGAGCCGTTCGAGACCCGCTCCGTGGTGCGCTACCGCATCGACGGCGTGCTGCGCGACGTCGTCGAGCCGCAGCGCGCGCTGCACGGCGTGCTGGTCTCGCGCGTCAAGATCATGGCGCAGCTCGACATCGCCGAGAAACGCATGCCGCAGGACGGCCGCATCACGCTGCGCCTCGCCGGGCGCCCGGTGGACGTGCGCGTCTCGACCGTGCCGACGGGCCACGGCGAGCGCGTGGTGCTGCGCCTGCTGGACAAGCAGGCCGGCCGCCTCGACCTCACCGCGCTCGGCATGGCCGACGACACCCTCGCGACGCTGGTCGACCTCATCAATCAGCCGCATGGCATCATCCTCGTCACCGGTCCCACCGGCTCCGGCAAGACCACCACGCTGTACGGCGCGCTCGGCAAGCTCGACAGCACCCAGCACAACATCATGACGGTCGAGGACCCGGTGGAATATGACCTCGACGGCGTCGGCCAGATCCAGGTCAACCCAAAGATTGAACTCACGTTCGCGCGCGCCCTGCGCTCGATCCTGCGCCAGGACCCGGACATCATCATGATCGGCGAAATCCGCGATCTCGAAACCGCGCAGATCGCGGTGCAGGCGAGCCTCACCGGGCACCTGGTGCTGGCCACGCTGCACACCAACGACGCCGTCGGCGCGGTCACGCGCCTGGTGGACATGGGCGTGGAACCGTTCCTGGTGGCCTCCAGCCTGCTCGGCGTGCTGGCGCAGCGGCTGGTGCGCAAGCTCTGCCCGCTGTGCAAAC
>JBLMXN010000058.1:0-22475 GCA_050257795.1 Bacteroidota bacterium
CGCATCGCCTTGAGAATTCTCGGACTGGCATGCTGCAACGGCACATCGAGATAGGGAAGGATCACTCCTTCGGCCATCAGCTCTACCAATTCGTCCACATGCGGATAGGGATAGACGTAGTGCAGGCGCACCCAGGGATTATCGCCCTCAGGCGTGCGCAGGCCGCCGAGTGCCGTGGCGAGCTCCGTCATGCGCGTCTTCAAGGGCTTGCCGCCCCAGAAGCCGGTGCGGTATTTCACGTCCACGCCGTAGGCGCTGGTATCCTGCGAGATCACCAGCAGCTCCTTCACCCCGGCGTTCACCAGGTTCTCCGCCTCCTGCATCACCTCGCCGACGTCGCGGCTCACGAGATCGCCGCGCATCGAGGGAATGATGCAGAAGCTGCAGCGATGGTTGCAGCCCTCGGCGATCTTCAGATACGCGTAATGCCGCGGCGTCAGCTTGATGCCGGCCGGCGGCACCAGGTCGGTGTAGGGATCGTGCGGCTTGGGCAGGTGCGCGTGCACCGCCTGCATCACCTCGTCGAGCGCGTGCGGACCGGTGACGGCCAGCACCTGCGGATGCGCTTGTTTGACGACGTCGCCCTTGGCGCCGAGACAACCGGTCACGATCACGCGGCCATTTTCCGCGAGCGCTTCGCCGATGGCCTCGAGCGATTCTTCCACCGCCGCGTCGATGAAACCGCAGGTGTTGACCACCACCAGGTCGGCACCGGCGTAGTCGGGCGCGATTGCGTAACCCTCGGCGCGCAGTTGCGTGAGGATGCGCTCGGAGTCGACCAGCGCCTTGGGGCACCCGAGGCTGACGAACCCGACGTTGGGAACGGCAGCGGCGCCGGGGCGCGCGGCCCGGCGGGAAGGAACGGCCTTGGCCATGAAAGCTACTCGATCTTGAGGTAGGCGAAGCCCTGGCGCTCGAGCTCGACGATACGCGCGACGCCCGAGGGCACGATCTGCACGCCGGGGATCAGTTTCTTCGCGTCCAGGCCCACCTGCTCGCGGGTGATGCCGCACAGTTCGAGCTTCACGTCGAAGGTGTCGTGCAGGGTCTGGAGACGTCCGAGCAGATTCTCGCGCCGCTCCGCGAGCGCCGCATCCTCGGCGAACGGCGTGCCCCGGAGCGGGTCGCGCGTGACGAAGCGGATGCCGTAGGAGACGAACACGATGCGGATGTCGTAGTCCGCCAGCTGCGACTGATACACGCTCACCATGTTGTTGATGTTGGTGAGCATGGCGCTGAAACGGCGCGGGTCGGCGAAGTCGGCGTGATACACCACCTTGATCACGTCGTTCTTGGGCTTGGCCACGGGCTGGTCGGCCGCCATGGCGACGCCGGCGTGGGTCGCCATCAGTGTCAGAGCCAGCGCGGCAAGAAATCCGGAAATCCGGTGAAAAAACGGCTTGTGTTTCATGACTCGTCTTCCTTCGCTCCCGGCGGGGCGGTGTGGGGCACTGATAATACCTGACGCACGGCCTCGATGCGCTGTTCCCTGATGCGGGCGCCGATATCCGGACCGACGCCGCCGCTGGCGGCGATGGCCGCAGTGTCAACCGCGCGCGCCGCCGCGTGCGCGCGCCGGAAAAGACCCGCCTGGGGATAGGGTTGGTCGCCAACGCCAGCGCGACCGCGGAAATCGGCCTCGCAAGCGGTGACGAACATGTCCACCCGTTCCGGGCGGCGGAACGCGTCCATGGCCTCGAGCGTGTCCACCACGGTGGCCGGCCGCAGCTCGGCGATCCGGAGACAATGCGCGTGATAGCGCGCGGTGACGAGCGCCAGATCGCGATATTCATTGGGCGCGCGAAAGCGCTGGCAGAAGTTTCTCACCAGCTCGACGCCGCGCTCCTCGTGGCCGATGTGCTGCGGCCATTCATCCTTCGGCGTCACACCCTTGCCGAGATCGTGCATGAGCGCGGCGAAGCGCACGCGCGCGTCCGGCGAGAGCTTGGCCGCCGCATCCAGCACCAGCATCACGTGCATCCCGGTGTCGACCTCGGGGTGATGCTTTTCCGGCTGCGGCACGCCGAACAGCGCGTCGATCTCCGGGAACAGCCGCGCCAGCGCGCCGCAGCCGCGCAGCACCTCGAAGAACCGCGACGGCCGGTCTTCGCCGAGGGCCCGCTCGAGCTCCTGCCACACGCGTTCCGGCACCAGGTGATCGACCTCGCCGGACTCGACCATCTGGCGCATCAGCTTGTTGGTGCCGTGCGCCACGTGAAAACCCCATTTGCCGTAGCGCGCGGCGAAGCGCGCCACCCGCAGGATGCGCACCGGGTCTTCGGCGAACGCGGGCGAGACGTGACGCAGCGTTCCCTGACGCAGATCTTCCGCGCCGCCGAACGGATCGATCAGCTGGCCGGTTTCGTCCTCGGCCATGGCGTTGATGGTGAGGTCGCGCCGCTGGAGGTCGTCCTCGAGCGTCACGTCCGGCGCGCTGTAGACCGTGAAGCCCTTGTAACCGTGCCCGGACTTGCGCTCGGTGCGCGCCAGCGCATACTCCTCTTTCGTCTGCGGGTGCAGGAACACGGGAAAATCGGCGCCCACCGGCTTGAAGCCCTTGGCGACCATTTCCTCCGGGGTGCTGCCGACCACGACGTAATCGCGGTCCTGCACCGGCAGGCCCAGGAGCTTGTCGCGCACCGCCCCGCCGACGAGATAGATCTTCATAAGAAAAGACGAACGAGCGTAGCGAGTAGGGACTACCTTATCATGGCAAAACGTACGAGCGTAGCGAGTAGGGCTACCTTTTCGGCGCCATGCTAATGTGTGACGCCTGTGCAAGCCAATAGTCCGTACGCATGACCGCCAAGCTGCGTCTGTTCATCCTGCTCCTGCTGTCGCTCACCGTCGCCGCTTGCGCCAGCCCGGCCTATTACCTTCAGGCCGTCTCCGGCGAAGTGCAGATTCTCGCCCAACGCCGTCCGATCCGGGAGGTGCTGGACGATCCGGCCACGCCGCCGCAGACCAGAAAGCAGCTCGAGCTGGTGCTGCACCTGCGCGAATTCGCCAGCCGCGAGCTGCTGCTGCCGGACAATCGCAGCTATCGCAGTTACGTCGACCTGCGCCGGCCGTATGCCGCGTGGAACGTCTTCGCCGCCCCGGAACTGTCGCTCGAACCCAAGACCTGGTGCTTCATCGTCGCCGGTTGCGTGCCCTACCGCGGCTATTTCGCGCGTGCGGCGGCGGAACGCTACGCCGCCGCGCTGAGACAGAAAGGCTACGACGTCTACGTCGGCGGCGTGCTCGCCTTCTCCACGCTCGGCTGGTTCAACGACCCCCTGCTGAATACCTTCCTCGACCGTCCCGAGGCCGAGCTCGCCGGGCTGTTGTTCCACGAACTGGCGCATCAGAAGATTTACGTCGGCGGCGACACCAGTTTCAACGAATCCTTCGCCACCGCGGTGGAGCTCGAAGGCGTCAAACGCTGGTACGAACTCCATGGTACGCCGGAACAGGCCGAGGCCTACCGGCGGAAACTGCAACGGCGCGACGAGTTCGCTGAACTCGTACTGAAACACCGCGCGCGCCTGGCGGAAATTTACGCCTCGAACCTGAGCGATACCGACAAGCGCGCGGCCAAGGCGCGTGAATTCGCCGAACTGCGCCAGGATTACGCCGCGCTCAAGGCCGCGTGGGGCGGCGATGCGACTTATGACGGCTGGTTCGCCGGGGATCTTAACAACGCCAAGCTCATCGCGGTCGGACTCTACACCCAATACGTTCCGGCGTTTCAGCGGCTGCTGGCGCAGCAAGGTGACGACCTGGCGGCGTTCTACCGCGCCGTGGACCGGCTCGCGCACCTGCCGCAGACGCAACGCGACGCGGCGTTGCGCGAGCTGCTGGCGCATCGCTAGCGCGGGGTAATGTAAGTCGGCGCGATTTGTTCCAGGCTTTCCGGCGTGATGCCGAATACCGCGGGGAACCCCTTGTCGCACACGCTGTCCAGTCGCAACGAGTGGTAGTTGTCGAGCGAAAACGGCTTGCCCGGGACGAACTCCATGACCGCCGCCTGCAGATAGGACAGTGTGTCGTTGAGACCGACAACGCACACACGCTTGTCGATCAGCTTGGCCACATACTCCACAATTTCGCGCAACGCGTATACCCTGGGGCCGCAAAGATCGTAGCGCTGCCCGAAAGTTTTGTGGTTGTCGAGCGATTCCACGAACGCGCGCACCACGTCCTCGACGTACACCGGCTGGAAACGCGCATCGGGACAGGCGAGCGGGAACACGCCGGGGGCGAGGCGCAGCAGCGTGGCAAAGCGGTTCAGGAAACCGTCGCCGGGACCGAAGATGACCGAGGGACGGAAACTGGTGACGTGAAAATCCGCGCCGTCGGCGCGGTGCGCCGCTTCCTCGCCCGCGGCCTTGGTGCGCAGATAATGGCTCGGCGCGCCGGGCGCGGCGTGCAGCGCGCTCATGTGCAGCAGCCGCGGCACGCCCGTCTGCCGGCAGGCCTGCACGATTATTCCGGGAAGTTCGGCGTGCGCCCGCGCGAAACCGCGGCCATCGCGGCCCGGTTCGTTGAGGATGCCGACCAGATTGACGACGGTATCGCGGCCCTGCAATTCACGCTGCAGGAAAGAAGGCTGGTGCACATCACCTTCCGCCAGCCGCAAACCCGGCAGCACCAGCAGGTCGCGATGACGCTCGCGCCGTCGCGTGAGGATGACGATGTCGTGCCCGGCTTCGGAAAGGCGCGCGGCCAGGCGCCGGCCGACGAAACCGGTCCCGCCCACCATGCAGATTTTATGCGTGGTCATGAAACTCCCGCCTGTGCCTACGATACGCCCCGACGCGGCTCAGCGTCCACAAACCTTTGGTGACGCGCTCACGTCCCGGCGGAAAGAGGCAGCTCACGCGAAGAAATCTTCGCGAGGATGCTGCAACGACGAGATGGATCAGGATGAATATGCGCCGGGCCGGGCGCACTCGGCGGGATGGTAAATGAAATATCCGCTCTGCCGGCTTTTGGCCACGGACATCGCCGCGTCGGCGCATTGGTACAAGGCTGGCACGTCCGCCGCATGCTCCGGGTACGCGGCGATGCCGAGACTGCCGCCGACCGATATGGAGCAGCCGTCGAGCTGGAACGGCTGTTTCAGCGTCTCGAGCAATTTCGCGGCCGCCCGGCTCGCGCCCGTGACGTCGGTGAACGGCAGCACCACGGCGAATTCATCGCCACCGAGACGGCCGACGGTATCGGATTGCCGCAGCGCGCGCGTCAGCCGCGCGGCCATTTCCTTCAACAGCCGGTCGCCGACATCGTGACCATGCTCGGCATTGACCTGCATGAAGTGATCCAGGCCGATCATGATGAGCGCGGAGGCCTTCTTCGCGCGTTGCGCCGCGAGAATTCCCTGGCGCAGGCGGTCCTGCAACAGCGTGCGATTCGGCAACTCCGTGAGCGGATCCTGCAAAATCAACCGCTCCAGCTGTGTGACCGCGTCAACCAATCCGGCGGTGCGCTGTTCGACGCGTCGCTCCAGGTCGGCATTGAGTTGCTGCAACGCGCGCCGAGATTGCTCCAGTTGCGCGCGGGTCTGGTGGAGCTGGCCGAAGACGGCGGCGTTGTCGATTGCGTAGCTCACCTGGTTGGCGAAGAGCGTCAGCAGGTCGAGATCGCGCCTGGTGAAATCGCCGCCACCGATCTTGTTGATGCCGGCCAGACCTCCCAATATTTGGCGTTTGCCGACCAGCGGCACCAGGATGATGCTGCCGGCGTCCTTCTCCCAGCGGTTGCGTTCGGCTTCATCCAGCTCGGCCAGCACTCCGTGCCACCAGGGGCGGCGATGGCGCCACACCCAGCCGCAGACGCCGTATTCCAGCGGCAGGGACTGGCCGACGATTTCGCCGGCGTTCCGGCCGCAACCGGCACGATAGGTGTATTCCGTGCTGTCCTCGTTCAGGATCGGGATCAGCACCGTTTCGGCCAGGATCAGCTTGCGCGCGTGGTCCGCGACCAGCTGCAATACCTTCTCGAGATCGAGCTCGCTGCTGACCGCCTCGGCGGTTTCCTTCAGCAGCGCGATCTCGAATTCGCGATCACGCAATTCGCTTTCCAGGAGAAAGATGCGTTGCTCTTCGGACATGGGGTTCCCGCTCCATGGGACTTTGATTCGGCGTGGACGGTACTTCCGCGCGGTACTTCTGGAGTGTATATCAAGTTCCACCGCCAAGGGGCGCCGTTACCGACTTATCGCTTCATGCTGAAAGACGAGGCTGGCGCCAATGCCCCTTACGGCCCCGCCGGCGTGATGCCCGGCATGCGCGTGCTCAGCCGCACCGGGTTGTTTTCGAGACGGTAGTTGTACACCGTGGTATAGGACATGACATTTTTCACGTAATCGCGGGTCTCGTTATACGGGATGGTCTCGACCCAGATGTCTGCATCCATAGAACGTTCCGGCATCCAGCTGCTGACGCGGTTCGGCCCGGCGTTGTAGGACGCTGTGGCCAGCACCTGGTTGCCGTTGTTGCGCCCGAGCACCTCCTTGAGGTAACCCACGCCCAGACGCAGGTTGTTCTCGATGTCAAGCAACGCGCGGTTATTGCGGATGCGGATGTTGAGCTTGCGTCCGGTGAGCCGGCCGGTGGACGGCATCAGCTGCATCAGCCCGAGCGCGCCCGCCTGCGAGCGCGCGTCCACGACGAAGGCGGATTCCTGGCGCACCACGCCGTACACCCAGCTCGGGTCGACGCCGTACTCGGCGGCATTGCTCTCGATGGTGTCGCGGTACAGCAGCGGGAAACGCAGCTCGAGGTCGTCCAGGTGGTCGCTGCGCGCCACCGTGAGGATGGCGCGGTCGTACCAGCCCCACTGGCGCGCGATCACCGCGGCCACCGCGAGCTCGCGGTTGTTCATGTTGCGCGTGGTCCAGCTCCACTGGCGGCGCGCGTCCGTCACCTGGCCCATCAGATACAGCTCCTGCGCCATCTGGATGCCGGGGCGCGCGAGCATCGCGCTCACCTCCTCGGGACTGGCCTCGACGCTCACGTGCTGCATTGAATAATTGGCGTCGATGCGGTCGGCGGCGAGGAATCCGTAATAACCGCGATCCTGCGCCAGCGCCTTGTAGATTTCGCGCGCCTCGTCTTTGTTGCCGGTCTCCTCAAGGATGCGCGCCGTCCAGTAACGCCACTGGCTCTCGTGCTGTTGCTCCTCGGTCAGACCGGCGATGAAGCGGCGCGCGGTGTCCCACTGCCCGGCGCGCAGCGCCGCGCGCACGCGCCACAGCTGCAGCGTCTCGTCGTTGGCGCTGGCGGACACCGCCGCCAGCCACTGCAGCGCCTGCGGCATATCCTCCTGCGCCGCGAGTATGCCGATGTAGCGCAGAACGTAGTTGTCATCCTCGCCGAAGAACTGGTATTTGGTCTTGAGAAGCTGCCATTGCAGCATCGCCTCTTCCGGGTCGCGGTTGGCGAGGCGCACGATGCCGTGCGTGACGATCATGCGCGCCACCGGTGTGTCCACCGGGTAGCGGATATCGTGCAGCTCGCGCACCGGGTCGCGGTGCATCGCCTGCCAGCGCTTCACCCAGATGCGCTCGGAGGGATCGAGATAGCGCGCCAGATGTCCCGCCAGATCGAGATTGCGCGCTTCCATGGCGAGACGGATGCGCGCCCAGATCTTTTCCGGGGTCATGTGCCCGGCCCGTCGCCAGGCGTCGAACACCGGGTCGCAGGCGCCGGGCAGCGGCCGGCCGGTCAGCCAGAGTTCTTCCACCTCGTCCATGAGCGGCGCCTGCTGTTCGCTGGTCTTGAGCAGATGCGAAAGTCGCAGGCACTGCAACTCCGGCTCGTCCTCGATATCCTTAAATTCCTTGAGGAAGGTGTCCCAATCGCCGCGGCCGGCGAGATAAAGCAGCCATTTCTTGCGGATGATGTCGCTGATCGGGGCCTGGCTGTTTTTCTCCAGGAACCGGCGGATTTCCGCCGCGGGTGTCGAGGGGATGCGGTTCTTCAGCGACTCGTATTCGAGATAACCGCGCAGGATATAGCCGTCCAGACGCTCGTACAGCATTTTGAAGCGCGTGGTCTGACCGGCCTTCAGGGCCTCGAGCGCGGCCAGGTAATCCCGCCGCCGGCCTTCATCGTCATCCGTCGTATAAGCCCGTGCCGACAGTGATATCACCGCGCCCACAAACCCGACCAACAAAAATAGAAAAACAATCCGCCGCATGCTGTTTTATTATAGATAAGCGCGCCTGCAACTACATTCATTTCGGACGAAAGGATCACCCATGACCATGGAGACAATCAATCCCACCACCGGCGAACGGTTGAAATCCTTCGATCTGTGGAATGAAGGTCAGGTCGAAGCCGCGCTGACCGAGGCCGCCGCGGCCAACGCCGCGTGGCAGGCCACGCCATTCGCCGAACGCGCGCGGCGGTTCCGCAACGCCGCCTCCGGGCTGCGCCGCCATATCAACCGCTATGCCGGACTGATCACGCTCGAGATGGGCAAGGCCATCAAGGAGTCGCGCGCCGAGATCGAGAAGTGCGCCTGGGGTTGCGAATTCTACGCCGAACACGCCGAGTCCCTGCTCCGGGATGAGCCGGTCGAGACTGACGCGGGCGAGAGTTACGTCGCGTACGTGCCGCTCGGCACCGTGCTCGCGGTGATGCCGTGGAATTTCCCGTTCTGGCAGGTGTTCCGTTTCGCCGCGCCGAGCCTGATGGCGGGCAACACCGCACTGCTGAAGCACGCCTCGAACGTGCCGCAGTGCGCGCTCGCCATTGACGAGGTTTTCCGCCAGGCCGGATTTCCCGCGGGCGTGTTCCGCACGCTCATGATCTCGGCGGCGCAGGCGGAAATGCTCATTGCCGACCCGCGCATTCACGGCGTGACGCTCACCGGCAGCGACGTGGCCGGAAGAAAAGTGGCCGCGGCGGCCGGCGCCCACCTCAAGAAAACCGTGCTCGAGCTGGGCGGCTCGGACGCGTTCGTCGTGCTGGCGGACGCCGATCTCGAACAGGCGGCCACGGTGGGTGTGGCCTCGCGTTTTCTCAACGCCGGCCAGAGCTGCATCGCCGCCAAGCGTTTCATCCTGGTCGAATCGATCGCCGATGGCTTCCTCGAATTGTTCAAACAGAAGGCGCACGCGCTCAAGATGGGCGATCCCGCTCATGAGGACACCCAGCTCGGTCCGATGGCGCGCGCCGACCTGCGCAACCAGCTGCACAAGCAGGTCACCGATTCCGTCACCGCCGGCGCCAGCTTTGCGCTGCACGGCGGACCCGCCGCCGGCCCCGGATTTTTCTACGAGCCCACCGTGATCGATTACGTAAGACCGGGCATGCGCGCGTACGAGGAGGAACTCTTCGGACCGGTCGCGATCGTGATCCGGGCGCGCGACGAGGACGACGCGATACGCATCGCCAACGACAACCGCTATGGGTTGGGCGCGAGCGTGTGGACGCGCGACGTGAAAAAAGGCGGGCAGCTCGCGCGCCGGATCCAGTCCGGCGCGAGCTTCGTGAACGGCCTGGTCAAAAGCGACCCGCGTCTGCCCTTCGGCGGCGTTAAGGATTCCGGCTACGGGCGCGAGCTGTCGGTGCACGGCATACGCGAGTTCGTGAATATAAAGACGGTGTGGATCAAATAATGCGGGAAACGTCGGTCGTAAAAAAATAAAGCCGGGTTCAGCCCGGCTTTATTTTGAGAAAGTTGATCTTGTTACTGGAATCTGAAAACCAGGCTGAGCGAGAGAAGATCGATGTCGCCCTGCCCGGTCGTATTTACATCGCCGACATCTTTGAATTTTTCCCATTCAAAACGCATTCCGGTAGTCTTGTTAAAATCATATTTCAGGCCGAGACCGTAGGTGAGATCCGCGCCACTGGCGCTTTCGCTTGCCGAACCGCCAAGTCCGCGTACGTTAAAATCCAGATTCCAGGCAAAAATCCCGATTCTGCCAAGCACGCCGAGCGCCTCGTTCACGGGCAATGTACCGACGAGCGCAACGTTGAATCCCGTTGCTTCCCAAGTGGCTGTGCCACCAACCCCCGGACCGCTCACGCTGATAGTCCCCTTCCCTAGATCGACGTATCCGAACTCTACTGCACCGTTCTTGTTAAACTGATTCCCTGCAAAAATCTTCAAGCCGTTATCCTTGTCGTCACTGCTACAGCTGGACCCGACGGGAAGAAGAGACAACACGTCACCGCAAACGGAATCAAAATCGTTGATTTTGGTCTGACCGACGCCCAGGCCGCCATACCACCCCCCGGTCTGCGCCATGGCGGGTGTCGCCGCCAATCCCAAAGCCAATACCGCCACCGCAAGGCTGTGCATCAATTTGTTATGAATTGCATCTTGCGTGAACATGACCTCCTCCTTTTTTAGTTAATTAAATTTTTTTCAAGGGATTATTCTCGGGATCAGGCATGGCTACAAGGAGCCCCTGGGACTTATCACGCCCCCTAGCGCAATGCCACTTTAACCCCCCTCGAATGCTGCCAGTAAATACTTTTTCCATGGCCAACATTGTCCCGGCGTCGGGAAAGCTGTTGGACTAACGAAAAAATAAAAAAGAAAAGCCGAGCATAGCCCGGCTTTCCTGGGATGGCGGGTGAATCTTATTTTCCGAAACGGTAAACCACGCCCGCACTGATCAGATTGATGTAGGGACTGCCGAGGCTGCCGGCGTTGTAACGTTCCACTTCGAACCGCGCACCGAAGTTCTTGGAAAAATCGTACTGCACGCCCATCCCGCCAAAAGGATTCAGATCGGAAGCACTCTGCGACGCCGGAGCACCCGGACCGCCTGCCGAGAGACGGACCTGGCTCCCGAAGGCGCCGATCTTCAGCAGCAAGCCGAACTTATCGGTGAACGGAATCAAACCCGCGAGCGCCGCGGTGAATCCTTTTGCTCTGCTGGTGGCAGTGGCGGAACCGGACTCCGCATTGGCCTCGCCCAAATTAACATAGCCAAACTCGGCGCCGACGTATTTATCCCATAACACCATGCCCGCGAAAGCCTTCCAGCCGGCGTTATCGCCGTCAATGCTGCCAGGTTGGAAACTCGACCCGAGCAGATCGCCGACAGTGGCCTCGTGCCTGGCCCGGCCCACGCTCAGACCGCCATACCAGTCCATCGCATTCGTTACCGATGGAATGGCCATCATTCCCATCGTGGTTACGGCTACACAAACAACCCGGAAGTAGCCTGTTATTGTCTTGAATTTACTGTTCATGAATCTCATCCTCCATCAATCATCATTTGTGTTTTTTAAAAGTGGCGGGCAACCACCACCCCACTCCTCCGAAAAAATATCAGTTGCGGACGTACAATAATCCGGGGGGTCCGGCGCGGTCAACAACGGTCGGGATTATCGCACCACGGCCCGATAAACCGGCGGGAAGCGCTTCAAATGCGCGGTTTGCCCAATATCGGCCATTACATGGTAAGGGGGGAATTCACGTTACTTCGGCAAACCGTCATGCCGTTTTCGATGCGACCACCACAACAACCAGGCGCCCAAAAAAATCATCGGCAGGCTCAGTATCTGTCCCATCGTCACCCAGCCGAAAGCGAGATAGCCGAGCTGCACGTCCGGTTCGCGCACGAGCTCGACCAGAAAACGGAATATTCCATAGCACAGCAGGAACACGCCGGAGATCGCGCCGGTCGGCCGCGGCTTGCGGGCATAGACCCAGAGGATGGTGAACAACGCCACGCCTTCAAGAGAAAACTCATACAGCTGCGACGGGTGGCGCGGCAGCGGACCGGCATTGGGGAACACCATGCCCCACGGCACGTCGGTGACCTTGCCCCAGAGCTCGTGATTGATGAAGTTGCCGAGCCGGCCGGCGCCGAGCCCGAGCGGCGTGAGCGGCGCGACGAAATCGGCGACGCCGAAAAACGTGCGCTGCGTGCGGCGCCCGTACAGCCACATCGCGGTGATGACGCCGATCAGTCCGCCGTGGAACGACATGCCGCCGGACCAGATGTAAAACACCTCGATCGGGTGCTCGAGATAATAGGGAAGGTTGTAGAACAGCACATAGCCGATGCGGCCGCCGAGGATGACGCCGAGCGCGCCGTAGAAAAGCAGATCGGCGATTTCCTGCGGCCGCCAGCCGGAACCGGGGCGCTTGGCGCGGTAGATGCCGAGCCACCAGGCGCCGAGAAAACCGATGAGGTACATCAGTCCGTACCAGTGCACCTGGATACGGCCGAGATGAATGGCGACGGGATCGATGTCAGGCGCGTGCAACATGCGCCGCGATTATGACGGAGTTACGAAGCTCTGGCCAGACGGCTAGCGTGGCGCCGGCGCGAAGTTCGCGTCCCACACGCGCAACGTCGAACCACGATAGGGCGTGTCCAGGACCGGATGCCGGCGGCGCGCCTGCCGCGGCTGCCAGGCGGAGGCGGCGCTCACCAGCAAGCCGTCGGGATGCATCATCATCCAGCTGTCCGCTTCCGCGGGGTCAATGACCGGCAGCGATTCGCGCAGGCGGCCGGCGAATTGAAACTCGCCCTGGTATTCGCCGACAAAGGCGATCGGAAGATTGCGCGCCTGCGCGTCGGCCAGGAACTGGCCGACCGTGTCGGTGCGGTAAAACTCGTCGAACTGCGAACCGGCGCCGAGAATCAGGAACACGACCAGCAGGACGCCGGCAACGACGGTGTTCAGGGCCCGACGCCGGACCTCGCGCGCCGGCAGCCAAGCGAGCGCGACGCCCACGACCATCACGCCGATGCCAACGAACGGCGACAGCTCCCACAGGAACTCGGGCAGGACGTCGACGCGCGGCAGCCGGGGCAGGACGGAAAGCGCTCCGCCAAGCATCACGACCGGAATGGTCATGCCGCTGAGCGGATGGTTGTCACCGGCGCCCTCCAGCGACTGCTCCATCAACAGATAGGAGACCGGCAGCGCCATCAACGGCAAGAGCGGCAACAGGAATTGAGGCTGCTTCGCCTCAATCAGTGACAACAGCGCGAGCGTCGACAAGGTGCCGATCACGCAGAAGGCCATGCCGACGTTCAGCGGGTCGCGCCGTATCTGCCACAGACGTCCCCACAGGAGCGGCCATATCGACCAGGGCAGGCACACAATCGGCATCCACGCCAGATACCACCACCAGGAACGTCCCGTCGTGAACAGGTCGAGGTGCGCGCCGGTCAACGAACCGGACAGCCACTCCATGACGTACGGGAAACCGGCCTGGATGCCCGCCGGCGCGAGCCACAGCCCCAGGATCACCGCGCCCAGGAGCATCGCCTTGGCGACATCGATGTACCAGTATTTCCAGGTCACCTTGGACGCGCCCCGGCCCCAGAGCGGCGCGAGCACGGCTACCGGAAGCACATACAGATATATGATCGTGCCGAGCGCGAGCGCCCCAAGTCCCAGCGCTGCCCCCAGCAGCAGGAACGCGCGCATATCGCGATGGCGCCACATGATGAGCACGGCCCACCAGCCGAGCAGCGTGAAAAACACCAGCAGCATGTCGGGGAGCGCGAGCGTGATGTACAGCGCCCACAGCGGCGTGCCCAGGAGCACCAGTGGCACCAACCGCCGGATCTCATGATTCTCGCGCCACAGCAGGCGCGCCAGCCGCTGGACCACGGCCAGGCTCGCGAGCGAGAACAGCGCCGGCAGCAGCCGCGGCCACCAGTCATTGACGCCGAACAGGCCCCAGCCGGCGTCAATGAGCCAGGCCATCAGCGGTGACTGGCGCGCGTACAGTTCCCCGTTGAGCGATGGCAGGACGAATTCGCCGCGCGTCCACATCTCCCAGGCCACGGTGAGCATGCGCGTTTCGTCGACCGGCCAGATCGAACGGGCGAACAACGACGCCAGGAACAGCAGGAGCCACAGGCCGGCGCAGGCCGCGGCGGTCTTGATGCTGACCCACCACACCGACGGTTTACGAACGCGCAATGGAACGGCGGCGACCGGCGATTTGACGTCGCCAATCTCGATTTCCTCGACGATGAATTGTTCGAGCGCCGCCTGACGCGGGCTCGGTGTTTCAACCGGAACGCGCTTGGCCGGTGATTTCTTCACCGCGGTTCCGATTTTCCTGAAGAACATGGACACGCCCATGATGCACCTGTCGTCGACCCCTTTTCCGACTTAAAGTATGGCAGGGGATTGACGGCATCACTCCCGCCGGGACGTGTCGGGAACGCCGCCCCGATGATCGGCGCAAGCCGGGGAGCGGACGGCGATGATAGAGGGAGTTATCGAGTCAAAACCGCGCATGCCGGGAAACGACCGGAACAACCTGGATGAATGATTTATTAACAGCGCTGGACCGCGAGCGTGCCGGAGCGGCCGTCGACCTCGCCCGCCACCAGGCGGCAGGAGGGGACGGCGCGGGGGTTATGCCGCAACGCCGCCGCCATGGCGTCGAGCCGAACGAATCGCGCCTGCCTTTCACCAGCCAGGCGCAGAAATCCGCGAAACCATTCAAGCTCCGCCATGCCTTCGATCTCTGCGTGCGCGGTGAGCACGTTGTCCTGCTCGGGGCGGAGAAGCGACAGATAATGATTGGCCAAATCCGCTTTTGGATATTCCGGCCGGCCCAGCAGTTCATCCAGCGTGGGCAAGGTGGTCGGGATTTGCAGGGTCTTGTAAACGCTGCCGTCGGCCACGGGGAAAAACGGATGCGTGCCGCGAGCGTCGCTGGCGTAATCGAGACCGGCGTCATCGTAGGCCGCGAGGCTGTGGGCGTTGGCCTGCCAGCCTGCGGCGCCGGCGGTCCTGGCGTCCTCGCCGAAGATGCGGCGGAACTCGGCGCGCGCCTTGCCGAATTCGGCAAAGACCTGCTCGCGCGTCATGCGCGCGAGCCCGTCCTGCCAGCGGATGTGATCGTAGCAATGGATGCCGACCTCGTGGCCGCGTGCGCGCGTCATGCGCAGGATCGCCTCGTTGCGCCGGCCGATGTGCGGGCCCGGCCACAGCACGCCGTTCAGCAGCGTGCGCAGGCCGTAGGTGCTGACGACGCTGGTGCGCGCGACCTTGCGGAAGAAGCCGGGGCGGAAGATGCGCTTGATGGCGCGGCCGGTGTTGTCCGGCCCGAGCGAAAAAAGAAATGTGGCTTTTATTCCGAACTCGTCGAACAGGTCGAGCAGCGCCGGCACGCCGAGACGCGTGCCGCGATCGGTGTCGACGTCGATCTTGATCGCCAGCCGCGTTTCGGACGGAACCATGCTTTAAAAACGATTTCTATATGAAATGGAACGCCAGGACGCCAGGGCGAGCTGGAAACGGACGAAGACACTTAACGTGTCTTCGTCCCGGCGAGCGCCCGCACAGGGGTGAGCCGCGAAAGCGGCGAACGCCCGGCCAGGGAAGGCCGGGCTGGACTTCGCGCGGAGCCGGGACGGCGCAGCGCGAAGTGCGGGCTGGGGCATATCGGAGTCGCAACGTCGTGCCATGGATGGCTGGGATGGCGACCCTGGCGTCCTGGCGCTTCAAAATCATATTCACTTTGTCAGAAGCCTTCAGGCCTCCAGCTCCTGCGACGGGCGACCGAGGTGATAGTCGAGCGTCTTGCGCAGCGCCGTCTTGAAGTCGGTCGTCGGTTTCCAGCCGAGATATTTCTCGGCGTTCCTGATCGACGGCACGCGCGTGAGGATGTCCTGGTAGCCCTTGCCGTAGTAATCGCCCGAGTTCACCGTGACCAGCTTGGTCTTCTCCGCGAGCGCAGCGTACTTGGGATAGGTCTTGACCAGCGCGACCACGGTTTCGGCCAGTTCGCGCACCGATATGTCGTTCATGGGATTGCCGATATTGAAGATGCGCCCATCGGCGCAGCCGTCCTTGTTGGCGATGATGCGCATGAGCGCGTCCACGCCGTCGTCGATGTAGGTGAAACTGCGCCGTTGCGCGCCGCCGTCGACCAGCTGGATGTCCTTGCCGCGCAGGATGTTGCCGATGAACTGCGTCAGCACGCGCGAGCTGCCTTCCTTCGGCTCCATGATGTTGTCGAGCTTGGGCCCGATCCAGTTGAACGGCCGGAACAGCGTGTACTTGAAGCCGTGCTGCTGGCCGTAGGCGGCGATCACGCGGTCGAGCAGCTGCTTGCTGCAGGAATAGATCCAGCGCGGCTTGTTGATCGGCCCGAGCACGAGGTTCGAGGCCTCTTCGTCGAACTCGCGGTCGGCGCTCATGCCGTAGACTTCCGAGGTGGACGGAAAGATCACGCGCTTTTTATAGCGCACGCACTGGCGCACGATCGCGAGGTTGGCCTCGAAGTCGAGCTCGAACACACGCAGCGGGTCGAGCACGTAGGTCGCCGGCGTGGCGATCGCCACCAGCGGCAGCACCGCGTCGCATTTCTTGACGTGGTACTCGATCCATTCGCGGTTGATGGTGATGTCGCCCTCGACGTAGCGGAAGCGCTTGTGTCCGAGCGACTCGCCGAGCTTGTCCTGGCTCATGTCCATGCCGTACACCTCCCAGTCGGTGTCGCGCAGGATATGCTCGGTCAGGCTCGAGCCGATGAAACCGTTCACGCCCAGGATCAGAACTTTGAGACTCATGTTGACTCCTTCTCTATGAAACCTTGCTCAGGCGGAGGCGGCTTGCGCCGCCTGGCCCAGGATTTGATGCAGGCGCAGCCCGTGCGCCGCGCCTTCCTGCTCCGTGCCGCCATGCCATTGCCAGCGCCGGATCTCGAGACAGCCGCGCCCGGTCGCCACGCGCAGCGGCGACTCCGACACCACCTCGCCCGGCCGGCCCGTGCCGCCCGTCTGCGGCTCGGCCCACCATATATAAAGCCGTTGGCCGTCCACGTCGGCAAACGCGCCGGGGTAAGGATGCGTCACCGCGCGGATGAGATTGAATATCCGCTGCGCGTCGTCGCGCCAGTCGATGCGCCCGTCCTCGGGCTTGCGCCCCCCGAAATAGCTCGCCTTGGATTCATCCTGCGGTCGGCGCGGCGCCCGGCCCTGCTTGATCGCGTCCAGGCTGCGCTCCAGCACCGCCCGCGCGGCCGCGGTCACCTTCACGAACACGTCCTGGGCGGTGTCGCGCGGGCCGATAGTCACCGCCTGCTGGTCCACGATATCGCCGGCGTCCGGGCGTTTCACCATCCAGTGCAGGGTGGCGCCGGTTTCGGTTTCGCCGTTCAGCACCGCCCAGTTGATCGGCACGCGCCCGCGGTATTTCGGCAGCAGCGAGCCGTGCATGTTGAAAGCACCGAGTCGCGGCAGGTCCAGTATTTCCTGGCAGATCAGGTTGCGATAATAGAAAGAAAAAATGATATCCGGTTTCATTTCGCGCAGGCGCGCGATCCATTCCGGCGTGTTCACCGACTCGGGCGTGTGCACCGGGATGCCGTGCCGGCGCGCCAGCTGCTCCACCGACTTGAACCAGATCCGCTCCTCGGGATTGTCACGGTGCGTGAACACGGTGAGCACGCGGCTGCCGCGCGCAATCAGCGCATCGAGGCACTCGACGCCGACGTCGTGGTAGCCGAAGACGACGATGCCCGGCTCAGTCATCGAGCCGCTCGTAGACGTCGCGGATCATGAAGCGCGGGCGCCGCCGCACTTCCTGGTAGATGCGACCGACATACTCGCCGATGACGCCCAGCCCCATGATGCCCACCCCCACGAGGAAGTACAGGATCGCGAACAGGGTAAACAGGCCTTCGGCTTCCGGGCCGATGATCAGGCGGCGGATGAACAGGAAAATCACGAACAGCAGGCTGCCGCTGGCGATGACCATGCCGAACACCGTGAACACCTGCAGCGGCACGACGGAGAAGCCCGTCATGAGGTCGAAATTCAGGCGGATCAGGTCGTACAGCCGGTACTTCGAGGTGCCGGCGGCGCGCGCCGCGTGTTCGACCTCGACTTCGACCGGACTGGCGGCGTAGCTCATGGCCAGCGCCGGAATGAAAGTCGAGGTCTCGCCGCTGGCAGTGATGTGCTCGACGATGCTGCGGCGGTAGGCACGCAACATGCAGCCCTGGTCGCGCATGCGGATGCGCGTGGTGCGCTCGCGCACCCTGTTGAGCAGACGCGAAGCCTTGCGGCGGAACCAGGAATCCTGGCGGTCCTTGCGATAGCCGCCGACGACGTCGTGCCCTTTGTCGATCTCCGCCAACAGCTTGGGGATTTCCTCCGGCGGATTCTGCAGGTCGGCGTCGAGCGTCACGACGACGTCGCCGTGAGCGCGCTCGAACGCGGCCATGATCGCCATATGCTGGCCGAAGTTGCCGTTGAAGTCGATGACGCGCACTTGCTTCGGCCGCTGGCGGTGAAAATCCTTGAGCAAGGCGAGCGAGTTGTCGCGGCTGCCGTCATTGGTGAACAGAAGCTCATACGGCCGGCCGAGCTTGTCGAGCACCGCGGTCAGGCGCTGGAACAGCGCCGGCAGGTTCTCCTGCTCGTTGTACACCGGAACGACCACGCTCACATAAGGCTTGGTCACGTCATTTCCTCCGGAACAGGTCCGCCATCGCCGCGATCGCGCGGTCCTGGTCGGCGTCGCTCAGGCCGGGGAACAGCGGCAGGCTCACGATGCGGCTGCCGATGCTTTCGGCGTTCGGAAAATCGCCGGGCTTGAAACCGTATTGTTCACGGTAATAAGGATACAGGTGCGCCGCGCGATAGTGCAGCCCGGTCCCGATATTGCGCTCCTTCATGCCGGCCATGAAGGCGTCGCGGTCCATGCCGGCGGCTTCGGGGTTGAGCAACGGCACGTACAGATGCCAGGCGTGCCGGTGCGCGTATTTCGGCGTGCCCGGCCGGGTCCACTGCGGCCAGTCGGCGAGGAGTTTCTGGTAACGCAGCGCCAGCTCGGTGCGGCGCTTGATGAATCCCTCGAGCGCCGGCAGCTGATGCAGCCCGAGCGCGGCCTGGATGTCCATCATGTTGTACTTGAACCCGGGCAGGATGATCTCGTAGTGCTGGGAACCGGTCTTGCCGAAACGGTTCCAGGCCTCGCGGTCCATGCCGTGGAAGCGCAGCAGCGCGATTTTCTCCGCCACCCGGTCGTCGCGCGTGACCACGCAGCCGCCCTCGCCGGTGGTCATGTTTTTATTCGGATGGAAGCTGAACACCTGGGTGTCGCCGAAGGCGCCGATGCGCTTGCCCTTATACTCCGTGCCGATCGCGTGCGCCGCGTCTTCGATCACGCGCAACCCGTGCTTGCTCGCCAGCTCGTACAACGGGTCGAGGTCCACCGGCAGTCCGGCGAAATGCACCGGCATGATCGCGCGCGTGCGCTTCGTGATCGCCTTGGCGAGCTTCGAGACATCCAAGTTGTAGGTATCGAGCTCGACGTCCACCAGCACCGGCCTTGCTCCGGCGAGCACGATGACGTTAAGTGTGGCGGCGAAGGTCATCGGCGTGGTGATCACCTCGTCGCCGGGCTTGAGATCGAGCGCCAGCAGCGCCAGGTGCAATCCGGCCGTGGCGGAGGACAAAGCGAGCGCGTGCGGCGCGTTGAAGTAGCGCTTCAGCTCGTCCTCGAACTTTTTCACCCGCGGACCGGTGGTGATCCAGCCGGACTCGAGGCAGGCGACCACTTCGTCGATGGCTTCGCGGCTGATCGAAGGCCGCGAGAACGGCAGAAATTCCTCGGTCATGGGTCAGTCCTAACTGCGGGTAACCAGATAAACCCCGGCGATGATGATGAGGATGCCGGTGATACGCGTGAGCGAGAGATTCTCCTGGAACAGGTAGTAGCCGGCCACGGCGTTGACGATGTAGCCCACCGACAGCAGCGGGTAGGCGAAGCCTACCTCGACGCGCGACAGCACCAGCAGCCACACCGCCACGCTCACGACGTAGGCGAACAGGCCGGCGAGCACGAACGGGTTGGCCGCCACCTGCAGGCCGATGGGCACGAAATTGGCCCAGGCGAACTCGAAGTAGCCGATGCGGCGCATGCCTTCCTTGAGCAGCAGCTGCGCGCCGGCATTGAGCAGCACGCCCAGCATAATCAGCGGGAAATAGTTCACGGTTATGGGGCCCTGTTGGTCAGCAGCACGTTCGATCCGGTCTGCGCGAGCAGCCGGAACCGGTCCGGCTCTCGAGCGCGCAGTTTGTCATAGTTGCCGCGTCCGGTCAGCATGTAGGCCCGTTCCGGACCGTTCCAGCGGCGCCAGAAGGTGGCCTGGTCGATCATCCAGCCGCTCGTATCCTCGACCTCGGTGCCGAACTCCAGCTCGCCTTTCCAGTCGACGACGGTGACGGTGTGTCCCAGGTATACCGGCAGGTCCTGGTAATACTCCTGGAAGGTCATGACCTCGTCGCCCGGTTGCAGCCGCGATTTCAGGTCCAGGGCCAGCTGCTTCACCGAGCGTTTATCGTCGAGGAAGGCGACGCCGCGGTCGACCACGACCAGAAATACGATCGAAGTGAGCGCGAGCGCGGCCACGGTCCACAGCGCCCCGCGCCGGAAGCTTACGCCGAACGGGATGAATGCCGTCGCCAGCAGGCTGCCCAGGATCACCCAGGCGTAACCGCCAAACACGGCGCTGTATTCGGCGACGCGCGGGCGGTCCGGCATCCGGTCCGGCACATAGATGAGCACGGCCGTGAACACGATACCCAGCACCAGCAGCGCCCAGGTACCGGCGCGCAGGCCGGCGGCCGACGGATTATCCCAGTGAAGCGAGAGATAACGTCCGGTCAGCAGCGCCAGCGGCGGCAGAATCGGCAGGGTATAAGGAATGAGTTTCGAGTCCGAGAACGAAAAGAACGCGAACACCAGCACCGCCCATAACACCAGAAACAGTTCTTCCCGGCGTTCGTTCAGCGCGCGCCACGAAGCCGGCAGCGACGCCGCGAGCGCCTGCCCCAGATATGCGGTCCACGGATAGAAGCCAGCGATCAATACCGGAATGAAAAACCAGGCAGGCTCGTAGCGGCCATGCACCTTGGTGAGATAACGCTGGAAATGCTCGTGGATGAAATAGAAGTGCAGGAACTCGGGGTTGGCGCGCGCCGCGGCGATGTGCCAAGGTGCGGCGATCAACAGGAACAGCGCGAGCCCCGACGGCAGGTAGATGGATTTCAGCAGGCGCCATTCGTTCAGGATCAGAATCCAGAAACCGATCACCATGCCCGGGATCACAATGCCGATGAGGCCCTTGGTCAGGGTGGCGAGCGCGGCAAAGGCGTAGAACACCCAGAAATAATTGCGGCGCGACCGTCCCGGCGGCTCGCGCGTGCCGAGCAGAAACGCGAACAGCGCCACCGTGAGCAGCCCCGATACCGGCATGTCGAGCGTGATGGTGCGTCCGAGCATGTAGTACAGCGGCGAGGTTACCAGCACCGTCACCGCCAGCCAGGCGGTGCGGCGGTCGTACAGCCGGCGTCCGGCCACGTACACCGCGAGACATCCGGTGATGGCGAAAATCACCGGCCACAGTCGCATGGCCCACTCCTTGATGCCGAAGGCCTTGATCGCACCGGCTTCGAGCCAATAGAACAGCACCGGCTTCTCGAAATACTTCACGCCGTTCAGGCGCGGCGTCACGTAGTCGCCCGTGACCGTCATCTCGCGCGGGATCTCGACGTAGCGCCCCTCGTCCGGGTGCCACAGCGCGCGGTGGCCGAGTGCCTGGCCGTAAAACAGGCCGAGGAGCAGCGTCAATAACAGCAAGTCGCGCCACCAGGTCGCCGCTTCGGTGGAAGTCGACGTCGCGCCGGGGCGGAATGAAACGAACATGCGGATAACGTTTCCGTGTAGGGTGTGATGGGTCCTTCGCGAGGGCGGATTATTCCAGAAAACCGCCGCGGAACCGAATGGAAAGTAGCACCCGTCAGCGCAAACCGCTATAGTTGACGGGCTTTGTCAGGATATCAACGTGAGCCAGGCCCGCCACACTAACCGTCTCATCCACGAAACCAGCCCCTACCTCCAGCAACACGCGCACAATCCGGTGGACTGGTATCCGTGGGGCGCGGACGCCCTGGAGAAGGCGCGGCGCGAGGACAAGCCGATCCTGGTCTCGATCGGCTACTCGGCCTGCCACTGGTGCCACGTGATGGAACACGAATCGTTCGAAGACGAGGACGTGGCGCGCGTGATGAACGAGCTGTTCGTGTGCATCAAGGTCGACCGCGAGGAGCGCCCCGACCTCGACAAGATTTATCAGACCTCGCATCAGATTCTGGCGCAGCGCCCGGGCGGCTGGCCGCTCAACATGTTCCTCACGCCCGGCGACCAGATGCCGTTCTTCGGCGGCACCTATTTTCCCCGGACGCCGAAATACGGCATGCCCGGTTTCACCGACCTGCTGCAGCACGTGGCCGAGGTGTACCGCAACAAGCGCGACGCCATCCGCGAACAGAACGACTCGCTGAGCGACATCTTCCGGCGTATGCAGCCGCCCGGGCCCGCCCCGGGCGTGCACCCGGGTCCAGAAGCGCTCGAACAGGCGCACGCGGAGCTGAAGCGCCAGTACGACGCGCGCTTCGGCGGCTTCGGCGGCGCCCCGAAATTTCCGCACCCGACCTCGCTCGAGCTGTGCCTGCACCGCTGGGC
>JBLMXN010000059.1:0-17969 GCA_050257795.1 Bacteroidota bacterium
CGTGAATCGAGACGAACACGTCCGCCTGCTGCCGGCGCGCCTTCATGAAGCGCTGGCGCAACCCCACGTAATAGTCGCCGTCGCGGATCAGCACCGGACGCATGCCGGGCGCCGCCGCGACCTGCTTCGCCAGCGCGCGCGCGATCGCGAGCGTCACGTCCTTCTCGCGCGTGCGATAGCGCCGGCCGATGGCGCCCGGATCCTCGCCGCCGTGCCCGGCATCGATCGCGACCACGAGTTCGCGCCGCGCGTTCTGCGCCTGCGGCGCGCGCTCGGCCGACCGGGCCTGCGCCTCCTCCCTGGCGCTCTCCTCTTCGGCCTTGATGTCGTAGAGGTCGATCACCAAGCGGTTTCCGTAGGGGCCGGCCGGTTTCAGCATGAAGCTGCGCGGATTGGTCTGGGCCTTGAGATCGAGCACGACACGCAGACGGTTCGATTCGTCACCACCGACACGCACGCCTCCCAGCAGCGGACCGCTGGTGTCGACCGGCGGCAGCGTGCCCTGCAGGCGCGCGTTGTCGAGATCGATCACGATGCGGTTCGGATCGGAAAGCTGGAACAGATGGTGCTCGAGCGGCCCGCTCACGTCGAATACCAGGCGGGTGTAATCGGGGGCGCGCCAGACGCGCAGGTTCTGCACGGTGACGGGCTCCGCGCCCGCGGCGATGGAAGCAAACAGCAGCAAAACCGGGAACAGCAGGCGCGCGAGCTTCGTCATGTCAGCGCGTCCAACAGGGTCCTGCCGCGATGGGTGTGCGTCATGATCCTTACCATGCGTCCTTTCTCGGCCAAGGAAATCATAATCTCTGCGTCGGGAGTTGGCAAAACACCCTGTGCGCGTTCGGCCCACTCCACAACGCATACCCCATTTCCGTGAAGGTAGTCGCGCATGCCGAGGAATTCCAGCTCTTCCGGGTCGTTCAGGCGATACAGATCGAAATGGTACAGCACCCGGTTCTTAAAGTCGTACGGTTCCACCAGCGTGAAGGTCGGACTCTTCACCGCGCCTGCGTGCCCCAAGCCCCGCAACATGCCGCGCACCAGCGTGGTTTTGCCGGCGCCGAGCGGGCCGTTGAGGTAGATGAGGCGCGCCTCGCCGAGACTGGCAGCGAGCTTCGCCCCCAGCGCTTCCATCGCGGCGACGGTTTCGATATGTCGGTCAACCGTCGCCATGACTTACGAGGCGGTTGAGGCGGGCGCGGATGAACGGCAGCAGGTCAGACGCCAGCAACCCGATTTCGCCCGCGGCCGCGGCGTCATCGCCGGCGGCGGCGTGCAGCCACACGCCCAGGCGCGCGGCATCGGCCGAAGCCAGCCCCTGGGCCCGCAAGCCGGCGATCACGCCGGTCAGCACGTCGCCCATGCCGCCGCTGGCCATGCCGGGGTTGCCGCGGTCACAGACCGCCACGGCGCCATCATATAATGATGCGATCAGCGTCCCCGCCCCCTTGAGCACGCACACCCCGCCGTAACTCGCGACCATCTCGCGCACCGCCGCAACACGGTCGGCCTGCACCTCATCATTGGTCATGCCCAGCAGCCGCGCGGCTTCGCCGGGATGCGGCGTCAGGATCCAGCCTTCGTGCATGATCGGATCGGCGGCGAGGTTGTTGAGCGCATCGGCATCCACCACGATCGGCAGCCTGGTGTCGAGCGCCGCGCCGAACAAGGCCTGGCCCCACTCGCCGCCGCCCAGCCCCGGGCCGATCGCGATGACGTCGGCGTGCGCAAACAGCGGACGCAGGTCCGCCGCCGACTCAACGCCGTAGGTCATCAGCTCCGGACGCGCGGCGCTGATCTGCGCCGCGTGCTCCGGATGCGTCGCCACGATCACCAGCCCGGCGCCGGCGCGATACGCCGCTTCCCCGGCCATGCGCGCCGCTCCCGGCATGCCGCGGTCGCCGCCAATCACGAGCACGTGGCCGGCATCGCCCTTGTGCATGGCGCGCCGGCGCGGAGGCAGCAATCCGGCCAGGGTTTTTTCCGACAGGCGATACGCCGCGGCCTCGGCCTTCCTGTATATGTCCGCCGGCACGTCGAGGCCGTTGAAAAAAACCTCACCGGCCTGTTCGCGCCCGACACCGGTGAAAAGTCCGAGCTTGAGACCGATGAACGACATGGTCGCGTGCGCACGCACTGCCACGCCCATGACGCGCCCGGTATCCGCATGCAGGCCCGAGGGAATGTCCACCGCCAGCACTGGCAATCGGCTGTGGTTGATCGCCTCGATCGCGGCGCGCCACTCGCCGTTCACTTCGCGTTCCAGACCGGTGCCGAGCAGCGCGTCCACGATCACGTCATTGCCCGCGAGCAGGCCATTGCCGAAGTCCTGCACGACAACCCCGGCGGCTTCGCAGGCTTTGCGGGCCGCCGCGGCGTCGCCTTTCATCTTGTCCGCCTCGCCCATGCCGACGATCACCGGCGCCAGACCAGCCTCCCGCGCCAGGCGCGCGATGACATAACCGTCGCCGCCGTTATTGCCCGGACCGCACAGCACCGCGAGGCGCCGCGCCCGCGGCCATTTTGCCCGCAATAGCTCGAACGCCGCCGCGCCGGCGCGCTGCATCAGCGTGGCGCCGGGGATCCGGTGTTCCTCGATGGCCAACCGGTCGAGCTCGCGCACCTGGGCCGCGGTGTAGAGGATCTCGGGTAGGTTCATAAATTTTTCCTTTATTATGAAATGGGTCGCCAGCACGCCAGGAACGCCAGGGATCGCGCAGTATTGGGTGAATTGGCTTTTCCTGGCGCCCCTGGCGTCCTGGCGTTCAGGATCATATTCATAGAATGTGTATCATAGGCCGTCATGCATATTGCGCGAAATAGCCACGTCGATCTTGCCCGCCTCGCCACCGACATCAAGGCGTGGGGCCGCGAGCTCGGTTTTCAGAAGATCGGCATCGCCGACGCGGTGCTCGATGAGGCCGAAGCGCATCTCATGAACTGGCTGCGCGCCGGCCGGCACGGCGAGATGCATTACATGGCCGCGCACGGCACGCGCCGCAGCCGCCCCCGGGAGCTGCAGCCCGGGACCATACGCGTGATCTCGGCGCGCCTGGACTACCTGCCCGGCCAAGCTGCCGACAGCGAGGCGGTGTTGCACGACCCGCAACGGGGTTTCATTTCGCGCTACGCGCTGGGACGGGATTACCACAAGGTGCTGCGCGCCCGGCTGCAGAAACTGGCCGAGCGCATCGAGGCGCGGGTCGGGCCGTTCCAGTACCGCGCCTTCAGCGACAGCGCGCCGGTGCTGGAGAAGGCGCTCGCCGAAAAGGCCGGGCTAGGCTGGATCGGCAAGCATACCAATCTGATCGACAAGCAAACCGGTTCATGGTTCTTCCTGGGCGAACTCTACACCGACTTGCCGCTGCCGGTGGACCAACCGGCAGACAACCATTGCGGCACCTGCCAGGCCTGCCTCGATATCTGCCCGACGCAAGCCATCGTCGCGCCGTATGAGCTCGACGCGCGTCGCTGCATTTCCTATCTGACCATCGAATTGCGCAGCGCCATCCCCGAAGAACTGCGCCCCCTCATCGGCAACCGCATATACGGCTGCGACGACTGCCAGCTGGTCTGCCCGTGGAACCGCTTCGCGCAACCGACGCCGGAACCCGATTTCGCCCCGCGCCACGGACTCGATACGCCGGAACTGATCAGGCTGTTTTCATGGACCGAGGAGGAATTTTTGAAATTCACCGAAGGCTCGGCGATCCGGCGCATCGGCTACGCGTGCTGGCTCAGGAACATCGCCGTGGCGCTCGGCAACGCTCCCAAAAACCACACGGTCATCGTGGCGCTCAAGGCACGATCGGATCATCCATCAGAATTGGTAAGAGAGCATGTCGCGTGGGCGTTGGCGCGGCATACTTAGTTACGTGTCATGCTAAATGTAGGGCGGGTCAGGCGCTTTTTGCCGTAACCCGCCGCAAAGCGGCTACGGCGTGTAGCGGCCACCGGTGTTGGCGAAGGTTCCGTCATTCCCGCCCCAGACGATCATCTCGGACCCGGTCCATACGGCGCTATGGTCAAATCTGCCCGTGGGAACCTCGTTAATAGTCAGATCAGTTGCGCTCCAGCGGTCGGTCACCGGATCGTAACGAGCGCCGTCGTTGAACGAAGTAAAGAAATCATCACCGCCCCATATCACCATACTGATACCCGCGGGCCCGGTCCAGATCGCCGTGTGATCGAGTCTGGGCGCGGGAGCATCGGTCGTGGAAATCAATCGCCAAGTGTTCACGGCCGGGTCATAGGCTGCGCCGGTGTTGACGACTCCACTGTTCGTGTTTCCACCCCAAACAATCATCGCACTCCCGGTCCACACCGCCGTGTGATTTGCCCGCCCAAGGAATCCTGCCGGCGGATCGGCAATCGGTCGCCAGCGGTTCGTCATCGGATTGTAGGCGGCGCCATCGTTGCCTGGGCCCAGGTTGGTATTCCCGCCCCACACGATCATCTCGGTTCCGGTCCACACGGCGGTATGGTCCCAGCGTCCCACAAGACTGTTTGGTGTCGCGATCGCGCTCCAACCAGTGATTGGATCGTACGCCGCCCCATCGTTGAAATAGGTGGAGACACCGTTCCACCCACCCCAGACGATCATCTCGGTACCGGTCCAGACGGCGGTGTGCGCGAGCCTCGCCGCAGGCGCACCGCTGGTCGCCGTGGCGCTCCATGTATCTGCAATCGGATCATAGAGGCCTCCGGTATTGGTGACTCCACCACTACCCTGCCCGCCCCACACGATCATCCCGTTTCCGGTCCATACCGCCGTGTGCTTGATCCGTCCGGTGGGGGCGCCGCTCGTTGCAGTCGCCTGCCAGGCATCCGTCTCGGTCGTGAAACTCCAGCTGTGATCCGCGGCTATGGCATTGCCAGCAAGGTCTTTGGCGCCGGTGGTGATGGTCGCGGTGTAGACAGTGCTGTGCGCCAGGGGCTGCGGGTTGATCGGCGTGAACGTGACAATGTTGCCGGCGTAGTTCACCGACGTGAGCACCGGCGTGTGATTCGCGTCCTCCAGCATGAAGGTTGCGGGATTGACCGTGGCGGGATCCATCGTCTCGCTGAATGTGATGCTGATCGAACCGTCGACAAAAACACCGGTCGCCCCATCGGCGGGGTTCGTCACGCTGACTGTTGGCGGCGTGGTATCCGGAGTGCTGCTGCCACCACCGCTCCCGATGATACTCAGCATTCCCAAGGCCGTTATTCCGCCGAGCGCAAGATAACGCGCGGCGCGGCGCGGCGAGCCGGATAACGCACGCGCGTCCGCGCCGTTTCTCGTCAGCATGACAGTCAGGTAAGCCGCGACCGTCCCCAGCGCAATCGACAGAAGGTCCAGCACGTCGAAGGTCCCATCGCGAAAATAGGCGGCGGTGTTGTCGAGAACCGGGATGCGCGCGAACCACGCCGGCACCACGGCCGCAATGATCGACGATATTTCCGGATGCTGGGCAACTTCAAAAACGGAAGCGATGACAAACCATGCCGCGCAAATCCGGATCAGCCGCGCTCTCGTGGAACCGGCGACGGCTGCCGTGAGCAGTATGAACACATATACGTGAACGAACGTCGGCAGGAAATTTCCCACGACACCGAACAGCGGATGCGGCCCGTGGGCGGGAACCAAACCGTGGGAAAGGAAATAAACATGTTCGGGCTGGCGATCGCACAGGTATACCAGCAGCCCGAAAAAGAGCGCGACGGTGGAGATCAGGACATGAAGACTGGATGGTCTCTTGAACATGAGAAACCCTCCTCTCTTCGCTTATGCTATCACTTAACGAAGAAGTGTTCCCGGTAGTACCTGAGCTCCTCGATCGACTCGCGGATGTCGTCCAAGGCTTTATGGGTGTTTTTCTTGACGATTCCGTCACATAGCTTGGGCTTCCAGCGACGCACCAGTTCCTTGATGCTGCTCACGTCGAGATTGCGGTAATGAAACCACCCCTCCAGCTGCGGCATGGTGCGCGCGAGGAAACGCCGGTCCTGGCAGATGCTGTTGCCGCACATCGGCGATTTGTTCTTCGGCACGTATTTCTGGAGGAATTCGAGCGTGAGCCGCTCGGCCTCCGCTTCCGAATACGGCGACTGCTTCACACGCTCGATCAGCCCCGTGGAACCGTGGGTGCGCCGGTTCCAGTCGTCCATGGCCCCGAGCAGGGCGTCCGATTGATGCACCGCCAGCACCGGGCCCTCGGCGACGACATTGAGCTCACTGTCCGTGACGATGGTGGCGACCTCGATGATCCGGTCGGTGTCCGAATTTAACCCCGTCATTTCCAGGTCTATCCAGATCAGGGCGTTGCTGTCCTGCGCCCCGTTCGGTGCTTGCGGCATATGTATTCTCCGGATTTCCGGCAGGGAATTTTTTGCTGTCCCTACTGTCTCTTTTGCGAGGATGATAACATCCCTTACCTATGAATACCTTCACGATTCTTTTTCTGTTGCTGCTCGGCATGGCGCTCGCGGTGGAGCTGTGGCTGGCGAACCGCCATATCCGCCACATTGCGGCCAATCGTAATCGCGTGCCGGAAGCGTTCCAGGCCAATATCGCGCTGCCGGAACACCAGAAAGCCGCCGATTACACCATTGCCCACACGCGCTTCGGGCGTATCGAGGACGTCTACGGCACCCTGCTGCTCGTGCTCTGGACCGTGGGCGGCGGACTGGAGTGGCTCGATCGCGGCTTGCGCGATTTCGGCTGGGGTGATCTCGCCACCGGCGCGGTCTTCATGCTCGGCGTGTTCCTCATCATGGGTCTGCTGGAACTGCCGATGTCGCTGTACCAGACCTTCGTGATCGAGAACAGTTTCGGCTTCAACAAGACCACGCCCGGACTGTTCATCGCCGATCTGGTCAAGAAAACCATCCTGCTCACTGTCCTTGGCGCGCCGCTGGTGCTGGCGGCGTTGTGGCTGATGCAGAAGACCGGCCCGTTGTGGTGGGTGTACGTGTGGCTGTTGTGGAGCGGATTCACGCTGTTCCTGGTCTGGGCCTACCCCAGCCTGATCGCGCCGATCTTCAACAAGTTCACCCCGCTCAAGGAAGGCGGCGTGCGCGCGCGCATCCAGTCGCTGCTCGAACGCACCGGGTTCCGCGCGCGCGGCATCTTCGTCATGGACGGTTCGCGCCGCAGCAGCCACGGCAATGCCTACTTCACCGGCTTCGGCAAGACCAAGCGCATCGTGTTCTTCGACACGCTGCTGAACCACCTGGGCGAAAAGGAAATCGAGGCGGTGCTGGCGCACGAGCTGGGCCACTTCAAGCGCCACCACGTGCTCAAGCGCATGCTGTTAACCTTCGGGTTCAGCCTGATCGGGCTCGCCATGCTCGGCTGGCTGGTGGAACAACCGTGGTTCTACAGCGGCCTGGGCGTTTCCACTCCCTCGACCCACGCGGCGCTCACGCTGTTCATGCTGGCCGGCCCGGTGTTCACGTTCTTCCTGCAACCGCTACTGGCGTGGAGCTCGCGCCGCTACGAGTACGAAGCCGACAGCTTCGCGGCCGAACAGACCGACGCCGGCGAGCTGGTGAGCGCCCTGGTCAAGCTGTACAAGGAAAACGCCAGCACGCTCACGCCCGACCCGCTGCATTCGGCATTCTACGACTCGCATCCACCCGCAGCACTGCGCATCGCGCACCTGACGGGCAAAACCTGACGCCCGCACAAGGAGGAGTCATGATGAAATCACTGCTGTTGCTTTCAGCGCTGACCGTGCTGTCCACTGCGGCGCACGCCGCCGCGCTCCCGGGCGACGCCGCCGCCGGCAAGAAACTGCACGACACCGCCTGCATGTCCTGCCACAACGACAGCGTCTACACGCGCAAGGACCGGCACGTCACTACGCTGGACGGCCTGCGCGAGCAGATCAACGCCTGCGGCCACATGACGGATATGAAACTGAGCAAGGAACAGGCCACCAATGTCGTGAAATTCCTGAACGAGCAGTTTTACCACTTCAAATAGCGGGGCGATCGTGACCGACCTGCGCAGCAAATCCTGCAAGCCGTGCGCTCCCGGCACCCCGCCGCTCTCGCGCGAACAGGCGGCCGCGCTGCTGCCGCAAACCTCCGGCTGGTCGCTGAACGACGCGGCTTCCGAGATCAGCCGTACCTTCAAATTCAAGAATTACTACGAAACCATGGCGTTCGTGAACGCGCTGGCGTGGGTGGCGCACCGCGAAGACCATCACCCGGACATCGAGGTCGGCTATAACCGCTGCCACGTGCGTTTCAGCACGCACAGCGTCAAGGGGCTGTCGGAGAACGACTTCATCGGCGCGGCCAAGATCAACGCCCTGCTGGGCGAATGACAGCCGTCGTCGTCCGGACGGGCTAACAATAGTGGCTGCCTGATCAAAGTAGGGTGGGTTAGGCACGCCGTTCGTGCCGTAACCCACCGGCTGTGCCGCCAGGCACTCCTTGAAAAAGGCGTTGTGTTGCTGCGCAACGCTTGGTGGGTTACGCAAAAAGCGCTAACCCACCCTACATTTAGGTTTAAGTAAGTGCCATTCGGGTTGGGATGTATTTCGGACTTTTCAACAAACTGTTAATGATCCTCCTCGACACAGGAGGGTAAGCCCGCGGCCAGGTCCGGATATGTCAGCTCGACGCCGAGTTCCTCGCGCATGCGGCGGTTGTCGATGCGCTTGGACTCGGCCAGATAGGACAGCATTCCCTCCCCCAGCCGGCGCCGCGCTTCTTCGCGCGTCAGCGCCGGCGGACGCGGTATTCCCAGTTGATCCGCCACGCGCCAGAAGAAATCCGTCATGGTCGTGGGATGTCCGTCGCTGCAGTTATAGACGGCGGATGGCTGGCGGCAACGCGCGGCGGCGACGCACACGCGCGCCAGATCGTCCGCGTGAATCCGGTTGCTGAACGGCGATTCCTCCGCGCGCAATACCGGCTCGCCAGCGCGCAGGCGCTCCTCCGGCAGGCGCCCCGGTCCGTAGATGCCGGGCACCCGCAGAATCACGATGGGAACGCCGCTGGATTCACTCCAGCTTCGTAATACCGTTTCCGCAGCCAGGCGCCGCTTGGCACGATCTGCCTGCGGATTCGGCGGCCGCTCTTCCGTCACCCACTCGCCGCGGCAGTCGCCATACACCCCCGTGGTGCTGATCAGAACCACGCGTGCCGGCAGGTCGGGAGGAACCAGGACCGAAACGAACGCCTCCATTCTCGGGTCGGTCACGCCCTTGCCCGGCGGCGGCGCGAAGTAATACACCGCGGTGTCTTTGCGTGGGAGTCCGGCCAATGACGACGGCACATCCAGGTCACCCCGGATCGGCTCGATACCGGCGGCGCGCAACCGGCCCGCGGAATCCCCGGAGCGTGCCAGGCCCGCCACGGAATGTCCCGCGGCGCGTTCGAGCGCGGCGACACGCATGCCGATATCGCCGCAGCCGACGATCAGCACGTCAGTTGCGCCGGAGGTCATCGCGGACGGCGATCGGAGTCGGATAGCGCCATACAATCAGGTACATCGACACCATCATGGACAGGATCGTGGTCAGCTCCAGCAGATGCGCGGCGCGCTGACTCACGACGCCGGTTTCGAGCGCGAGCACCGCGATGAGCAGCGCGAACTCGCTGCCCTGTCCCAGGCGCATGCCGATTTCGGCGGCGCGCGCGTCATTCTCGCGGGCGCGCACGAGCAATTTGCGAAACACCCAGGGTTTGGCCGCGAGCACCACGACCGCCAGCGCCAGCGCCGGCACCAGCACGTCCGCCAGCTGCACCACGTCGAGACCGGCGCCGAGGGTGAAGAAGAAGATGATCAGGAAAAAATCGCGCAACGGCTTGAGGCTCTCGGCGATGAAGAACGAAATCTTGCTGGAGGCCAGCGCCACGCCGGCGATGAAGGCGCCGATCTCGTGCGACAGGCCGAGCGACGCCGACAGCTCCGCCAGTCCCAGGCACCAGCCGATCGCCAACAGGAAGATGTATTCCTGAATCACGTCGAAACGCGCAATCAGCGGCACCAGCACATAGCGTTCGACCACATAGGCGAGTCCGCAAAGGCCGAGCAGCGCCAGCGCCAGGCTGCCGATATTCACGAGCAAGGCGTGCCCGCCGGCGCCGGCCTGCAGCAGCAGCAATAGCACGATCGCAATCATGTCCTGCAACAGCAGGATGCTGATCATGATCTCACCGGTATGGCGGTGGTGCAAAATCGTGGTCGGCAGCAGCTTCAACCCCACGATGGTGCTCGAAAACATCAACCCGCCGCCGACGATGAACGACTCCAACGCCGTGAAACCGAACAGAAACCCGGCCAATGCGCCGATGGCTCCGAAGATGAACGCGCTGATTCCTGTGACCAGCGACGCCGATCCGAGCAGCTTGACGAGTTTCTGCGGGTGCATGTTCAGCCCGAGGAGGAACAACAGGAACATGATGCCGATGTCGCCCACGCTTTTGATGAGCGGGGCATCGCTGACCCAGCCGAGTGCCGAGGGCCCCATGACCACGCCGAGGACGATGTAGGAGACGATCAGCGCCTGGCGCGCATACAGCGCCAACGTCGCGAACACGGCCGCGCCGGTGAAAATCAGAAACACGACGTACAGCGGCGACTCGCTGGGCATGAGCGCAGTACCGGATGAACAGTGGAGGATATTGCCCCGGCGGCCGGGGCGGGATCAAGGCTTGTTTGCTGCTTTGCTGTCCAGGCTCACGCCTCGCGCCGGCCGGCCAGCGCCCGCGCCAGGGTATTGCGGTCGGTGTACTCGAGCTCGCCGCCGATGGGCACACCGTAGGCGATGCGCGAGGCCTTGATGTGGCGCGCGCGCACCAGGTCGCCGATGTAATGGGCGGTGGCCTCGCCTTCGACGGTGAGATTGGTGGCCAGCACCACTTCCTTGACGGTTCCCTCGTCGAGCAAGGCTTCGAGTCGCGGGATGCCGATTTCCTCCGGGCCGATGCCGTCGAGCGGCGACAGCCTTCCCATCAGCACGAAGTACAGGCCGTTGTAGACGCCGGACTGGTCGAGCGAGACCAGGTCGGACGGCGACTCCACCACGCACAGCAGGGAATGGTCGCGCCGCGGCGAAGTGCAAATCGGGCAAAGCTCGGTCTCGCTCAGGTTGTTGCAGCGCTTGCAGTGCCCGATGCGCTCCACCGCGTTGGTCAGCGCCTGCGCGATCGCGCGCGCGCCCTCGCGGTCGCGCTCGAGCAGATGGTAGGCCATGCGGCTCGCGCTTTTCGGGCCCACGCCCGGCAACCGGCGCAGGGCCTGCTTGAGCGCTTCGAGGACGGTGACGTCGTTCATGCGGATCTCAGAACGGCAGCTTCAGGCCGGGGATGTTGAACCCGGCGGTGAGCCCGGCCATCTTTTCCTGCGTGGTCGACTCGACCTTGCGCACCGCGTCGTTCACCGCCGCGGCGATCAGGTCCTCCAGCACTTCCTTGTCGTCCTGCAACAGGCCGGGGTCGATCTGCACGCGCTTGACGTCGTGCCGGCAGGTCATGGTCACGCTGACCATCCCGCCGCCGCTGCTGCCGGTGACCTCGATGTTCGCCAGCTGTTCCTGTGCCTTGCGCAGGTTCTCCTGCATCGCCTGCGCCTGCTTCATGATGTTTCCCAGTCCGCCTTTCATGCTTGCCTCGCTTGTTGCCAAGACCTCTAAGAAGAAATGAATATGATTCAAAACCGCCAGGGCGCCAGGGTCACCATGAAAAACAACATTTCCTGACTTTTTTAAACCCTTGCGTTCCTGGCGTCCTGGCGGTCAATTTCATTAATCTAAACTTTTGGTCGTATGGACGCCGGGTTCACCCGGGCGTTGAATTTCTCCTGCAGCGCGCGCACGTTCGGATCGTCAGCGATCGCCTGCACCGCCGCCTGTTGGCGTTCGTCCTGCACCCGCGCTTTTTCCTGCGCCGGAGTCTCGACCGCCGGACGTCCCGTGCGCAGGGTCAGACGCAGCGGAGCACCATAAAATTTTTCCAGTGCCTGCTTCAATTCCGCCTCGCGCTCCTTATTCACCAGTTTCGCGCGCGACTCCTCCAGCACCAGCACCAGCGCGCCGTTCTCGTGCGACTCGAGCGTGGTGTTGCTGGCAATCTCGCGCACCAGCCCGGCCACGCCCAGCTGCGCCACCACCTCGCTCCATTTCGACGCCGATGACGTCGGCACCGCGGTTGCGGCTGGTGCTGACGCCGGCGCCGGGTTGGCGGCCGGCACATCGCGCACCGCCGGGACCGGCACCGCTGCCGGAGCGGCGGCGACCGGTCGCGCCGCCGGCGCGGCGGCCTTTGGCGTGGCCGCCGGGGCCGGCTGAACCGGCGCGCGCGCTACCTTTCCGGCCTCGGCCGGGCGGAACGCCGCCATGCGCAGCAACGTCATCTCCAGGCCGGTGCGCGGGTCCGGCGCGTACGGCAGGTCGCGGCTGCCCATGAGGCCGATCTGATAATAGAGCTGCACGTCCTGGGGCGACATGGCTTGTGCGTGCGCCTGGACGTCACCGCCCTCGTCCGCGAGCGCGGGATCGGCTTGCGCCAGCGCGATGCGGTGCAGCGCCTGCAGCAATTCCTTCAGCAAGGCCTCGTAATCCAGGCCGTACTCGGTCGCCTCGGCGACCGCCTTGAGCAGCGCGCCGACGTCGCCCGCCTCCAGCGCCTGCAGCAGTCGGCCGATGAAATCCTGGTCAATGGTGCCGAGCATGGCGCGCACTTCGGCCTCGCTCACTTGCCCGCCGGCATAAGCGATCGCCTGGTCGAGCAGCGACAGGCCGTCGCGCATGCTGCCGTCGGCGCCCTGCGCCAGCAGCCTGATCGACGCGGCGTCGTGCTGGATGCCCTCGGCATCCAGAATCTTCTGCATCTGCGCCGCGATACTTTCCGCCGGCAATCGCTTCAGATTGAACTGCAGGCAGCGCGACAGCACCGTGACCGGCAGCTTCTGCGGATCGGTGGTGGCGAGCAGGAACTTGACGTGCGGCGGTGGTTCCTCGAGCGTCTTCAACAACGCGTTGAAGGAATGGCCCGAGAGCATGTGCACTTCGTCGATCAGATAGACCTTGTAACGCCCGCGCGTCGGCGCGTACTGCACGTTGTCGAGCAGCTCACGCGTGTCATCGACCTTGGTGCGCGAGGCGGCGTCGACCTCGATCAGGTCGACGAACCGGCCCTCGTCCACCTCGGTGCAGGCGCTGCACTTGCCGCAGGGTTTGGAGGTAACGCCGGTTTCGCAATTCAGGGACTTGGCGAGAATGCGCGCGATGGTGGTCTTGCCCACGCCGCGGGTGCCGGTGAACAGGAACGCATGATGCAGCCGGCCGTGGTCGAGGGCGTTGACCAGCGGCTGCACCACGTGGCTCTGGCCCACGAGCTCGGTGAAGTTGCGCGGGCGCCATTTGCGCGCCAGGACCTGATAACTCATGGGCTTCGATTCACTCTCAATACAGCCTGTCTCAAACGGGTGGCGGTTCGAGCCAACCACACCCCAGTACCCGAAATGCCTGCTGCGGCTGCTTCCTTCCGGACCTGACCGAGTTCACAAGCTTTCGTCACCGAGGGGACCGGCCCTCACCGCCATAATCATTCGATAGCCGACAAGTTTACCACGGCGCTGTGAGCAACGGCAGCTGCCGCCGGCGCTTGCCGCTGGCGGCGAACACCGCGTTCGCCACTGCGGGCGCGATCGGCGGCACGCCTGGCTCGCCCACGCCGCCCGGCGGTTCGTGGCTGGCGACGATCGCGATCTCCACCGCCGGCATCTCCGGCAGACGCAGGATCGGATAATCCTCGAAGTTCGACTGCGCTACGCGACCGTGCTCGATGCGGATTTCTTCCATGAGCGCGGCCGACAGGCCGAGCGCAATCGCGCCTTCGATCTGGGCGCGCACCGCGTCAGGATTGACCGCGATGCCGCAGTCGACCGCCGCCCACACGCGCGGCACCCGGATCGCGCCGTCCGCCACCGCGGTCTCGGCCACCATCGCGGCAAAGCTGCCAAACGAGCGGTACGCGGCGATGCCGAGGCCGTGCCCGGCGGGCAGCGCCCGACCCCAACCCGACATTTGCGCCACGCGTTCGAGCGCGCCGCGCAGGCGCGGTTGCGGCGTCAGCAGTTGCCGGCGGTACTCGAACGGATCGCGGCCGGCGGCGTGCGCCAGCTCGTCGATGAAGCATTCGATGGCAAAGGCATTCTGCGAGGCGCCGACCGAACGCCACGGCCCGGTCGGCAGCGCCGAGGCGACCTCGACCTGTTCCTCGCGCACGTGCGCAATGGCGTAATCCATCTGCACGCCCTCGAGCGCGAGTTCGGATCCGGCCAAGCGCATGTGCCAGGCCTCGGGCCGGCCCCCGGCGTCCAACGCCGCCCGCAACACGACGTAGCTCGCCGGCCGGTAATAGTCGTGCTGCAGGTCGTCGGCGCGCGTCCACACGACCTGCGCCGGCGCGCCCAGTTTTTTCGACAGCTCCACGGCCTCCACGACGAAATCGGTTTCGAGGCGCCGCCCGAAACCGCCGCCGAGAAACTGCGTATGCACCCGCACCTGTTTCTTCGGCAGGCCGGTGATCCGGGCCGCGACCTTCTGCGTGTCCACCTGGCTTTGCGTGCCGACCCAGACGTCGCATCCGTCGCGGCGCACATCGGCCACGCAGTTCATCGGCTCGAGCGTGGCGTGTGCGAGATACGGCAGCACGTACTCGGCCTGATGTACCAGCGCGGCATTTTTGAAAACGCGCTGCGCGTAGCCCTCACGGCGGACTATTTTCCCCTCCTGTGCCACGGCCGCCTTGAGTGCGGCATAAATGGCATTGTTGTCGAGCGCGGCGTCTTTTCCGTACTGCCATTCGACCCGGAGCCGCTCGCGTCCGCGCGACGCCGCCCAGAAATCGTCGGCCGCGACCGCCACGCCGCTTTCAATCGGGAGCACCGCGCGCACGCCCGGGACCGCCAGCGCAGCGGCCGCGTCATAACGCTCCAGCCGTCCGCCGAACACGGGACAGCGCACGACTGTGGCCACGAGCATGCCCGGCCGCGCGACGTCGATGCCGTAGACCGTGCGGCCGGCGACCATGTCGGGGATATCGAGGCGCGCTGTCGGTTTGCCGATGATTCGAAACGCTTCGGGTTCCTTGAGCTTAATGCGCTTCGGGGCATCGAGCTGCGCGGCGTCGGCTACCAGCTCGGCATAGGCAAGACTGCGGCTGCTGGGTACATGCACGACGCGGCCATTCTCGGCGCGGCAGTCACCGCGCCTCACCTTCCAGTGCCGGACGGCCGCTGCAATCAGTTGTTCGCGCGCCTCCGCGGCGTGGCGCCGCAACGGTTCCCATTCGCCACGGATGCTGCTCGAGCCGCCGGTGAACTGCTCGCCCCACAGCGGATTCTTGTAGCGCGCGTCGGCCGGGGCGAACTCGGCGTGCAGCGCGGACATTTCGACCTCGAGCTCTTCGGCCACCAGCATGCACAGGCCGGTGAGCGATCCCTGCCCCATTTCCGAGTGGCTGATGACGACCGTCACCTCGCCCGCAGGACCGATGCGGATGAAATCGTTGAGCGCGATGCCTTCACCGGTTTTGCGGTGTCCATGGGCAAGCGGCGGCGATGCGCTTCCGACGGGCCGGGCGGCGGCGTGAATCGCGCGGCGGATGCGCGGATAGGTGCCGCAGCGGCACAGCACGCCGGCCATCGCCTGGTCGATCTGGTCGTCAGTCGGCGCCGGATTTCGATCGAGCAGCGCGGCGCTCGCGAGCAGCTGACCGCCCTGACAGTAGCCGCACTGGGGCACCTGTTCTGCGATCCAGGCGTCGATCAGCGCCGGATTCTTGCGCGCCAGGCCCTCGACGGTCACCACCGCGCGCCCGGCGACCTTGCGCAACGGCAGCATGCAGGCATGGTTCGGTTCGCCGTCGAGCAGCACCGTGCAGATGCCGCACAACCCGACGCCGCAGCCGTACTTCGTACCCTTCAGATGCAATTCGTCCCGCAGAACCCACAGCAGCGGCTTGTCCGGATCGGCATGCGAGGAAACTTCCTGGCCATTAAGGGTAAACGCGATCATTTCGTCTCCGGATGGCGCATCCGGGCAGTATAAAGATATCTCGGCGCGCCTCAACGACCCTTTAGATAGCGATTATCGTCGAAGGTGCTGACCCACTGTGGCCGGAACGCCACCAGCAGCGCGATCACGATGCCGGTGATGAAAGCCTCGGGGACCATGAGCAACACGACCAGCGGGAAATACTTGTCGGCGAGCTGCGCGAAACCGTAAACCCCGCCGAGCCACAGAATCCCGACCGCGGCCAGCACCGCGCCCAGGACGGCCACAGCCGCGCCGCCGTAAGCGGCGGCGAATACGTAAATGAAATAGTTCGGCGGCAACCAGCGCTCGACCGCGCGCAGCACGGCGTGGCTCACCGCCACCGGCACGCCGCCCAGGATGAGAGTATTCAGGGGATAGCCCGCCCAGTCCAGATTGCCATTGAGCACCGCCGCCGCCAGCACCACGCTCATGCCGACGATCGCGAGCCGCCAGCCGAACATGAGCGTCATGAGCGTCGCGCCGAGATAATGATATTCGAGCCCGGGCAGGATCGGCGTCTTGATCAGCCACAGCGGCATGAGCAGCACACAGGTGCCGAGAAAGACGTGCAGCTGCGACTCGTCCTTCAACGACCGCCAGGGCGCATGATACGCCGCCACCAACAACACCAGCGCGTACGCGAGTACCGCGATCCAATGCCAGGTTGCCGGAAGCAGGCTGTAAGGAATGCTCACGGCGGAATTTTACCAGTTTGCATCCGGGATGCCGCGCGGCGACAAGTCAGACGGCGGAACTCCGCCGCCTCGCGGTGGCGGATCAACCTCCCGTCCTCCTTGTGCCTCGCCTTCAGGATCCCCTATGTTCCTTGCATATGCATTGCCGGCGCGCTCGTGATTTGCACTGCAGCTGATTCCGGGGCGTCTAGCGCTTGGGATGTTTGACGAACGGAAAGACGTTCGTGAACCCCAGAATATCGGTGATGAGCAGAACCAGAAACACGAGCACCGCCAGATCGAGCACATCTCCCACGCCGGAATCCAGCACGCCGGCGCCGGCCGGCGACTTGTCGATATTGACCGCCAGGTCATGAACTTCCTGATCCGTCAGGCTGTCCACGCGCGCCTGCACCTGCGCCGGATCGACGCCCCGGGCCATGAGCTGGGCCTTCACGTCATCGCGTCCGAGAATGTCATGCAGATGCTGGCGCTGTTGTTGTGTTTGCGCCGCGTTGATTACCGCCTCGGTGCCGATCATGCCGGCTTGCGCGGCCGGTAGGTGCATGCCGAGGGACAACACGCCGATGACGAGCAGATAGCTTACGGGTTTGGTGAGGCGAAGAAATTTTTCCATGATGTGGCCTCCTGATGTCGTGTTGTTTTCCGATGACCCGGTCCGCAAAGCACATGCGGATTCCCGCTTCGACTTTCGGCGAGGTTAAACGCCGACCGGACTATTAACCAGCATTTTTTTCAGACCGAATAGTCAGTTGGACAGACAAAGTCTGTCTTTGTCCGGGGATTTTCACGCGACGAATGTGTGGCCAAAAGACCCCAAGAAGGCAGGAAGATTCCCCGCGACAAGGATCTTGTCCGGTCTATCCGGAGACGATCACTCGAAATCGCTGGCGCCTTGCAAAAAAAAGAGGGCCCCACGCGTGGGGCCCTCGCCGTCTTGCTGCCGGCATTTACGCGAGGCAGAGGCGTCACCAGCGGCGCCTCAACCGCCGAGCCCCTGCACCATATCAATGACCACGCGTGTCTTCTTATTCAAGATCAGCAAGTCGGTGCCAACTTGCACGCGGACGTAGTCCGGCGACGGTAACGGCGGAAGCCGCCGCTCCAAGTCGCGCGGCAACGGTCTGTATTCAACATCCTCCGGCAGGCGATCGTTCCTGGCCAGTCCGGGCGGCAGGCTGCGGCGCTTTGCCAGTCCCGGCGGCAGATCGCCGCCGCGCTTCGCGAGCCC
>JBLMXN010000060.1:0-9224 GCA_050257795.1 Bacteroidota bacterium
ATCGCGAAGATCACCGTGGAAGGCGATCTGCGCCGCCAGACCTCCATGAACATCAAGCGTCTCATGGACCTCGGCACCTACCGCGGCATGCGTCATCGCCGCGGACTGCCGGTGCGCGGACAGCGCACCAAGACCAATGCCCGCACCCGCAAAGGACCGCGCAAGAGCGTGATCCGCGGCACCGGCAAACCGACCGGCGATTGAGATTTTTCAGGAATAACGAAACATGGCAACGAATCCGAGCACACCCGCTTCACCCGCGACGGCCGCAGCACCGGCCAAGGCCAAGAAGCGCGTCAAGAAAAGCGTTTCCGAAGGCGTGGCGCACGTCCATGCCTCATTCAACAACACCATCGTTTCCATCAGCGACCGCCAGGGCAACATCCTGTCATGGGCGACCTGCGGCGGCGCCGGCTTCAAGGGCTCGCGCAAGAGCACCCCGTTCGCCGCGCAGGTGGCGGCCGACAAGGCCGGACGCGCGGCCCAGGAATACGGGCTGCGTTCGCTCGAAGTGCGCGTGAAGGGTCCGGGGCCGGGGCGCGAATCCGCGGTGCGCGCGCTGCATGCCCTCGGATACGAGATTGCCAACATCATCGACGTCACGCCGATGCCCCATAACGGGTGCCGTCCGGCCAAGCGACGTCGCGTTTAATCAGACGGAGAGAACCAGTCAGTGGCGCGTTATACCGATTCCAAGTGTCGTCAGTGCCGGCGTGAAGGCGGCAAACTTTTTCTGAAGGGCGAGAAGTGCTTCACCGAGAAGTGCCCGGTGGACAAGCGCGCCTACGCCCCCGGCCAGCATGGCCAGCAGAAGAGCCGCCTGTCCGATTACGGCCAGCAGTTGCGCGAGAAGCAGAAACTGCGCCGCATCTACGGCGTGCTCGAGCGCCAGTTCGAGAATTATTACCAGGAAGCCGCGCGCCACAAGGGCTCGACCGGCGAGGACCTGCTGAAGATGCTGGAGTCGCGCCTCGACAACGTGGTCTACCGCATGGGCTTCGGCGTTTCGCGCTCCGAGTCGCGACAGCTGGTGCGGCACAACGCCGTGCTGGTCAACGGCAAGCGGGTCAACATCCCGTCGTACCAGTTGCGGCCAAATGATCTCATCGAGATCGCGGGCCCGTCGCGCGAGCAGTTGCGCATCAAGGCCTCGCTCGAGGCCGCCGAACAGCGCGGGATTCCGGAGTGGCTGGACGTGGACGTCAAGGCCATGAAGGGCACCTTCAAGAGCGTGCCCGAGCGCAGCGATATGCCATCCGAGATCAATGAAAGTCTCGTCGTGGCGCTTTATTCGAAGTAACCCGATCAGTATCAGCGAGGACGCCTCATGCAGAGTTCTGCGACCGAATTCTTGAAGCCGCGTTTGGTGGACGTGCAGACGCTTTCCCCGACGCACGCCAAGATCACCCTCGAGCCGCTCGAACGCGGTTTCGGCTACACCCTCGGCAACGCGCTGCGGCGCATTCTGTTGTCGTCGATGCCGGGCAGCGCGATCACCGAGGTCAAGATCGACGGCGTGTTGCATGAATATTCCACCCTGGAAGGGGTGCAGGAGGACGTGATCGAAATCCTGCTCAACCTGAAGTCGGTGGCGCTGCGCATGCACGGCCGTAACGAAACCACGCTCAAGCTCTCCAAGAAGGGCCCGGGCGTCGTCACCGCGGGCGATATCCAGCTCGAGCACGACGTGGAAGTGGTCGATCCGAAACAGCTGATCGCCACGCTCACCAAGGAAGTCACGCTCACCATGGAACTCAAGGTCAGCCGCGGACGCGGCTACCAGCCGGTCGCCACCCGCACCGGTGAACAGGCCCGGGCCATCGGCACCATGCTACTGGACGCCTCGTACAGCCCGATCCGCCGGGTCGCCTACACCGTCGAGAACGCGCGCGTGGAGCAACGTACCGACCTCGACAAGCTGGTGCTCGACATTGAAACCAACGGCGCCATCAATCCCGAAGAGGCGGTGCGCCGCGCGGCCAACATCCTGCAGGACCAGATTTCGATCTTCGTCGACCTCAAGAGCCCGGAAACCAAGGCCGAGGAGAAGAAGGAACCCGAGATGGACCCGCTGCTGCTGCGGCCGGTGGACGATCTCGAGCTGACCGTGCGTTCGGCCAACTGCCTCAAGGCCGAGAACATTTTCTACATCGGCGATCTGATCCAGCGCACCGAGTTCGAGCTGCTGAAGACGCCGAACCTGGGCAAGAAATCGCTCACCGAGATCAAGGACGTGCTGGCCCAGCACGGCCTGTCGCTCGGCATGAAACTCGAAAACTGGCCGCCCGCCTCCCTCAAGGAGAAGGAAAAGGCCCCGGAACAGAGTTCCGGCATCTGAGAAAAAACGAAGGTTAAACCATGCGTCACCAGAAGAGCGGCCGTAAACTCAACCGCACCAGCAGTCACCGCGAGGCGATGTTCCGCAACATGGCGGTCTCGCTGCTGCGGCACGAGCAACTGGTGACGACCCTGCCCAAGGCGAAAGAGCTGCGGCGTGTCGCCGAACCCCTGATCACGCTGGCGAAATCCGCCACCCTGGCGAATCGCCGGCTGGCCTACTCGCGGCTGCGCGACCGCGAGATGGTGGGCAAGCTGTTCGACGACCTCGGCGTGCGCTTCAAGGACCGCCCGGGTGGTTACCTGCGCATCCTCAAGACCGGTCTGCGCCGCGGCGATGCCGCCCCGATGGCGCTGGTGCAGCTGACCGAGCGAACGGCAGTTGCCGCCGCCGAAGCGGCGCCGGCCGAGGCCGCGGAGAGCAAGCCGAAGAAGAAAAGCGCGCCCCGGAAAAAATCCGTCAAGGCCAAGAAGACGACGAAGGCCGCGGCGGAATAGCGGGATATCGCCGCATCGTTACCGTTCGAAAAGCCGGGCATGCCCGGCTTTTCTGTTTCTGGTTCCCGCCGCAGGCGCGAAATTCGAGACATAAGGAAATTCGAGAAATAGATAGATGGATAGACAGGATTTACACGATTAATCAGGATCAGCAGGATTATTTTAGAATTTTCCTGTGAATCGTGTGAAATCCTGTAAATCCTGTCTATTGTCTTTTTATGATCGCGCTTTTTACCGACTTCGGCCTGACCGACCCCTACGTCGGCCAGTTGCACGCGGTGCTCGCGCAGCAAGCGCCGGGTGTCGCGGTAATCGATCTGTTCCATGCGGTTCCCGGTTTCGACATTCGCGCCGGCGCCTATCTGCTACCGGCGTATACACGCGACTTCCCCCCCGAGACGGTGTTCGTGTGCGTGGTGGATCCGGGCGTGGGCGGCGCACGCCGTCCGGTCATGCTGCGCGCGGATGACCGCTGGTACGTGGGCCCGGACAACGGCCTGTTTCACGTGTTGGCGCGGCGCGCCTCAAGGCACGAATGTCATCTCATCCGCTGGCGACCACCGCGACTGTCCGCGAGTTTCCACGGACGCGATCTGTTTGCGCCCTGTGCGGCCCGTCTTGCACGCGGCGAAATGCCGCATGCCGAGCCGACCACGCTGACCGCGCCCGCGGGCGAACTTTGGCCCGACGATCTGGCCCAAATCCTGTACCTGGACCATTATGGCAATGCGATCAGCGGCCTGCGTGCCGACGCCATCCGCCCCACGCAGTTGCTGCGTGTGGGCGGGGAAGTCGTAAAATACACACGGGTATTTCCTGAAGCCGCGGTGGGGGCCGCCTTCTGGTACGAAAACGCCAACGGTCTGGTGGAGATCGCCGTGAACCGCGGGAGCGCCGCGGCCACCCTCGGGCTGCAGCCCGGCGATCCGATAACGCTGTTATAGAGGCACATGCTCAGGAATCTGGCTCATATCAAGGCGTGGAGTCTGCAAACCCGGGTGCTGTTCCTGGCGCTGGCGCCGCTGACCGTGGCGGCGCTCCTGCTGGCCCTGCAGCAATTCACCAACGCGCGCATCCAGGACCTCGAGGAGTCGTTGCACGACCGTGGCCAGGCGATCGCCGCGCATCTGGCGACGGCCAGCGAAGAGGCCGCTTCCGTCCGCGACCGCCAGAAGCTGGCGGAAGTGGTCGAAGCGACCCTGAAACAGAAGAACGTGCTGTCCGCGACCGTTACGGACATGGGCGGCTATATCCTGGCGCACGCCGCCGACGCCGCCGAGAAGGAAAAAGCCTCGCTCGCTCCCGACGGTACGCGCTACAAATTTCTCGCGCCGATCTATTTTCGGCAAACCGCCGCGCGCTCGATGCCGCAGACGGTCGAATCGGTGGAGCAGCGCAAGCAGGTGGGCTGGGTTTCGGTGTCGCTGTCGCGCGCGGCGTTGCAGACGGAACAGAACCGCATCCTGTTCCAGAGCCTGGTGATCGTCCTGGCGGGCCTGGCGGCGACCGTGGTGTTCGCGCTGGGCATGGCGCGCACCGTCACGCGCCCGGTGCGGTCGCTGACCCGGGCGGTCGAGCGGATCAAGAACGGCGATCTGGATTATCGCCTGGTGATGCAATCGGGCGGCGAAGTCGGCCGCCTCGAAGACGGCATCAACGCCATGGCCGCCGCCCTGCAGCAGGCTCGCGACCGGGATAAAAAGCGCTCGGAGGACGCGCTATTCCTGGAAAAGGTGCGCGCGCAGGTGACCCTGGAGTCCATCGGCGACGGCGTCATCACCACCGACGCCGGTGGCCGCATCGTTTACATGAACCCGGTGGCGGAACAGTTCACGGAATGGACAAGCGACGCGGCCCAGGGCAAGTCGCTGTCCGAGGTGTTCAAGATATTCGACGAAACCTCGAACCGGCTGGAGGAGTACCCGATCCACTACTGCCTGCAGGATGGCCGCACGATCCGCCACGACAGCCATCATCTTCTGCTCTCGCACGAGGGCGGGAAGATTGAAATCCAGGACTCGGCCGCGCCGATCCGCGATCGCGACGGCAGCATCCTCGGCGCGGTCGTGGTGTTTCACGACGTCACGGAAATCCAGAGCATGGCGCGACACATGGCGTTTCTCGCCTCGCGCGACCCGCTCACCGGGCTGCTCAACCGGCGCGAGTTCGAGATCCGGCTGCAGCAGGCGCTGGACAGCGCGCGCGCCGGCGAACGCGAGCACGCGCTGCTGTATCTCGACCTCGACCAGTTCAAGATCGTGAACGATACCTGCGGCCACGTTGCCGGCGACGAGATGCTCAAGCAGCTGGCGAACCAGCTGCAGAAGGAAATCCGCGCCAATGACGTGCTGGCGCGCCTCGGCGGGGACGAGTTCGGGGTGATCCTGGAGGGCTGTTCGATCGACAAGGCCACGCAGATCGCCGATCTGCTGCGCCAGTCGGTCAAGGATTTCCGCTTCCTGTGGGAGAACCGCACCTTCGAGATCGGCGTGAGCATCGGCCTGGTGCCAATTTCGCGCGACAGCGGTGGCCTGACGGAGATGCTGAGCGCCGCTGATTCTGCCTGCTATGTCGCCAAGGACCACGGGCGCAACCGCATACACATCTATCAGCCGGACGATCGCGCGCTGGCGCAGCGGCGCGGCGAGATGCAATGGGTCCACCGGCTGCGCGAGGGCCTGGAAAACAACAGTTTCGATCTCTATTGCCAGGCCATCGTGCCGCTGCATGAAGCGGCGGGCGCGCCCGTCGGGTTTTACGAGATTCTGGTGCGCATCCAGGATACCGACCTGGTGCTGCCCGCGGCGTTCATCCCGGCGGCCGAGCGCTATCACCTGATGCCGTCCATCGACCGCTGGATCATCGGCACGGTGTTTTCCATGCTGGAGAAATACCAGGCGCGGGTCGGCCAGGACAGCGCGCGCTTCGCCGTCAATCTTTCCGGCCAGTCGCTGGGCGACGAGAAATTCCTCGATTTCGTCACGCAACAGTTCGCCCAGCATCGCGTCGATCCGCGGAACATCTGTTTCGAGATCACCGAAACCGCGGCGATCGCCAATCTCACCCGCGCGCGCGATTTCATCGCGCGCTTCAAGGGCATGGGCTGCCATTTCGCGCTCGACGATTTCGGTTCGGGACTTTCCTCTTTCGGATATCTCAAGAACCTGCCGGTCGACTACCTCAAGATCGCCGGCGATTTCATCGAGCGCATGGTCGAGGACCCGGTGGATCACGCCATGGTCGACGCCATCAACCAGATCGGCCACGTGATGGGGCTCACGACCGTTGCCGAGTCGGTGGAGAATGTGTTGACGCTCGACACGCTGCGTGAAATCGGCCTCGACTACGCGCAGGGGCTGGGTATCGATACGCCCAAACCGCTGCATCAGGTGCTGAAGTTGCCGGAACAGGAATGGAACTCGGTGCGGTCGCGCGCCAGCGCCGCGTATAACTGATCTCCCCGTGCCACGTGGGGCACAACTATGAGCACGCTGACGAGTCCCTATCCGGTTTTGCGGCGCGGCGCGGCGGCGCGTTCCAGGACGTGCCTGAGATATTCCCCGGTGTGGGAATCCGGGTGCCGCGCCACGTCCTCGGGCGTGCCGGCGGTGACGATGTTTCCGCCGCCGTTGCCGCCCTCGGGGCCGAGATCGATGACCCAGTCGGCGACCTTCACGACGTCGAGATTGTGCTCGATCACCACTACGGTGTTGCCGTGGTCGCGCAGGCGGGTGAGCACCTCCAGCAGCTGCTTGATGTCATGGAAATGCAGCCCCGTGGTCGGTTCATCGAGGATATATAAGGTGCGTCCGGTGTCACGCTTGGACAGCTCGCGCGCCAGCTTGATGCGCTGGGCCTCGCCGCCGGACAGCGTGGTGGCGCTCTGGCCGAGGGTGATGTAGGACAGACCCACCTCCATCAGCGTTTGCAGCTTCTGGTTCACCGCCGGGATGGCGCTGAAGAACGGTGCCGCCTCTTCCACTGTCATGGCCAGCACTTCGTCGATGGCCTTGTCCTTGTAGCGGATATCGAGTGTCTCGCGGTTGTAGCGCTTGCCGCGGCAGACGTCGCAGGGCACGTAGATGTCCGGCAGGAAATGCATCTCGACCTTGATGAGACCGTCGCCCTGGCAAGCCTCGCAGCGACCGCCGCGCACGTTGAACGAGAATCGTCCCGGGCCGTAGCCGCGCTCGCGCGCCATCGGGGTGGCGGCGAACAGCTCGCGGATCGGCGCGAACAGGCCGGTGTAGGTCGCGGGATTGGAACGCGGCGTGCGCCCGATCGGCGACTGGTCGATGTCGATCACCTTGTCGAAGTGTTCGAGTCCCTCGATCGCCCGGCACGGCGCCGGTTCGAGCGCCGAGCCGTACAGGTGTTTGGCCACGGAAGCGTAGAGCGTATCGTTGATGAGGGTGGATTTGCCCGACCCGGACACCCCGGTGATGCAGGTCAACAGACCGACCGGGACCGACGCATCCACGTTCCCGAGATTATTGCCGCTGGCGCCGCGGATCACGAGCTGGCGCGCGGGATCGTTGGGCGCGCGCTGCGCCGGCACCTCGATGCGTTGTTCGCCGCGCAGGTAGGCCCCGGTGATCGACCGCGGATGCCGCAGGATGTCCTCGGGCTTTCCTTGCGCCACGATCTCGCCGCCGTGCACGCCGGCGCCGGGGCCGATGTCGAGCACGAAATCGGCGGTGCGGATCGCCTCCTCATCGTGTTCCACCACGATCACGGTGTTGTCGAGGTCACGCAGATGGCGCAGCGTGTCGAGCAGCTTGGCGTTGTCGCGCTGGTGCAGGCCGATCGAGGGCTCGTCCAGCACGTACATGACGCCCACGAGTCCGGCGCCGATCTGCGAGGCCAGGCGGATGCGCTGCGCCTCGCCGCCGGACAGCGTGTCGGCCGAGCGCGCCAGCGTCAGGTAATCGAGCCCGACGCTGATCAGGAAGCCGAGGCGGCTGACGATTTCCTTGGCGATCTTGGCGGCGATCTCGCCGCGGCTGCCCGACAGCACCATGCCGCCGAGGAGCGCGTGTGCCGCGGCGATCGGCAGGTTGGTGATGTCGTGCAACGGCTTGCCGTCGAGAAACACGTGGCGCGCCTCGATCCGCAGGCGCGATCCGCCGCAGGCTTCGCACGGCTGGTGCCCCAGGTATTTCGCCAGCTCCTCGCGGATCGTGTTCGAGTCGGTCTCGCGGTAACGCCGCTCGATGTTGGGAATGACGCCCTCGAACGGATGCTGGCGTTTCGACTGGCGGCCGCGGTCGCCGAGGTAGGTGAAAGTGATGAGCTCGTCGCCGCTGCCGTGCAGGATCACGCGGCGTATTTTTTCCGGCAGTTCCTCGAACGGCTGGTCGAGGTCGAACTGGTAGTGCTGCGCCAGCGACTCCAGCATCTGGAAATAAAACGCGTTGCGCCGGTCCCAGCCGCGAATCGCGCCGGCCGGCAGCGGCAGCGTCGGGTCGCTCACCACCCGCGCCGGGTCGAAGAACTCGCGCACGCCGAGGCCGTCGCAGGCGGGGCAGGCGCCGGCGGGGTTGTTGAACGAAAACAGGCGTGGCTCGAGCTCGGCGAGCGAGTAGCCGCAATGCGGGCAGGCGTAGCGCGCCGAGAACACCGTTTCCTGCTGGCTCTGTCCGGCGGCATCGAGCGTGACCACGCGCACCAGCCCCTCGCCCAGGTTGATGGCGGTTTCGAACGACTCCGCCAGGCGCTGCTCCTGTCCCGGCTGCACCACGACGCGGTCGACCACCGCTTCGATGCTGTGCTTGGTGTTCTTGTTGAGCGCCGGCGTTTCGTCGAGCGGAACCACCAGCCCGTCGATGCGCGCGCGCACGTAACCCTGGGCGCGCAAGCGCTCGAGCACGTGGGTATGCTCGCCCTTGCGCGCGTCCACCATGGGCGCGAGCAGCATCAGCCTGCTGCCCGCGGGCAACTGCGTCACGTGATCGACCATCTGGCTCACGGTCTGGGCCGCCAGCGTCACGCCATGTTCCGGGCAGCGCGGCTCGCCGACGCGCGCGTACAGCAGGCGCAGGTAGTCGTGGATTTCGGTGACCGTGCCCACGGTCGAGCGCGGGTTGTGCGAGGTCGATTTCTGCTCGATCGAAATCGCCGGGGACAGACCCTCGATCAGGTCGACATCCGGCTTTTCCATGAGCGCCAGGAACTGGCGCGCATAGGCCGAGAGCGACTCGACGTAGCGACGCTGGCCCTCGGCGTACAGGGTGTCGAAGGCGAGCGAGGACTTGCCGGAACCGGACAGGCCGGTGATGACGACGAGCTGGTTGCGCGGCAGGTCGACGTCGATGTTCTTGAGGTTGTGCGTGCGGGCGCCGCGGATGCGGATGGTTTCCATGCTTTGCTGGCTCGGGCGTTACGGCCCG
>JBLMXN010000061.1:0-7187 GCA_050257795.1 Bacteroidota bacterium
CAACGAAGATCAGGTCTTGCCGGACTGCGGGATGAAGCGCAGCGCCACTCCGTTGTTGCACCAGCGCTGGCCGGTGGGCGGCGGTCCGTCATCGAACACATGGCCCTGATGGCCGCCGCAGCGGATGCAGTGATACTCGGTGCGCGTATAGATCAGCAAGCGGTCCTGCTTGGTGCCGGTGTGGCCGGGAATGACGGTAAAGAAGCTCGGCCAGCCGGTGCCGCTGTCGTATTTCATTGCCGACGTGAACAGCGGCAGGCTGCAGCCGGCGCACACGTAAACACCCGGCCGCTTCTCGTCGTCCAGCGGGCTGCTGAAAGGGCGCTCGGTGTCTTCCTCGCGCAGCACGCCGTATTGCGCCGGAGTGAGAATCTTCTTCCACTCCGCGCTCGAGTGCGCGAGCGGCGAGGTCGTCCGCGCCACATCGGCGCCCGGCGCCAGCAAATCCTTCCAGCTCTTCTGCAACTCCGCGATGTTCACCGAGCCCCGCGCCGCCGCCCTTGCGCGCCACGCCGGCGCGACCAGCAGCGGCACGACCGCCAGACCTTTGAGCAGATTGCGACGCTTCATGGGACCTCCGATGGCAGGGCCTGTAATAGCTGCGGATTTCCGATATGCATTATTTTGACCTCATTACCCCGGCGGTGTTCAATCGTTATCCTCAGGCAACGTGCTGCTTCTGAACCTCAACTACCCGAATCTCCTTTTTTCGGGAAATTCCGTTAATGCCGGGAACTCTGTAAAGTACCGGCCCATGTCCCCCGTCGTGCAAATCTCGGGTCTGCGCAAACAATACAACGGTCGCGAGGTCGTGCGCGGAATCGATTTAAACGTCACGTCCGGGCGCTGCTTCGGCCTGCTCGGACCGAACGGCGCCGGCAAGACCACGACGCTGCGGCTGCTGCTCGGGCAGTCGCCGCTGAGCGGCGGAGAAATCCGTGTGTTCGGGCTGCCGATCCCGCAGGCCGGACGCGCGGTGCGGGCGCGCACCGGGGTGGTGCCGCAGGCGGACAACCTCGATCCCGACTTCACCGTCGCGGAAAACCTGCGCGTCTACGGGCGCTACTTCGGCATTCCGGCGGCGACGCTGGATGCGCGCATTCGCGAGCTGCTGGAATTCGTCGACCTCACCGATCGCGCCGACGCGCGCATCGCGACACTGTCCGGGGGCATGAAACGGCGGCTGACCATCGCGCGCGCCCTCATCAACGATCCCGAGCTGGTGGTGCTGGACGAACCGACCACCGGACTCGACCCGCAGGTGCGGCACATGATCTGGGGGCGGCTGCGCGACCTGCGCCAGGCCGGCAAAACCCTGCTGCTCACCACGCATTACATGGAAGAGGCCGAGCGCCTGTGCGACGAGCTGATCATCATGGACCAGGGACGCATCCTGGAACAGGGCACGCCGGCGGCGCTGATCCGCAAGCACGCGGAACCGGAGGTGATCGAGGTGCGCGGCGAGGAAAAGCTCGCGCGCCAGGCGCTGGCGGCCGCCGGCCAAGGGCGCTTCGAGGCGGTGGGCGACACCTATTATTACTACACGCGCGACGCACGCGCGGTGGTCAAGCAGCTCGAAGGCATGCCGGGGCTCACGTTCCTGCACCGGCCGGCGAATCTGGAGGATGTTTTCCTCAAACTCACCGGAAGGGAGCTCAGGGAATGATGTGGCGGCATTCGCCGGGTTACGGCGCTGCGCGCCTAACCCGCCCTACATTAATATATCTCGCTACCGGCTTTCGCCGGGGTGACGAGTCTTTTCTGAACTGACGATGACGACTCTGTTTCTTCCGCGCTTTCAGGACGCCGCGCTCGCGGTGTGGCGGCGCAACACGCTGGTGTGGCGCAAGCTCATGCTGCCGAGCATCCTGATCAATTTCGGCGAGCCGTTCCTGTATCTGCTCGGCCTCGGTTACGGGCTCGGGATGTTCATCGGCGAAATGATGCACATGCCCTACCTCACCTTTCTCGCCTCCGGCATTCTTGCGTCGTCCTCGATGAACACCGCGAGCTTCGAGGCGATGTTCTCGGTGTACACGCGCATGATCCCGCAGAAAACCTACGAGGCGATCCTCACCACGCCGCTCGAAGTGCAGGACATCCTCGCGGGCGAGATGCTGTGGTGCGCCACCAAGTGCGTCATCAGCGGCACCGCGATCCTGGCGGTCGCGGCGGCTCTCGGCGGCGTGCACACCTGGCACGCGCTGTGGGTGCCGCCGGTGCTGTTCCTGATCGGCCTGTGTTTCTCGGGCATGGGGCTGATCATGAGCGCGCTCGCGCGCGGCTACGACTTCTTCAATTATTACGTCACGCTGGTGCTGACGCCGATGTTCATTCTCTCGGGCGTGTTCTATCCGGTGACGTCGCTGCCGGCGGCACTGCAGTCCCTGGTGCAACTGCTGCCGCTGGCGCATGCGGTGGACCTGATCCGCCCGCTTGTCGCCGGGTTGCCGCTTTCGAACGTGCCGCTGCATCTGGCGGTGCTCGCGGGCTACGGGGTGGCGGGCTATCTGATCGCGGTGCGGCTGACGCGCAAGCGCCTGCTGGTGTGAGGCCCCGGTCATGCAGCGCCGAATCACCGGTTTCCACCAGGACCAGCATGGCGACTGGGTGGCGGACCTGGAATGCGGCCATGGCCAGCACATGCGCCATAATCCGCCCTGGACCAGCCGTCCGTGGGTGACGACCGCCGAGGGCCGCGCGCAATACCTGGGACAGGCGTTGCGATGCAAGAAATGCGAAGAGGAGCAGCAATAGCACGGCAAGAAACCGATGCCCTACGCTGATATCTCCGATCTGCCGGCGTCGGTGAAAAGCCACCTGCCGACGCACGCGCAGGAGATTTATCTCGCGGCGTTCAACAACGCCTGGGAGGAATACGCGCAACGCGCCGACCGCGAGATCGTGGCCCATAAAGTGGCGTGGGCGGCGGTGAAGAAGCAATATGAAAAAATCGGGAAGGAATGGGTGAGAAAATAGACGCCATGGACATCCGCAACGAAATCCCCGCGCGCGACATCGAGCGCTTTTACGCCAAGGCTCTGGAATTTTCCGCGTCGGCGCGTTCACTGATTCACTCGCTCATGGCGGTCGGCTTCGAGGTGAAACGCAAGGCCGACAGGAGCTTCGTCACTAGCGCCGATCTGCGGGTGGAGGAGTATCTGCGCGAGCGGGTCCGGCGGCAGTTCACCGACCACGGCGTGATCGGCGAGGAGTTTCCGCCGACGAATCCGGGCGCGCCGTTCCAGTGGATCATGGACCCGATCGACGGCACCGAGGATTTCGTGCACCACGTCGCGACCTTCGGCAGCATCCTGGCACTGCACTATCGCGGCGCGCCGCTGCTGGGCGTGATTGACCATCCGGCGCTCGACCTGTGCGTGAGCGCGGCTTACAACCTGGGCACGCACAAGAACGGCGAGCGCGTGATTCTCGCCGATCTCGACCCCGCCGCGATCGATGGCGGCGAGCGCGTGCTGCTGTCGGCACGCGCCAACTTCATCAAATACCGTGACGACGGCGAGCTGTTCGACGCCGTGGTGCGGGCGCACCCGAATCATCGCATCTACCGCAGTTGCTACGCGCACAGCCTCGCCGCCATCGGCGCGGTCGACGCCGCCATCGATTACAACGAGGCTATCTGGGACATCGCCGCGAGCCGCATTCTTATAGAAGAGGCCGGCGGCAAGTTTACGATCGTGCGCGAATCGGACGCTCCCGTCGTCGGGCGCCAGTACGGGGTCATCATGGGCAAGCCCGCGGTGGTTGATCGGCTGGCGAGTATTTTCAACCGGTAGTGGAACCGTCATTTTTTTATCACAAGATATTGTTATTTTTTTCGTTCGCGGGTAAATTAGCGACCCAACAAAGGATGTTAAAAAGCCCCGAACCCCACTAGGAGTGCATTCTTGGCTGTCGGCGAATACTTCTCCGTCGACTCGGTCGACCCCGGGCTGATGCGCGCGCTGGCGCGGCACCTGGAACATCTCGTAAGCCACCCGGACGGTGGCGAGCTGTATCAATTAATCGAAGACGCCGTTCTGTATTGCCGCGAAAACAACTACGTCAACGGCACCTGCGTCACCTACCTGCATAATCAATTGCTCGCTTACACCCGCGATCACAGCCACCCGGCGCCGATGCGACTGCGGGCGCGCCTGATCCAGCAGCACCTGGCGCTGTATCTGCCCAAGCCCGGACATGGCGCCGCGCTCAAGACCGCGGAACCGGTCGCGGCTCCCGCGGCGCCGGCCTCCCAAAAAGCACCGGCCCCTGATACCGCGGTCAAGGCCGTATCGAAGCCACACCCGTCCCAGAACACCAAGACCAACCCGACGGAGAAGCCCACTGCCATGGAAAGTTCAGGAATGCCCGAACCCAAACCGGTGCCGGCGGCTGCGCCGGAAACGCCGCCCAGCGCCAATCCTGAAGCGACGCAGAACCTGAACGACCTGCGCCAGATGCTGGCGAAAGGCATGGACGAACTGCTGCACGAGCGCGAAGCGCTGGCGCGCCAACTCTCCGACGCCACCAGCTACCTCAAGATGATCGAAGCCGAGCGCGAACAGCTGCGCGAGGAACTGAACAAGGCCAGGAAGCGCGCCCGTGCCGGCGACAAACCGGCCAAGAAGGCGCTTGGCCTGCCCAAGCGCGACGTGCTGCTGCGCCAGATCGAGGCCGAGGTCGAGCGCGTCAAGCGTCACGGCGATCCGCTGGCGCTGGCGCTGATCGACGTCGAGAACCTTGAAACGATTAACGAGGAACACGGGCAGGACGCGGCCAACGCCGTGCTCAACCAGTACACCAGCGAAGTGCTCGGCCGCTTCCGCAGCTACGACCTGGTGGCGCGCTACAACAAGAACGAGTTCGCGGTGCTGCTGCCCAACACCGACAAGGACAACGCCCTGCGCGCGCTCGAGAAGGTAAGCAAGCGCGCCAAGGAGTCACACTTCAGCCTCAAGGGCAAGAGCTACCCGCTGCCGGGTTTCGGCGGCGTGCTCACGTTCTACTCGCCCGGCGAGGAACCGCAAGAGATGCTGCGCCGCGCGGACGAGGCGCTGGTCAACCTCAAGCTTCGCGGCCAGCGCCAGCTCGTCGTCGTCTAGCCTATTCCCCCAGTTCGGACGCAGGTTTCGGGGCGGCGGGTTCGCGGCGCCCGGGAACGGCGCTTTTCCTGAACATTCCGCCGCGGCGGCGGTCAACACGGGTATCGAGCGCACGAACACAGGGGGCATCATGGAAAAAGCCACATTCGGTGCCGGCTGCTTCTGGGGCGTGGAGGCGGCGTTCCGGGAAATCCCCGGCGTGATGGCAACCATGGTCGGCTACAGCGGCGGCAAAACCGCGAACCCTACTTATGTTGACGTCTGCCGTGACACCACCGGCCATGCCGAGGTGGTGCAGGTGAGTTACGATCCGGCGCAGCTGAGTTATGAAGAGTTGCTCGACGTGTTCTGGAAAATCCACGATCCGACCACGCCCAACCGCCAGGGCGCCGATGTCGGCAGCCAGTACCGCTCGGTGATCTTCTGTCACACACCGGCGCAGGAAGCGGCGGCGCGGGCCGCCAAGGCGAAGCTGGAAAAATCCGGCCGTTTCCGCGAGCCGATCGTGACCGAAATCGTCCCGGCCGCGCCGTTCTACAAGGCCGAGGATCAGCACCAGCGCTATTTCGAAAAGCGCGGCCGCATCAAACGGCACGGCTGAAAATTTTCACTTCGCCCGAAAACAAAACCCCGCGGGCGCGGGGTTTTCAATTTCACAATCGCGATTGAGGCGTCAGACGGCTTCTTCCTGCTCCGCGACCGGGCGGGTATCCTTTTCCGGCTCGGGGCGGGTGGCGGACTTGGCTTTTTCGATCATCTTGTCCGCTTCCTTCTTGGCCTTTTCAAGGGCTTCCGTTGCCTGCTCACGTTCGATCCATCTCTCGTAGCACATCGAGGTACCTCCTTCCGTGCTTCGGTCCAACGCATGAACGTCCATGCGCGGATCACGCTACGCTGATCACATGAAACTTCAATTAAAAAATTTTTATATTCATCACCGGCCGCGGGGGTTTTCCAGATCCCGCGAGACATATCTCGCATAACTCATCGGACTATCTCAATTGGAAAGCGGCCATGAGCGACGGACAAAAGCAAATTTCATTGGTCTCTTTTCGGCACGGTTCTTTCCCGGGTAATAATTTAAGAATCGATCAGTGGCACCGGGGCCGCGACAACCCCGCCGCAAGCACGCCGATGTCTTTAAAATCTGTCTAAGAAACGGCTTCCGACCCTTGTTTTTGTGCGCTCGTCGCCGGGTCCGGCCCGGACGGCGGTTCACGCCGTTGACCGGCGCCGACAAATACCATAAAAAGAAAATCGCATTCACCGACCGCGCGGGCGCAGACCATGTCCAAGAAATTTCCCGTCGTTGCCGTGACCGGGTCTTCCGGCGCCGGGACCACGACCGTGCGCCACGCGTTTCACGACATTTTCCGGCGCGAAGACATCTCGGCGGAATTCGTCGAAGGCGACGCGTTTTTCCGTTACGAGCGGAAAGAAATGGACCGCCTGATCGCCGAGGCACAAGCCGAGGGCAGATTGCTCAGTCACTTCGGGCCGGAAGTCAACCAGTTCGACAAGCTCGAGGCGCTGTTCCGGGAATACTCCGAGCACGGCACCGGCCAGGTACGGCATTACGTGACCGAGGAGACGCAGCCGCAGTTCGGACTGCCGCCCGGCAGCTTCACGCCGTGGCGGCCGATCCCGCAGGACACCGACCTGCTGTTTTACGAGGGACTGCATGGCGGCGTGATGGCGCGCACCTGGACCCGGCGCCGCATGAGCCCGTCGCACAACCCCGCGGTGATCGAACGCCGCAACGCCAGAAACGGCAACGGCGGGGTGGACGTGGCGCAGTACGTGGACCTGCTGCTCGGCGTGGTGCCGGTGGTGAACCTGGAGTGGATCCAGAAAATCCACCGCGACACCAACATGCGCGGCCACACCCCGGAAGCCGTCACCGACACGATCCTGCGGCGGCTGCGCGACTATACGCACTACATCACGCCGCAGTTCTCGCTCAGCGACATCAACTTCCAGCGCGTGCCGGTGGTTGACACCTCCAATCCCTTCATCGCGCGCGACGTGCCGACGCTCGACGAGAGCGTGGTGGTCATCCGTTTCCGCGAGCCGGCCAAGTTC
>JBLMXN010000062.1:0-2500 GCA_050257795.1 Bacteroidota bacterium
GCGACGCCGAAGTGGCGGCCTCGGTCGCGGCGGATCTGGCGAAACTGGAGAAACAGCTGGCCGATCTCGAATTCCAGCGCATGTTTTCGGGCGCGATGGACGCCAACAATGCGTTCATGGACATTCAGGCCGGTTCCGGCGGCACCGAGGCCCAGGACTGGGCCAACATGCTGCTGCGCATGTACCTCATGTGGGGCGACAAGCATGGTTTCAAGACCGAGATCCTGGGGATCTCCGAGGGTGAGGTGGCCGGCATCAAGGGCGCGACCGTGCGTTTCACCGGTCCGTACGCCTATGGCTATCTTCGCACCGAAACCGGGGTGCACCGGCTGGTGCGCAAGTCGCCCTTCGATTCCGGCAACCGCCGGCATACCTCGTTCGCCTCGGTATTCGCCTACCCCGAGGTGGACGAGGACATCGCGGTCGACATCAACCCGGCCGACCTGCGGGTGGACACCTACCGCGCGAGCGGCGCCGGCGGCCAGCACGTCAACCGCACCGATTCCGCCGTGCGCATTACGCACAACCCGAGCGGGATTGTGGTTCAATGCCAATCCGACCGCTCGCAGCACCGCAACCGCGCCGAGGCCATGAAAATGCTGAAGGCGCGCCTGTACGAGCTGGAGCGCGAGAAGCTCGACCGGGAAAAACAGAAGGTGGAGGCGAGCAAGACCGACATCGAATGGGGCCACCAGATTCGTTCTTATGTGCTCGACCAGTCGCGCGTGAAGGACCTGCGCACCGGGGTGGAAAGCGGCAACCCGCAGGCGGTGCTCGACGGCGATCTCGACAAATTCATCGATGCCAGTCTCAAGAGCGGACTGCAGCAGAATTCAAGTCGTGTATGACAGAGTTGCCATATCTCTTTAATATTCATGCAAAATGATTCACGAACCTGACGAGAACGAACAGATCGCGCTGCGCCGCACCAAGCTCGCGGAATTGCGCCGCCAGGGACAGGCGTTCCCGAACGATTTCCGGCGCAATGTGGTGGCCGCCGAGCTGCATGCCGAGTACGGGGGGAAGGAGCCGGCCGAGATCGAAACCCGCAACGTGCGCTGCAAGGTCGCCGGGCGCATGATGACTCGGCGCGTCATGGGCAAGGCCAGCTTCGCCCACCTGCAGGACATGTCCGGGCGTATTCAGGTCTACATCACCCGCGATGCCATCGGCGAGAAGGCCTACGAGGAATTCAAGAAATGGGACATCGGCGACATCCTCGGCGCCGAAGGCGTGCTGTTCAAGACCAAGACCGGCGAGCTGTCGGTCAAGGTCGACGAGGTCCGGCTGCTGACCAAATCGCTGCGTCCGTTGCCCGAGAAATTCCACGGTCTGACTGACACCGAGACCAAATATCGCCAGCGCTACCTCGACTTGATCATGAACGAGGTGACGCGCAAGACCTTCGGTATCCGCACCGCGATCGTGCGCTATCTGCGCAACTTCCTGGACGCGCGCGGTTTCTTCGAGGTGGAAACGCCGATGATGCAGACGATCCCGGGCGGGGCCACGGCGCGCCCGTTCGTGACGCATCATCACGCGCTCGACATGAGCCTGTTCCTGCGCGTGGCGCCGGAGCTCTATCTCAAGCGCCTGATCGTCGGCGGTTTCGAGAAGGTGTACGAGATCAACCGCAACTTCCGCAACGAAGGTTTGTCCACGCGGCACAACCCCGAGTTCACCATGCTCGAGTTCTATCAGGCCTACGCCGATTATCATGACCTGATCAATCTCAGCGAGGAGATGCTGCGCGGTCTGGCGCAGACGGTGCTGGGAACGGAAACAATCACGTATCAGAGCGAGACCTACGACTTCGGCAAGCCCTTCCGGCGCCTGACGCTGCGCGAGGCGATCCTGCAGTACAACCCCGACATCCGCGAGGCCGAACTCGATGACATCGAAGCGCTGCGCCGGATCGCTGCGCGGTTGGGGTTGCCGGTCAAGGAGACGTACGGCACCGGCAAGCTGCAACTGGAGGTTTTCGAGAAGACCGTGGAGGACAAGCTCAAGGACCCGACGTTCATCACCTCGTATCCGACCGAAGTCTCGCCGCTGGCGCGGCGCAACGATCAGAACCCCGACGTCACGGATCGCTTCGAACTGTACGTGGGCGGTCGTGAGATCGCCAACGGCTTTTCCGAGTTGAACGACGCCGAGGACCAGGCCGAACGTTTCCGCAAGCAGGTGCAGGAAAAGGAAGCGGGCGACGAGGAGGCGATGCATTTCGACGAGGATTACATCCGCGCGCTCGAGCACGGCATGCCGCCGACGGCCGGCGAGGGCATCGGCATCGACCGGCTGGTGATGCTGTTCACCGATTCGCCGTCGATCCGCGACGTGCTGTTGTTCCCGCACATGCGCCCGGAAAAGTAGTTCAACGCTGTTTAAGTCCACCGCCAGGACGCCAGGGTCGCCAGGGCGGGAACAACAGCACGTCGCGGATCGACGGCGAATCGGTGAACAGCATCACCAGCCGGTCGATGCCGATGCCCTCGCCGGC
>JBLMXN010000063.1:0-10059 GCA_050257795.1 Bacteroidota bacterium
GCACCACCGCCACCGGCACCTCGAAGGCGATGCCGAAGGCGAAGAACATCGAGAATACGAAATCCAGGTACTGCCGGATGTCGGTCATCATGGTCACGCCCGGCGGCAGCGCCTTCACGAAGAATCCGAACGCCATGGGAAATACGACGAAATAGGCGAACGCCATGCCGCTGTAGAACAGCAGCGTGCTGGAAATCAGCAGCGGCAGCACCAGGCGGCGCTCGTGCCGGTACAGCCCGGGCGCGACGAAGGCCCATAGCTGGTACAGCAGGAACGGGATCGTCAGCACCAGCGCGACCGCGAGTGTGAGCTTGATCGGCGTCAGGAACGGCGAGGCAACCTCGGTCGCGACCATGTTGGCGCCGGGCGGCATAACGTCCATCAGCGGTTTTGCCACCAGGGTATACACCTCGCCGCTGCCGACGAACGCCATCAGCGCGCCGAACACCACGGCGATCGCGATCACCGAGTACAGCAGCCGGTCCCGCAGCTCAAGCAGATGCGAGATCAGGCTGCCTTCAGTGCTCTGGGGGTCTTCGGGCTCCGCCATCTTTCTTTCCGGTACGGGATTTCTTCTTGGGTTTGGCGCGCGCGGGTTTCGCCGGCGGCGTCGGCAGGCTCGCAGGCTCGGGCGCGGCGTTCGGGTGAATGGTGGGTTCGGTGGAACCGGGCGCGACCTCGGTGAAGCCCTTGACCAGATCGCCCGAGGCGTCCTGCATCAGGTTGCGGGTGGCGTCGAGCTCCTGCTTGAGCTTGCGCAGCTCGGCGAGCTCCTCGTGGTGGATCTCACGATCGAGATCCTGCTTGACCTCGGAGACGAAGCGGCGCAGCTGGCCCAGCCAGCGGCCCGCGGTGCGCGCGACCTCGGGCAGGCGTTTCGGACCCAGCACGATCAGGGCGATCAGCCCGATCACCACCAGTTCGGAGAAACCGATGTCGAACATCGCGCGCGTCCGTGGCGGCGAACCGGATCAGGACTTGTGCTTTTGTCTGGAAGTGACTTCGGCGTCGATCACGCGGCCGGACTTGCCCGGGATTTTTTTGGGCGGTTCGGGCTCGGCTTCTTCTTCGGATTCCGGCTTCGAGGGCTCGTCGCCTCCTTCCTTCATCGCCTGCTTGAAGCTCTTGATGGCTCCGCCGAGGTCACTGCCGATGTTGCGCAGTTTCTTGGTGCCGAAAATCAACAGCACGATGATCAGTACGACGAGCCAGTGCCAGATGCTAAATGAACCCATGATGTTTCTCCGAAATGAATACTTGCCGTTGCCGGGAGGCGGGGTCGCCTCGCCGCGATCTTACCGGCGCCCCGGGCGCGCGGCCTTTTCATCCAGCCCGGAGGTGCCGAAGCGGCGCTCCAGCTCAGCCAGAATATCATCCGGCTTAACCCCGGTCTGCGCAAGCATAATCAGCGTATGGAACCACAGGTCGGCGGTTTCATGGATGATCTTGTCGCGCTCGCCGCTCTTGGCCGCCAGCACGGTCTCGGTGGCTTCCTCGCCGATCTTCTTGAGGATCGCGTCGAGGCCCTTGGCGTAGAGGCCGGCGACGTAGGAGCTCTGCGGATCGGCGCTCTTGCGCGCTTCCAGTATCTCGGCCAGTTTTTTGAGGATATCGGTCATACTTTTATGTAGGGCGGGTTAGCGCCGTTTCTCAAGCGCGTAACCCGCCGAAACGAGAATAATAGTTTGGTGGGTTACGGCGCTGCGCGCCTGACCCACGCTACATTATTAATTATTTTTTCCCGTAGATTTCCTGTTCGCTCTTCAACACCGGTTCGACTTCCACCCAGCGCTCGCCCTGCAACTGCTGATAAAAACAGCGCTCGCGTCCGGTATGACAGGCGATGCCGCCCCGCTGTTCCACCAGCAGCAGCACCGCGTCGTTGTCGCAGTCGAGGCGGATGTCCCTGATCAGCTGGACGTGCCCCGATTCCTCGCCCTTGTGCCACAGCTTGCGGCGCGAGCGCGACCAGTACACCGCCCGCCCCTCTTTCGCGGTCGCCGCCAGCGCCTCGCGGTTCATCCACGCGAGCGTCAGCACCTTGCCGGTGCCGGCCTCCTGCGCGATCGCGGGCACCAGCCCGTCGCTGTTCCATTTCACCGCATCGAGCCAGGATTCATTCATATGATTGAAAACGCCAGGACGTCAGGGTCGCCAGGAACTGCGCCAATCATATCAGAATGGGGGGCATGATTAATCCCTGGCCGGGATCGCGCACTATTCACAAACTATTTCTGTTCTTTGCTTGCCCTGGCGCTCCTGGCGTCCAGGCGGTCCATTTCATATTCATAATCTTACTTCAATCCCGGCCGCGGCCATGCGTTGCTTGGCCTGCTGCACCGTGTATTCGCCGAAGTGGAAGATGCTCGCCGCCAGCACGGCGTCGGCGTGCCCGGCGCGTATGCCGTCGACCAGATGGTCGAGGTTGCCGACCCCGCCCGAGGCGATCACCGGGATGCTCACGGCATCGCACACGGCGCGCGTGAGCTTGAGGTCGAAGCCGTCCCGGGTGCCGTCGCGATCCATGCTGGTCAGCAGGATCTCGCCGGCGCCGTAGTCGGTCATCTTCTTGGCCCACGCCACGGCATCGAGACCGGTGGCCTTGCGGCCGCCATGCGTGAACACTTCCCACTTGTCCGGGCCGACCTGCTTGGCGTCGATCGCCACCACGATGCATTGCGAGCCGAAATGATCCGAGGCCTCTTTCACGAATTCCGGACGCGCCACCGCCGCGGTGTTGATTCCGACCTTGTCGGCGCCGGCGTTCAGCATGCGCCGCACGTCCTCGACCTTGCGGATGCCGCCGCCGACGGTCAGCGGAATGAACACCTCGGACGCCATCGACTCGACCACGTGCACCATTGTTTCGCGGTTGTCGGAACTGGCGGTGATGTCGAGGAAGATGATCTCGTCCGCGCCCTGCTCGTCGTAGCGGCGCGCGATCTCGACCGGATCGCCGGCGTCGCGGATCTCGATGAACTTGACGCCCTTGACGACACGGCCGTTGTCCACGTCGAGGCAGGGGATGATGCGTTTTGCAAGGCCCATAATATTTATGAATTTGAACCGCCAAGACGCCGAAAAAAGAAATAAATCATTTTCTTTCCGGTTTTCTGGCGCTCTTGGCGCCTTGGCGGTTTAAGATTATTTGCCTAATTCATCCGCGAGTTTCTGCGCCGCGGCGAAGTCGAGCGTGCCTTCATAGATCGCGCGGCCGGTGATGGCGCCGACGATGCCGGCGTCGCCCACCGCGCACAGCCGGCGGATGTCCTCCAGGTTGGTGATGCCGCCGGAGGCGATCACGGGGATGGAAATGGCGCTCGCCAGCTTCACCGTCGCCTCGACGTTGACGCCGGTCATCATGCCGTCGCGGCCGATGTCGGTGTAGACGATCGCGTCCACGCCGTCGTCCTGGTATTTCTTGGCGAGGTCGACGACATCGTGCCCCGACAGCTTGGACCAGCCGTCGATCGCGACCTTGCCGTCCCTGGCGTCCAGCCCGACGATGATGTGCCCGGGAAACTCGGCGCACACGTCGCTCACGAAGTGCGGCGCGTTCACCGCCTTGGTCCCGAGGATCACGTAGCGCACGCCCATGTCGATATAGGTCTGGATGGTGTCCTCGTCGCGGATGCCGCCGCCGACCTGCACCGGGACTTCCGGAAACGCCGCGACGATCTCGCGGATCACTTCGGCATTGACCGGCTTGCCGGAGCGCGCGCCGTTCAGGTCGACCAGATGCAGGCGGCGCGCGCCGGCCTTGACCCAGCGCTGCGCGGCTTCGAGCGGATGGTCGGAGAAGACGGTCACGTCGTCCATGCGCCCCTGGCGCAGGCGCACGCACTTGCCGTCCTTGATATCGATGGCTGGAATGATCAGCAGCGGCATACGTTCGGATGAATCCCGGTTGAGTTGGCGATGGATGTGACGTTAAACGAGGTTCTGGCGTTCAGTGGGTTCCGTTCCAGGACACGAAATTTTCCAGCAGGCGCAGTCCGCCGCGCTGGCTTTTCTCCGGATGAAACTGGACCGCGAAAATATTCGCATGCGCCGCGGCCGAGGTAAACCGCAGGCCGTACTCGGTCTCGCCGGCGATGTCGCCGGCCTCGGCCGAATCGGCGTAGTAGCTGTGCACGAAATAGAAGCGCGTGTCCTGCGGGATGCCGTTCCACAGCGGGTGCGCGCCGGTCTGGCGCACCTGGTTCCAGCCCATGTGCGGCACCTTGAGCGGCAGGCCGGTGGCGGGCTCGGTCATTTTTTCCGCGGGGAAACGTTTGACGGCGCCGGCGAACAGGCTCAGGCACGGGGTGCCACCGCCCTCCTCGCTGAAATCGTACAGCGCCTGCAGGCCCAGGCAGATGCCCAGGAACGGTTTGGTCTTAATGGCCGCGAGCAGGGATTCGCGCAGATTGCCGTGCTCCAGCGCCGCCATGCAACCGCCGATGGCGCCCTGTCCCGGAAACACCACGCGCGAGGCGGCGCGGATCTCGGCGGCCGAGGCTGTCAGCTGCACGCGCGCCTTGGGCGCGACGTGCTCGATCGCCTTGCACACCGAGCGCAGGTTGCCCATGCCGTAATCAATGACCGCCACCGTATTCATAATTTGAAACTAATGATCTTGAACCGCCAAGGACGCCAGGAAAGCCAAAAAATATTCACTCAGATCTTCTTGGCGCTCTTGGCGTCCTTGGCGGTTCAGAAACAATTACAAACTTCCTTTCGTTGACGGAACCGTATCCGCGGCGCGCGGGTCGATCTCGAGCGCCATGCGCAGCGCGCGGCCGAACGCCTTGAACACGGTCTCGGCATTGTGGTGCGCGTTCTTGCCGCGCAGGCAGTCAACGTGCAGCGTCACCAGGGCGTGGTTGGTGAAGCCCTGGAAGAATTCATGCAGCAAATCGACGTCGAATTCGCCGACGCGGGCGCGCGGAAAATCCACGTGGTACTCGAGCCCGGGACGGCCGGAGAAATCGATCACCACGCGCGACAACGCCTCGTCCAGCGGCACGTAGGCGTGTCCGTAACGGCGGATGCCCTTCTTGTCGCCCACGGCCCGGGCCAGCGCCTGGCCGAGCGTGATGCCGACGTCCTCGACCGTGTGGTGCGCGTCGATGTGCAGATCGCCCTTGGCCTCGACCGTCATGTCGATCAGACCGTGACGCGCGACCTGCTCCAGCATGTGCTCCAGAAACGGCAGGCCGATGTCGAGACGCGCGGCGCCACGGCCGTCCAGGTTGACGGCGACGCTGATCTGGGTTTCCTTGGTGTTGCGGCTGACCTCGGCGCGCCGGCCGGCGGCGGATTTGACGCGGGCGGCTTTCGGTTTTGAGCGTTTCACAGTCGAAACCATAGACGAATCACAGGGCCGCCTCAAGCGCCCGCAGGAACGCGGCGTTTTCCTCCGGCGTCCCGACGGTGACGCGCAGGCATCCGGCAAGCGCGCCGCCGGCGGAATCGAGGTTCTTGATCAGCACCCCGCGCTCGCGCAGTCCCGCGAAAACCTCGCCGGCGTCGCGGTTCCCGACGCGGAACAGGATGAAATTGGTCCGGCTTGGCCAGGCGCGCACGCCGCGCATGCTGGCGAGCGCCTGCAGCAGCTTGTCCCGATCCTGGCGCAGATGCGCGGCCTGTTCATCCAGCAGGGAGAGGTGCGCCAGCGCGAATTCGGCGCTCGCCTGCGTCAGGCTGCCGATATTGTAAGGCAGCCGGACCTTGTTGAATTCCACGAGCCACGCCGCGGGTCCCGCGAGCAATCCGAGACGCAGCCCCGCCAGACCCTGTTTCGACAGCGTGCGCATCACCAACAGGTTGTCGTGCCGGCCGAGGCGGTCCATGAACGAATCGCCGGCGAACGCGTGATAGGCCTCATCCAGCACCACCAGGCCCGGCGCCTTGTCCAGGATGCGCTCGATATCGGCACGGGAAAACAGATTGCCCGTCGGATTGTTCGGATAAGCCAGAAAGATCACCGCCGGCCGGTGCGTCTCGATCGCCTTGAGCATGGCCGGCATGTCGAGCGAAAAGTCCTGCGCCAGCGGCACGCCGACGAACTGCATGCGCACGAAGCCGGAGATCATTTCGTACATGACGAAGGTCGGCGTCGGCGCGAGCGCCACGGCGTCCGGTTTCGACAGCGCCATGAGGATCATTTGAATGAGCTCGTCCGAGCCGTTGCCGAGAATGAGTTCCATGCCCGCGGGCACGCCGAATACCGCGCGCAGGCGCTCGCGCAACCGGCGCGCGTCCGGGTCCGGATAGCGGTTGATCGCGACCTCGTGCAGCGTTCGCAGCCAGGCCTGTTTCACATCCTCGGGCCAGACGTAGGGATTCTCCATGGCGTCGAGCTTGATGAGCCCGGCGGCGTCCGGCACGTGATAGGCCTTGAGCGCCCGGATCTCCGGCCGGATCCATTTCTCGACTTTCTCTTTAATTGAATTGCTCATCTAAAAGAATCTCACCGCCAAGACGCCAAGGATTCAAAACAAAAAAATGGATTTTCTTGGCGTCCTTGACGTCTTGGCGGTTCGGATGACTATTTTTTAATCCGGTACTCCGCCGAGCGCGCGTGCGCGGTCAGGCCTTCGCCGCGCGCCAGCACCGAGGCGGTTTCGCCGAGGCGCGAAGCGCCTTCGGCCGAGCACTGGATCAGGCTGGTGCGCTTCTGGAAATCGTACACGCCGAGCGGCGAGGAAAACCGCGCGGTGCCGGAGGTCGGCAGCACGTGGTTCGGTCCGGCGCAGTAGTCGCCGAGCGCCTCCGCGGTGTAGCGCCCGAGGAAAATCGCGCCGGCGTGGCGCACGCGCCCGGCCACCACCGCGGCGTCCTCCACCGACAGTTCGAGATGTTCCGGCGCGATGCGATTCACCAGCGCAATGGCCTCGTCGAGGCTGCCCGCGGTAATCAGCGCGCCGCGATTCTCCAGCGAGGCACGAATGATGTCGCGCCGTTCCATGCCGGGCAGGAGTTTTCCGATGGCTGCGCGCACGCGTTGCGTGAACGCTTCATCGAGGCTGATGAGAATCGCCTGCGCGTCCTCGTCGTGTTCCGCCTGCGAGAACAGGTCCATCGCGACCCACTCGGGATCGGTGCGGCCGTCGCACACCACCACGATCTCGGACGGCCCGGCGATCATGTCGATGTCGACGGCGCCGAACACCAGGCGCTTGGCAGTGGCGACGTAGATGTTGCCTGGGCCGACGATCTTGTCGACCTTCGGAATCGTCGGCGTGCCGTAGGCGAGTGCCGCCACCGCCTGCGCGCCGCCGACGGTGAACACCCGGTCGACGCCAGCGAGATAGGCCGCCGCCAGCACCATGTCGTTCAACACGCCCTCCGGCGCCGGCACCACCATGATGAGCTCGTGCACGTCCGCGACCTTGGCCGGGATCGCGTTCATGAGCACGGACGAGGGATAGGCGGCCTTGCCGCCGGGCACGTACAGGCCGACGCGCTCGAGCGGCGTGACCTGCTGCCCCAGCACCGTGCCGTCGGGCTCGGCGTAACTCCAGGACTCGACGCGCTGGCGCTCGTGGTAGGCGCGCACGCGCTCGGCGGCGTTGGCAAGCGCCTCGTATTGTTCCCTGGTCAACGCGCGCGCCACCTCGCGCAGACGCGCGCGCGGGATTTCAAGTTCGGCCGCGCTGGCAACATCGCGCCGGTCGAAACGGCGCGTGTACTCGAGGAGCGCGGCGTCGCCGCGCGCGCGCACGTCCGCGACGATGTCGCGCACCGTCGCCTCGATCTTCGGGTCGAGCGACTGCGCGCGCTCGAGCAGACGCTCGAACTCGGCCTTAAAACCCGGATCGGCGGTCTTCAGCAGGCGTAAGTTGATGCTCATTACATGTATCACACAAAGGGCAAGTTACAGGGTTAGCAGGATTAGAACAGGATTGACCCGATTAAAACCAGAAACTTTATAAATTAATCCTGAACATCCCGTTAATCCTGTGAAATTTTCCAGTCACCTTATCCAACCGCCTTACTCAGACGGTCCACAAGCGTCTGCAAGGGGGCACGCTTCATTTTCATCGACGCCTTGTTGGCCACCAGCCAGGCGCTGATGTCGGCGATGTGCTCGACCTCGACCAGGCCATTGGCCCTGAGGGTGTTGCCGGTGTCGACCAGGTCGACGATGCGGTCGGACAGACCCACGAGCGGCGCCAGTTCCATGGAGCCGTAGAGCTTGATGATGTCGGTCTGGATGCCCTTGGCGGCGAAGTGCCGCTGCGTGGTTTTCACGTACTTGGTGGCGATGCGCAGGCGCGTCCAGTTCTGCGGATCGTCGCGCGAGGCCAGGCTGGCCGGCTCCGCCACCATCAGGCGGCAACGGGCGATGCGGAGATCGAGCAGTTCGTACAGGCCGTCGCCGTCGTATTCCATCAGCACGTCCCGGCCGGCGATGCCGAGATCGGCGGCGCCGAAGCGCACGTAGGTGGGCACGTCCGCGGCGCGGATGATCGTGACCTTCACGTCCGGCAGGTTGGTGTCGAGGATGAGCTTGCGGCTCTTGAGCGGGTTTTCCGCGGGCCGGATGCCGGCGCGTTCAAGCAGCGGCAGGCCTTCTTCCAGAATCCGCCCCTTGGACAGAGCGATATTGAGCGGGGTGGTCATGGTTCACGCCGTCTGTTTCCGCCCCGTGCGGGAGGCGAGCGTACCGGGCACGCGCCGGATGCGCGCGCCGAGTTGCGCGAGCTTCTCCTCGATGCATTCGTAGCCGCGGTCGATGTGATAGATGCGGTCGACGACGGTTTCGCCTTCCGCCATCAGCGCCGCAAGCGCCAGGCTCGCGGAGGCGCGCAAATCGGTCGCCATCACCGGCGCGCCCTTCAGGCGCGGCACGCCGCGCACGATGGCGGTGTTGCCTTCCATCTCGATGTCGGCGCCCATGCGCTGCAATTCGTACACGTGCATGAAACGGTTCTCGAAGATCGTCTCGGTCACCGTGCCGCTGCCTTCGGCGACCGCGTTCATCGCGATGAACTGCGCCTGCATGTCGGTCGGGAACGCCGGATACGGCGCGGTGCGCACAGTCACGGCCTTTGGCCGCCGCCCCTGCATGTCGAGGCTGACCCAGTTCGGCCCGGTTTCGATCACCGCGCCGGCCTCGCGCAATTTGTCGAGCACCGACTGCAGCAGTTCGGTGCGCGCATTGCGAAGCCGCACGGTGCCGCCGGTCATGGCGCCGGCGACCAGATAGGTTCCGGTCTCGATGCGGTCGGGGATGACCTCATGCACCGCGCCGTGCAGGCGCTCGACGCCTTCGATCGCGATCTCGTCCGTGCCCGCGCCCGTGATTTTCGCACCCATGGCGTTGAGACACTTTGCGAGGTCCGCCACCTCGGGTTCACGCGCGGCGTTTTCGATGATCGTCGTGCCGTCAGCCAGCGTCGCCGCCATCATGATGTTCTCGGTGCCGGTGACCGATACCAGATCCATGAAGATGCGCGCGCCCTTCAGACGTTTCGCCTTGGCGCGGATATAACCGCCGTCGAGCTTGATCTCCGCGCCCATGGCCTGCAGTCCCTTGATGTGCAGGTTGACCGGACGCGAGCCGATGGCGCAGCCGCCGGGGAGGGACACCTCGGCCTCGCCGAAACGCGCGAGCAAAGGACCGAGCACCAGGATCGAGGCGCGCATGGTTTTCACCAGTTCGTACGGCGCGTGCACCGACGTGTTCTGGCTCGAGTCGGCCTCGATCACCATCTTGTCGCCGACCACCAGGCGCACGCCCATGCGACCGAGGAGTTCCATGGTCGTGGTGATGTCCTGCAGGTGCGGCACGTTGGCGATGCTGACCGTCTCGTTGGTCAACAGCGAGGACACCAGCACCGGCAGTGCGGCGTTCTTCGCGCCCGAGATCTTGATCTCGCCGCGCAGCGGATTACCGCCCGTGACTATCAGTTTGTCCATTGGTCAAATTTCTGATTTCTGATTTTCTGTTCGAAATCAGAAATTGCTTCATTAAAAACAAAAGCCGCCAGAAGGCGGCTTTGTCCGGTCGATGACGCCGAGGCTCAAGTCATGGCCTTGGCGACCAGCTTCTGCAGTTCGCCCTTCTGG
>JBLMXN010000064.1:0-17756 GCA_050257795.1 Bacteroidota bacterium
AAAATGAAGGTGCCGAACGAAATCCTCAACAAACCTGGCACGCTGAGCGACTACGAATACGCCCTGATGAAAAGCCACGTGCCGCGCGGCGTCGAGATCCTGGACAAGACCTCCGGCATTCCGCGACCGGCGATCGTGGTGGCGCGCTGCCACCACGAGCGTTACAGCGGTAGCGGCTATATCGGCGGCCTCAAGGGCGATCAGATCGGCCTGTTCGGCATGATCGGCGGCATCGTCGACTGCTACGATGCAATCTCCAGCGACCGCGCCTATCATGCCGGCATGTCGGCCCACGCCGCGCTCAAAAAAATGTACGAGTGGCGCAACCGCGATTTCCATCCGGCGCTGGTGGAGCAGTTCATCCAGTGCATGGGGATCTATCCGATCGGAAGCGTGGTCGAGCTCAACACCGGCGAGATCGGCGTGGTCGTCGCCATGAACCGCATGCGCCGCCTGAAACCCAGGGTCGCGCTGGTGCTGCGCGCGGACTTCAGTCCCCTGCCGGGAGCGACGACCGTGGACCTGATGGAATACAAGACCAGCGACGGACGCCCCTGCGAGATCGACCGCGTGCTCGAGCCGGGCGTCCATGGCATCAATCCGGTCCACTACATGCCGGTGACGGCGAGCGCCTGAGCGCGTCTTACATCCGCACCGTCATCATCTGCGGCGCGGCATCGTCGTAGGAAAATCCCGCATCCCAGCCGTCCATCACGAACTGCACCGCGAGCGCCGCCAGGATCACGCCCAGCACGCGGCTCACGACATTGGCGCCGGTTTCGCCCATGAAGCCCATGATGCGCGCCGAGAACAGCAACGATACCAGCGCGACCGACAGCACCACGAACACCACCGCCAGCACCGTACCGATCACCATCGGGTCGCCGCCCTGCTCGCCCACCATCAGCAATACCGACGTGAGCGCCCCGGGCCCGGCGATCAGGGGAATGGCGAGCGGAAACACGGAAATGTCCTTGCGTGTTTCCGCTTCCCGCTGCTCGCGTTCGGTCGTGGAGCGCAGGCCTGAATGACGGGCGAACACCATGTCCACCGCCAGCAGGAACAGCAGAATGCCGCCGGCGACCTGAAACGCCGGCATGCCGATGCCGAGAGTGCTCAGCAGCGCATCCCCGGCGAGCACGAACACCACCAGGATCGCGCCGGCGATCAGGGTCCCGCGGATGGCGATGCGACGCTGTTCCGCCGGGGATTCGCCATAGGTCAGGACGGCGAACATCGGCGCCAGCCCGATGGGATCCACCACCACCAGCATCACGACCAGAGAATTGACGAACAAATCGAACACGTTGCGCCCCGGATCAAGAAGAATTCCAACTTTACCTTGTGCGGGGCCATCCGCAAAGTAACGACCGGCGCAGGCAGGGGAGCCGCGGCGGGCAAAAAAATACCGCCGTCCAATACCAGACTGCCAGGGAGAAGTGGCAGACGTGCGGAGACACCGGAACGGCGGCTTGCCTTAGAAGGGCAAATACGCGCGCTAGTATGCCCGCCCTGGTGCCGCCCGCATTGACGCAGATCAAGAGATCGGCGGATGGCGGCGATAGAATCAATTTAATCTTGGAAGCAGGCGGGGCATGTGTCATGACCGTGGGAACCGTATGCAATCGCGAAGTCGTTTTCATTCACCGGGGCGCCTCCATTCCTGAAGCGGCGCGCCTCATGCGCGAATATCACGTGGGCGATCTGATCGTCGTCGACGAGAAGACGGGCAAACGCGTGCCGGTCGGCATCGTCACTGACCGCGACATCGTGCTCGAGGTGATCGCCGAAGGCGTCAGCCTGAACGACGTCAGTGTCGGCGACATCATGAGCTCCGAGCTGGTCATAGCGCATACGGGCGATGACCTGCTGGAAACGATCAAGGTCATGCGCGCCAGGGGGATCCGGCGCCTGCCGGTGATTGACGACGACAACGAACTGACCGGCATCCTGTCGGTGGACGACCTGATCGATCTGTTTTCCGAACAGCTCGCCGATCTCGCACGACTGATCGCACGTGAGCAGCTGAGGGAACAGGATCGAAGGAAATAACTGCCGTGCGGATGTAAACCTAGCGTTTCGCGGCTTCGCGTGCGCGCCGGATGCGTTCGGCAGTCACCGGATGCGATGAGACGAAAGCCAGCGCGCGTTCGGCATCCTGCTGCTTGCGCGTGAGCCGCTCCATCAAGGTCGCGAACGCCTCCGGCGACAGGCCGCGGCTCCGCAGGAGCTGAAACGCAAAATCGTCGGCTTCGGTCTCGAACTGGCGCGAGTACGTGGCCCGCGCCAGCACCGCCGGCAACCCGGCGACGGCGACACCGAGCGAGGCCGCATCGGCGGTGACCGCGGTGGCCGCCACCGCCACCGCCGAATCCTGCAGCACGTGCCGCATGGCATGGCGTCGTTGCACATGACCCAGCTCGTGCGCCAGCACCGCCAGCACCTCCTCGGGCGATTCGGCCGTCTGCACCATGGCGTCGGTGATGACGATGGTCCCGCCCGGGAGCGCAAACGCATTCGGCCCGATGAAGGGCGAGTCGCGGAATTCCAGCCGGCAATGGGAGGCCAGCGGCAGGCCGTCACGCAACTCGTCAAACCCCTGGCGGATGCGCGCCTGCATGTCCGGCGCGATCTGCGACGCACCGAACCACTTGTTCTCGTCCAGCCAGGCCAGACTGCGACGGCCCACGGCGTCCTCGGTTTCGATCGGAATGCGCATGGCGATGTAATTGGCCGCCGCCGGCAGTCCATAGAAATAGCCCACCGAGAGTAGAGACAGGATCACGGCGACACTGGCGATCGCGACGGCCACGCGCTGTTCCAGCCACGCCACCACGCCTTCGGTGCGGACTTCCTGCGGCAGCCGGTCGAGCAGCGGATGATCGGCGCACTGAAACTGCCCGCCGCGCGGCAGATCGATGAAACGGTCGGCGCGGCCTATGCGCGGCGATACCCGCAATTCGCCCGTCGCCAGGCGCTGGCTGATCTGCGCGCCGATCAGCACCGCTCCTTTCCCGGCGAACACGAGCGTGGCCGGCGCCCCGATCGGCCGGCGGCCGTCATAGTACAGTCCCGCGAGAGTTGCGGTGGCGGCGTTCACAGGGACAGATCCATGTCGAAAAATTCACCGACTTCGGCGCCGGCCGCGCGCACTGCGGTCGTCTCGCGTCCGTGGAAGCCGGCGAGGTCGCCCTCCTGCAGCACGCGCAGGTGGTCGGCGCGGTATTTGAGGGTCCGGATCACCGCCCATGGCGTCAACAAGCCCACCGAGGCCAGGATCGCCAGCGCATTGGTCACATACAACCCCGCCAGTCCGCGCCCGCGCAGGGTCGACTCGAAACTCAACGGTCCGAGGCGGGTGCGGTTCCACACCAGATTGCTGATGCCGGCCTGGATATAGGCAAACGCCAGCACGTAACCGGCGTAAACCGGAAGCACGATCAGGAAGACTGAGTAGGAAGACGATTTTTTCAGGGTCGAGAACACGGCGGCGCCCGCCAGAGCGGCAATCACACCGGCGCCCGCCATGATCAAACCGGCCAGGAAATAGACCTTGAAGAACTGACCCCCGGTGGCGGACAGCTCGCCGTGCTCGCCGCCGAAGGCGGTGCGGCTGACAATGAAATTCTTGAGCCGCCTGAGCCACCACGGAAATGTGAATCCGAAAAGCGCGAACAGGGCGGAACCGGCATACATGTTCCCCCACCACTGAAACATGGACCCGACGACCAGGGCCGGAATCAGCCCCATCCAGTAGATCGTCTTCAGCGCCTCCTTGTAGTTCCCGTCGAAATGGAAAGTCATGTTGCGGAAAGCGGAATAACGCGCGTTGAACGCGGCCGAGCGCACGATCACCCACGGCGCGAGCACCAGCCCCGCCACCAGCACGTACGGCATCAACGCCGTGAAGAAGTGACCCGAGGCGTAATAAACCGAAAACAATACCGCCGCGACGATGCGCCCCTTGAGGATCGGGATCGGCTGGGCGAGATACTGGAACGGCGTGCCGTCGAGCGTGACGTGCGAATAGAAATAGCGTTTCTTGCGCACCTTGGCCCACGCCGAGAAGATGCCGCAGCTGAGCAGCGTCAGGCACAGGTTCACCGCCCAGATCCGGAAATATTCACGGGCCGAACCGCGAAACACGAGCGCCATCTCGCGCGATCCGGCCGGCGCGGATGGTTGTTTCGGGGCGGCAATTTCGGCGGGGGTCGTCATGGGCGGTACCGGATCATTCCGTCAGCCGCCGCGGTCGACGGATGTCGACGCGGTCTTGTTCGGCGCGGATGCATCCCACCGCGCCCAGGTCTTGCACTGCTCGTATTGCGAGGCGCTGTCCCAGGCCTGCGGTATGGGTGCGCCCTGCACGCGTTCGATCAACTCGCGGGTCTCGCGCCCGTCCCAGGCGAGACAGGCGAAATGCGCGAAGTTGTTGATGTTCCACTGATCGGGATAACGCGCCAAGACATCATCGATACCCTGCTTCATCCGGCCCCAGGCCACGGCCGACTCGGTAAACAGACGGCTGCGGTACTGCACCTGGGCGACATACCAGTAAACCCGCGCGTACATCCCGACGCCCTCCCTGGCCGCGGTCTTTTCGGTCGCGAAATTGGCGAACGCCTCGATCTGATCCTTGCTGCCGTGCCACTTGGGCGTCAGGTAATCGATCGCGGCGAAATATATCTGGTAAAAATACGGGTGCCGCTCGGTGGCTTCTTTGACAAGCCTGTTGAAGCGTTCCCGGTCCCAGTTCTCCGCACAGGCGATAGCCAGCATCGTCTCGTACCAGCGCGGATCGACATCGGCGACGTCCTTGTGCTCCCAAAGAGACTTCTCGGCCCGGGCGAGGTATTCCTGAAACGGTTTCCAGTTCTCCTGCTTGACTTCGTTCGACCAGCCGCTGCCCCGGAACCTCCAGGCATGCCCGACCAGAATCATGGCGTACGCGATGTGCGGCGTGGGCGACTGGGGATAGGCATTGACCCAGCGCAACGCCTTCGCTTCGATCGACTCCCAGTATTGCGCCTTTTCGTCACCGCTGTCGGCCACGTCACTTATGCCGGAATAGAAGAGCGTCAGCTTCCATAAACCGCTGGAGGTGCGCTCTTCCGTCGTCCGGAATTGTTGCGCCATCCGCTCGAGCTCGTCGAACTGTTCGCGCATGAAAAGACCGGACACCTGTTCACTTAGCGCCTGGCGGTCTTGCAGTTCGCCGGCGCCACAGGCCGGCGGCACCGCGAGCAGCAGCGTCATGATGAGCATGCACCGTTTCATGTCAGTGTCGGGCAAATTGCAGGGTTCGAAGCGGGGTCGTTGTTATGGATCGGCCAATCCCGGCTCCTGATTCAAGGCTAGCACACGCTGCGGCCCTGTCAGGGTTGGACGGACATTGCGGGAAAACGCCGGCAAGGGGGTGGGGCGGGCGAATCTTCCGCCCGCCTCGCGGCCCCGCAGGGGTCGCGCGTATCAGCGGGTCAGTTTGAGCAGGATGCCGACGCCCCAGTCGGGGCTGCCGTCGGAAAAGCCTTTGAGCAGGTAGCCGGTAACCTTGGTTTTCCGGTCGGACTTGCTGCTGAGGAAGAGCGTCAGCTCCGACTGTCCGTCGATTCCGGGCAGCACCGCTTCCTGCGCGTAAAATTCCAGACCGGCCGCACGCAGCTCATCGAGCTTGTGGGAAACGCCGACGACGCCGTACAGGACGTTGTCGTAGTTGATGCCCGGCGGATCGCCGAGAATCTTGTAGCCGCCCGTGCCGTAAACGGTATCGCGCGCGTAGCTCTTGGCGGCGTCGAGCTGCACGGCGAAGTCATTCTCGCCCGTGCCGAGATTCTTGTCTTTATCCGCGGTGCCGAACTTGATCTTGCCGGTAAGATCGACGCGCGACGTCGCGGTCCCGCCGATCTTGTGAGACGCCACGAGCAGCACGTCGCCGAGACCGGATTCGGTGCGAACCGAGGTGCTGGTGGTCGTGCGCCGCATTCCCATTCCGCCGGCGGTGACTACCACGTTACCCGTGCCTTCCACGCTCACCCAGGGAACCGTGAGGGAGATCGCGTTGAGATCGGTTTCATATCCGAACGTCACCGGGAAGTACCAGATATTGGTCTTGGTGGACGTGCCATAGTCGCCGGAGGTGTATTCCGCGCCAATGCTCACGCTGAGGTCGCCGTCGGTCGCCGCGTTGACCGCCGGCGAAGCAAGCAGCCCGAAGCACAAAATGGAGAGGATCGGGAAGAGCGTTGTTCTCATCGTCATGGTCTCCGCATCACGTAATGATGCGCGCAATTGTGCCGAAACATCGCCGGCAAACATTGACCGGAATCAAAACACATCGCGCCGTGACGCCAGCCGGTCGGCCAGACGCGTGGTCTCGGGCAGGCGATATCTGGTGGTGCAGCGCAGCACGTAGTCAATCGCCGTCTCCAGGCTCACGCGATGGCCGATGGAGACATAAAGCGGTTTCACGCCGTTACGGGTACGCAGCACTGCGCCAATGATTTCTGGGTGCGCGCGCAGCGCGCCACGGCTCGCCCCCTTCTCCCCTCGCGGGAGAAGGGATGGGGATGACGGGTAATCAAGCAGCGGAACCCAGGCGCCCTTCTGCTTCGGCACCGCGCCGTGCGTGCCGATGAGCCGCGATTTGGCCACGCCGATGCTGGGGATATTGGTCAGCACGCCGAGGTGGCAGGCGATTCCGAAGCGGCGCGGATGCGCGATACCCTGGCCGTCGCACAACAGCAGATCCGGCGCCTGCCGCAGTTGCGCGAGCGCCGCCAGCACCGCGGGCGCCTCGCGGAACGACAGGTAACCCGGCACATAGGGAAACCGCGTCGGCTGCCGCGCTACCGCCTGCTCGCGCGGCTCGAGTCCCGGAAAATCCAGCACCACCACCGCCGCGCGCGTGACGGCGCCGGCGTGCTCGTAGCCCACGTCAACGCCCGCCACCGTTCTCACCACGCCGAGTTTGTCGCCGACGAACACCTTGCCGCGCAGCGACTCCTGCACCGCGCGCGCCTGCGTCACGTCGGTCGGCCACGTCAGTGGCGTAACAATTGTCACATCGGATTTCCTCGTGACGGTTTACCTTTTAATATGATCACCGGATAATGTGCCGCCGCCTAGCGATTGCTGCGGCAAGGCGTGGACTCATCTGGCGACACGACCGGATCCAAAGGGGCGAAGATCGACCTCGATAAAACGGAAATCAGGGTAGAGAAAAATGTACGAATGTCCTCATTGCGGCAAGCCCGCCATTACTGTGATGCGAAAGATTTTTCTCGGCCCCGGCGTGCCGGTGGCCTGCCAGACTTGCGGCAAAAGCGTCAAGATAACCTATCCGGATTGGCTGAAGGCTGCGCTTCCCGGCGCCGCGGTCATGATCACGGCGCTGTTTTTCGATTCCGACCTGCTCGTCTATGGACTGAGTTTCATCGGCCTGGGTCTGATGATCGCGCTGCATTTGCAGTGGGTGCCGCTGATCAAGGCGCCGTAGCGGATCGTCACGGAAAACACTGGCGTTTCTTTCCCGCTTCCTGTATGGTGCGCCCCGGCTGAGCGATCCGGCACGTCATATTCAGGTCTGATCCAGCCATTAAGTTCATCGATCTCTGACCCACCTTCTGGTTTCAGTTTCCCCTGGAATTTCAGCGATAAAACGGTTGGCGACGATGTGTTTTGCGCCAGCAGTTTTGTCGCCGCCAACCCTTATGCGGGTAAATGGCTGCGCTTCGCTGCCTGCGTCCTTTTATCTGACATAAGGAATCATCGTGACTTTTGAAAAACTAGCGTTACACCCGTCAATCCTCAAAGCGCTCACCGAGAGCGGCTACACCGCGCCCACGCCGATTCAGGCGCAGGCGATTCCGCAGGCGCTCGCGGGCCATGACCTCATGGCCTCGGCCCAGACCGGCACCGGCAAGACCGCGGCCTTCGTGCTGCCGTCGTTGCAACGCCTGAGCACGCCGTCGACGAAAAATTCCCGCGGCCCGCGCGTGCTGGTGCTGACACCCACGCGCGAACTCGCCAACCAGGTGACGGATGCCGCCGCCAAGTACGGCCGGCACATGCGCTTCCGCACCGGCAGCATCGTCGGCGGCGTGCCGTATCCGCCGCAAATGCGGCTGCTGTCGCAGCCGCTCGACATCCTGGTGGCGACGCCGGGCCGCCTGCTCGACCACATGGAACGCGGGCGCATCGATTATTCGCGCCTCGAGGTGCTGGTGCTTGATGAAGCCGACCGCATGCTCGATATGGGTTTCATTCACGCGGTGGAAAAAATCGCCGCCGCCACGCCGGCCACGCGCCAGACGTTGTTGTTCTCCGCCACGCTCGAAGGCAACATCGCCAAGCTCGCCGGCCGCCTCTTGAAGAACCCGCAGCGCATCCAGATCTCCACGGCGCAGGCACGCCACGAGCACATCGAACAGCGCCTGCATCACGTGGACGACGGGGCGCACAAGCATCGCCTGCTGACGCATCTGCTGGACGACATCAACCTGGACAAGGCCATCGTGTTCACCGCCACCAAGCGCGGCGCCGACCGCCTGGCCCAGACCCTGCATGCCAAGGGCCATCCGGCCGCGGCGCTGCATGGCGACATGAACCAGAGCCAGCGTAACCGCGCCATCACCCACCTGCGCTCCGGCCGGGTGCGCCTGCTGGTGGCGACCGACGTCGCCGCCCGCGGCATCGACGTCAACGGCATCACGCATGTCATCAACTTCGACCTGCCGAAAAACGCGGAAGATTACGTGCACCGCATCGGACGCACCGGCCGCGCGGGCGCCAAGGGCATCGCCATCTCGTTCGCCGCGCCCACCGATTCCGCGCAGCTGCGCGATATCGAGCGCTACACCCGCCAAAGCATTCCGGCGCATGTCGTGCCGGGGCTGGAGCCGACGTTCCAACCGCGTTCTCCGAAACACCCGGGGCATCGCCGTCCGGGCGGCGCCGGCGCGCGCGCCAACCGTCAGGGTGCGTTCGGCAAACCTTCGGGCGGCAAGTCGCACGCCTCCGCCGAACCCCGGCAGCACTACCGTGGCAAAAACGGCCAGGGCGGGCAGAAACTCGGCTACGACCGGCCTGCGAACGGCACGGACGGATATCGTCGTCCCAACCGGCACCAGTAGTCCGGCGACATATGGGGCGGGGCCGCCTATTCCGGGCCCGTGGTCGAATAGGCGGCCGGCGCTTGGACGCGGCCGGGTACAGGCGTAATATCTTTGGCGGATGCCGATACGGGGTCATGCGACCCATCCCTTAACTGATTTGTCATCGCCAAGGAACCAGGTTCACGCCCGATCATTCGCCTATCCGGCTGCGCACTTTCCGATTCAACGCGTCATGGAAAAAGCGCTGTCTCATGATGCCACCCCCCTCAACTCAGGAGTTAGATATGAATATCTTCGTAGGAAACCTGTCGCGCGACGCCACCGAGGAGGACTTGCGGGCCGCGTTCAGCGCTTTCGGGCAGGTCAGCAAGGTGACTATTCTGAAGGACAAGTTCACCGGCGAGCCGCGCGGTTTCGGTTTTGTCGAAATGCCGGTCAAGACCGAGGCGCAAGCGGCGATCAACGGCATGAACCAGAAGGACCTCAAGGGCCGCGCCCTGAACGTGAACGAGGCGCGCCCCAAGACCGAACGCCCCGCCGGTGGTGGGGGTGGCGGCGGACGCGGCGGCTGGGGCAATCGCAGCGGTGGTGGCGGCGGTGGCGGTCATCGCGGCGGTGGCGGCGGTGGCGGACGCCGCTGGTAACGGCGCACTTCCCTGGCGAAGTTCGTTGCTCGCGGCTTCGTCATCCTAAATTGACGTAACAAAACAGCGCCGCGGGCGGCGATCTTGAGGCCGCCCGCGGTGTTTCCGGTTGCCGGATTGGCGTCGAGCGGCCGGTTCATGTACATGCACTCGCGATCGGTGTGAGCAGAATCAGGACATGTCAGACCAGGAAAGCAACGGCGCGTCGCTTCTCACCCTGACCCGCGCCGCGCGTCTCGTGGGAGTGACCCGCGCCGCGCTGCAGAAAAAAATAAAAAACGGCGAGTTGCCGACCTTCGAGGGAATGGTCCGGCCCGATGACCTGGTGCGGGCCTATCCCGAAACCCGTCTGGCCGACGACACCTCGCTGGAACGGTTCACCCGCATCAAGGATGAGGCCTTCGCGCACCGTCTGCGCGAACGCATCCTCCCCGAACCGGAGGTGCTGGCCGAACGGCTTGCGGGACTCGGACGGGAACTGGCCAAGACCCGGGCCCGGGTGGAACGCTACAAGACCATCACCGACTGGCTGTACGACAAATTCAGCGAGTACGAAAAAACCGGCGGCCACGAACTCCGGGATGCGATGGGTCCGCTCAAGCTGTGGCTGCGCCACGAACTGGAGAAGGAGTCGCGCAACGAGAACCTTCAGACATTCGTCGTCAAGGAAAGCTTTCTTCGTCTCATGACGGCCCAGGTGCGCCTGCTGCCGAGCCAGCGGGAATTTTTCGTCGAGGGGTCGGACAGCATCCTCGACGCCGCGCTGCGCGCCGGCATCTCGCTGCGCTACGGCTGCAGCAACGGCAACTGCGGCCAGTGCAAGGCGCGCGTCATTTCCGGCAAGACCCTGGCGGTGCGCCATCACGACTACGCCTTCAGCGAGGCGGAAAGGAACATGGGTTACGTGCTGCTGTGCTCGCACACGGCCGTGTCCGACCTCGAGGTCGAGGCGCACGAGATCGGCGGCGCGCGCGATATTCCCGCACAGCAGATCGCCGCGCGCGTAAAGAGCCTGGAGCCGCTCGGCGAGGACATGATGCTGCTGCACCTGCAGACGCCGCGGACCAGGCGCCTGCAGTTCCTGGCGGGCCAGTCGGTGCGGCTCGAGGTCGGCAACGGCGCCGAGGCGGATTACCCGATCGCGAGTTGCCCGTGCGACGAGCGCAACCTGCAGTTTCACATCCGCCGCGCCGCGGGCGACCGGTTCACGGATTACGTGTTCCGCAAGCTCAAGGGCGGCGACATCGTTTCGCTCGCGGGTCCGAAGGGCGAATTCACGCTGAACGAGGAGTCGCCGCGCCCGCTGCTTCTCCTCGCTGGCGGAACCGGGTTCGCGCCGATCAAGAGCCTCATCGAGCACGCCATGGCGCGCGACACCGCCGAATCCATGCACCTCTACTGGGTGGCCGGCGCGGACGGGCATTATCTCAACAACCTCTGCCGTGCCTGGGCCGACGCGCTCGACAATTTTCACTACAGCCCGCTCGTGGCCGGACCGGCGGGATTCGCGCCGGCGCTGCGGCAGATCGTCGGGGAACATCCCGATCTCGCCGCGTTCGACGTCTACGCCGCCGGACCCGAACCGTTCCTGACCGCGGCCGGGAAATTCCTGCGCGATCGGCGCTTCCCGCAGGATCAACTCGTCACGGAGCGGCTGGAACGCTGATCGCGGTCAGCGATTTTCAAGAGCCACGGGCGCCACAACATCCGCCGGCGTGAACCCGAACAGCCGCGAATAGAAATAGAGCTCGGCCTCGACGGTGCGCCGGATATTTTCGGCGCTCCGGAAACCGTGCGCCTCGCCCGCCAGCGGCACGTAGGCGACCGGCACGCCCCTGGCGCGCAGCGCCGTCACCATCTTCTCCGTCTGCTCCGGCGGCACCACCTTGTCCTCCAGTCCCTGAAAGAAAATCACCGGACACAACATCCGGTCCACGTGATGTATCGGCGAGCGCTCTTTATATCGTTCCCGGTATTCCGGATAAGGCCCGATCAAGCGGTCGAGGTAGCGCGCCTCGAACTTGTGCGTATCCGTGGCAAGCGTTTCGAGGTCGCTCACGCCGTAATAAACGGCGCCGGCGCGGAACACCTGGTGAAACGTCAACGCGCATAACGTGGTGAAACCGCCGGCGCTGCCGCCGCGGATCGCCAAACGTTTCTCGTCCGCCAGTCCGCGCGCGACCAGATAGCGCGCCCCGGCGATGCAATCCTCGACATCGGCCACGCCCCAGCGACCCTCGAGCTGGCGCCGGTAGTTCCGTCCGTAACCGGTCGAGCCGCGGTAGTTCACGTCGAGCACGGCGAATCCGCGGCTGGTCCAGAACTGGATTCTCAGATTCAGCGCGCTCGACGTCGCCGCCGTCGGCCCGCCGTGGCTCAGCACCAGCAGCGGCGGCTTCGCGCCTGCCGGACCCGTGAAGTCGGGATTTTTCGGCGGGTAATAAAAGGCGTGCGCCGTGGTACCGTCCGCGGTCGGATACTCGAGCGCCTGCGGCACGGAAAGATACGCCGCATCCGGCTCATCGAACATGGAACGGCGCAGGATTTCAGGCGTCCCGCGCGCCGGGTCCCACTGCACGATCGCCGGCGCCAGCGTCGGCGCTGCGCCGATGAAAACAACCTTGCCCGCGCGAGCCGCCAGCGAACTGACGTCGGTAAACAGCGTCTCGATCCGATCGAGGCGCTGCCGGTCGACATCAAGCACGGCGGTATGCCACCGTCCCTCGCTCTGGAAAGCGCACGCCATCTGCCGCACCGACCAGAATGCATAGGTCGACATTCCGAACACCCACTGCGGCAGGCCGAATTCCGCCGGCATCGGCGCCAGCGCCTCGACGCGCCCGTCGCTCCAGCGATAGAGATTCCACCAGCCGCTGCGATCGGAGACGAAATAAAGCGTCCCGTCGGGCGCAAACGCGGGCTGGAATATCGATTCGTCGCGGCCGCCGGCGATGCGTCGCGGATTGTCCGGCGCTCCCGCGGCGGCGATCTCCGCCAGCCACAGCTCGCTGCCGTCCCACGGCATGTCCGGATGATTCCAGCTGAGCCAGGCAAGCCTCGCGCCGTCGGGGCTCAGGCGCGGCGAGGCGTAAAAATCATTCCCCGCCGCCAGCGTCCGGATTTCGTGCGGCGCCGCGAGATCGATCGAAACCAGGGTGTTGACCGGCTCCCCGCCGGCGCCGTGATCCTCGCACACGCCGATGAGCCGCCGGTGGCGGCGATCGACGACGATATCGGCGTAGCGCCGTTTACCGGCCGGCGTGATCGCCGCGGGCGCGACGCCATCGGATTGCCGGTACAGGCGCTGGTCGCTGTCATTGCTAAAATAAATCACGCCGTCGGCGACGGTGAACGCGCCTCCGCCGTACTCGTGCGCGCGCGTGCGCGCGCTGAAGCCCGCGGGCGTCATGCCCTGCGCGGCGCCGTCGCGGTAGCGCACGATCACCTGCCGTCCGCCTTCGGCCGGGCGCGACTCGCTCCAGTAAATGTCGCCGCCGTCGAGCGCGATCTGGCCGAGGCCGACGGAACCCTGCGCCAGCCGGTCGGCGGTGATCGGCGACTTCCACGAACCGTACGGCGCGATGACGGGGGCGCGACTCACTCGCCGAGATGCACCACGACCTGGCGCGGGCCGCCGCGGTGCCGGTGTTCCCATAGATAGACGCCCTGCCAGGTTCCGAGCGCAAGCCGTCCGCCGGTCACGGGGATGGCAAGATGCGTCGCGGTCAGGGCCGACTTGATATGCCCCGGCATGTCATCCGGACCTTCGTTGCGATGGGTGTAAAGCGGGTCGTTTTCCGGCGCCAGGCGATTCAGCCACTGTTCGAGATCGCGCCGGACCGCCGGATCGGCGTTCTCCTGGATCAGCAGGCTCGCCGAGGTGTGCTGCACGAACAGCGTGCACAATCCTTCCTGCACGCCCGACTCGCGCACCAGCGCCTCCAGATGCTCGGTGAATTCATGCAGTCCCTGGCCGGATGTGGTGACAGTTAGATGTTTAATCACGCGGAAGAACCAGATCTCATGAGAAGATGAAATTAACTGCCAGGGCGCCAGGGTCGCCAGGAAAAGCGATTTTTAAGAATTCCCATCGCTGGCGTTCCTGGCGTCCCGGCGGTTCGTTATTTTTTATCGCTGTGCCCAAGATCTCTCCCCGGCGCGATGCGGTCACGCACCAGCTGCTTGATATCCTTGGGCTCGGGGAAGCGTCCGGCCTCCTTCTTGTTCCACAGCCGCTCACCGTTCAGGCGCACTTCAAAAATGCCGCCGGTCCCGGGCACGAGCGCCACCTCGCCGAGCTCGTCGCCGAAGGTCATGAGCAACTCCTGCGCCATCCACGACGCACGCAGAACGAAGCGACATTGACTGCAGTATTCGATCTCGACGCGGGCTTTGCCGGCATTCATGATTCTTGCAACGGGTAACAGGCAACGGGCGCCTCAGTATAAGCCGGGGCGGCGGAATCTGTCTCGGCGGCGCCGAAAATCACGTGGTTTTCACGCAAAACAAACGCATGTGACTGGTCCCCAAAGTGCGCTATAGTTCCGCCTCTTGATTATCTTTGTTTGAGGAAATCCCCGATGAAGGCAGCCCCCGGCATGGTGGTCTCCATGCACTACACCCTCACCGACGACAGCGGCGACGTGCTCGACTCCAGCCGCGGCGGCGAACCGTTCAGCTATCTGCATGGCCACAACAACATCATTCCGGGCCTCGAAAAGGCGCTGGAAGGCACCGAGGCCGGATTCAAATCCAAGGTCACCGTGGCGCCGACCGAAGGCTACGGCGAAAAAAATGCGGAAGCCGTCTTCGAGGCGCCGCGCGAACACTTCCCGCCCGACATGAAGCTCGAAATCGGCGCGCGCGTCTATGCCGACGGACCGAACGGGCCGATCACGCTCACCGTCGTCAAGCTCACCGAAACCGGCGCGGTGCTCGACGCCAACCACCCGCTCGCGGGCAAGACCCTGCACTTCGACGTGGAGATCACCACGGTCCGCTCGGCCACAGCCGAGGAACTCGCGCACGGGCACGTGCATGGTGAAGGCGGGCATCAGCACTAGCAGCTTGTTGAAAAAATCCGAAATACATCCAAACCCGTCATTCCGGCACGAGCCGGAATCCAGCCTATTACTGATATTGTTGGTTCTAATATTCCGGACCCCGGCTTTCGCCGGGGTGACGAAGCATTTTTCAACACATTGCAGTCGCTGTCCGGCATGACGGAGACGCTGACCTTCACCCTGATTCTGGAACACGTCCAGGGTTACGAATTCCGTCTGAAGTTCGACTGGCCGAATCTTCCCGATCTCACGCTGGATGAACCGGCGCCGCTAGGCCAAAACCACGGCCCCAACGCCGCGCGCCTGCTCGCGGCCGCGGTCGCCAACTGCCTGAGCGCCAGTTTGCTGTTCTGCCTGAGCAAGGCGCACGCGGCGCCGCGCGGCCTGCGCACCGCCGTCACCGGCCGCCTGGCGCGCAACGACAAGGGTCGGTTGCGCATCGACGGCCTGGACGTGACCATCACCCTCGACGGCGCCCCCGAAACGCCGGCGCGATTCGAGCGCTGTGCCGGCCTGTTCGAGGACTACTGTGTCGTCACCCAGAGCGTGCGCCAGGGAATACAGGTGCGCGTGAAGATTCTCGACAGCGCCGGGGAAACGCTGTTTCAGGACTGAGCGCGTCAGGACAGGCGCACCGGCTGCTCGTCGGCGATCCCCAGCACCTTGCCGGCGATCAGGAACGCCTGCTCGCAAAACGCATCGAGCTCGGCCCAGCGGTCCGACGATTCCAGCTCTTCATCGAGGTCCGGCGCGATCACGCGCAACCGGTGCGACCCTTGCTGCGCCCGGCTGCGTGGGTTCTTTTCCGCAGTCACGTAAAAACCGGGTTTGCTTTCGCCCTCGCGCACCAGCGCCAGGATATACCGGTACTTCACGGAATCCGTGCTCTCGATGTCGCCCAGCACGACCCCGCTGTAGTCGGCGAACTGGTAGCGGCGCTGCGGAATCGCGGTCTGGATTTTCGGTGCCTGCATGGATTATCCTCCGGGCCATTCAGCCGCCCGGGCACGGACGGTCCGCCGATTTTATAACACAAGACCGCCGCGGCGTTCCGGACGGCCCGCCACACGGCGCTCGCGCCGACCGGGGGGTCGAACCCCGCCGGGCGGCGGAAATACAAGAATGACGTAACCATCAGGGGAGGCTCCATATGAAGCTCGTTACCGCCGTCATCAAACCCTCGAAGCTCGATGACGTGCGCCACGCGTTGTCGGGTCTGGGCGTGCAGGGGATGACCGTCACCGAGGTCAAGGGGTTCGGGCGCCAGAAGGGACACACGGAACTCTACCGCGGTGCGGAGTACGTCGTGGACTTCCTGCCCAAGACCAAGGTCGAAGTCGCCGTCGACAGCAACATGGTCGAACGCGTCATTGAAGCCATTACCCAGTCGGCCAAGACCGGGAAGATCGGGGACGGTAAAATCTTCGTCTACGACCTGGAACAGGTCGTGCGTATCCGCACCGGCGAAACCGGGCCAGGCGCCCTGTAATAAACATCGATCACACCACCTCAGGAGAATGTCATGACTGTCCCAAAGACCACGGTGCTGCCAGCCGTGCTGCTGCTGATGGCGCCCGCGTTGGCGTCGGCCGCCGAGCCGGCGGCGCTCAACCAGGCGAACACCGCCTGGATGCTGATCTCGTCGATCCTCGTGCTGTTCATGACCATCCCTGGCCTCGCTCTCTTCTACGGCGGCCTGGTGCGGACCAAGAATGTCCTGTCGGTGCTGATGCAGTGCTTCGCCATCACCTGCATGGTTTCCATCCTCTGGGTGCTGTTCGCCTACAGCCTCGCCTTCGGAGACGGCGGCGCGAACAACGCCTGGCTCGGCGGCCTGTCCAAAGCGCTGCTCGCCGGCGTCGGCGTGAACACGCTCAAGGGCGACATTCCCGAAACGGTGTTCGCGATGTTCCAGATGACGTTCGCGATCATCACGCCGGCGCTCGTCGTCGGCGGTTTCGCCGAACGCATGAAGTTTTCGGCCATGATGCTGTTCAGCCTGTTCTGGCTCCTGTTCGTCTATGTGCCCGTGTGCCATTGGGTATGGGGCGACGGCTGGCTGCAAAAGCTCGGCGTGATGGACTTCGCCGGCGGCACGGTGGTGCACGTCAACGCCGGCGTCGCGGCGCTGGTGGCGGCGCTCATGCTCGGGCGGCGCAAGGGCTTTCCGGAGACGGCGATGCCGCCGCATAACCTCACGATGACGGTCATCGGCGCCTGCATGCTGTGGGTCGGCTGGTTCGGCTTCAACGCCGGCAGCGCGCTCGCCGCCAATGGCACCGCCGGCATGACCATGCTGGTCACCCACATCGGCGCCGCCGCCGGCGCGCTCACCTGGATGTTCTGCGAATGGGTGCGTTTCGGCAAACCCTCGGTGCTCGGCATCGTCACCGGCATGGTGGCGGGGCTCGGCACCATCACCCCGGCGTCCGGTTTCGTCGGTCCGCTCGGCGCGCTCGTCATCGGCGTGACCGCGGGGCTCGCCTGCTTTTTCGCGACCAACTACATGAAGCGCAAACTGCACATCGACGATTCGCTCGACGTGTTTCCGGTGCACGGCGTCGGCGGCATCATCGGCACGACGCTCACCGGCGTGTTCGCCGCCACCACGCTCGGCGGCGTCGGTTTCGCCGACGGCGCCACGCTCGGCAAGCAGGTGATGACGCAGCTCACCGGCGTGCTCGCGACCGGCATCTGGTCCGGGATCGTGTCGTTCGTGCTGCTCAAGACGATCGACGCGGTCGTGGGCTTGCGCGTGACGGGCGAGCAGGAAACCGAGGGTCTCGACACCGTGCTGCACAACGAGACGGGATACAACCTGTAACCGCGCCGCGCGCACGGTTCCATCGAAGCGGGCGCGCCAGCGCCCGTTTTTTTTGATCCGTGAGCGACGACAATCTCAGGGGTTGTTCACGATGATGACGGCGACCCCGGCG
>JBLMXN010000065.1:0-6332 GCA_050257795.1 Bacteroidota bacterium
TGCCGTGTGCATCGGGGCTGGTGCCGGGTGTCGTCGGTGCCGTCATGACGCGCGGCTCAGTGCGCGTGCGTGGCCGGCGCTTTGCCGGCGAAGCCGGGAAACTTGTCGGTCGCGTAACGGCAGTGGCAGGACTGGCAGGTCTCGAGCATGCGGCTGAAATAATGCGTTTGCAGGTCCAGGTCCTGATGCCGCGCGGCCTCGGCCAACTTGGCCGCCATCTGATGGAAGGCGCCGTCGAGCTCGAGAAACGCCGGCGGCACCGCGGCGTCGAGATCACGGCGGTCCTGCGCCGTCAGATTCTTGTCGAGTATGAAGCTGTCGTGGATGTCCTGGGCATTTTTCGCCACCGCGGCGTGATCGCCCGCCGCCAGCGCGGCCACGATCTGCTGGCTGGCGTGCAGGACCGCGGCCATCTCCTGCGCGAACAGCTTTTGCAGGCGCGGCGTGAGATGCGGCGCGAGCGGCTCCGGTTTGCCGGCGGCGGCGGCCGGCGGGATCGGCGCCAGCACGGCGCACAGCATTGTGGCGGCGAGGAGGAAGCGGTATGAGCGAAACATGGATCTCCCGAATTCGTGCTCAAAGGACGTTCGAGTGGTAGCGCAGATGCGGCGCGTCGTGGGCATGAAAGCGCGCGCCGTCGGGTTGTACCGCCGGGTGCAGGACCTGGCCGCGGCGCGCGCGTTCGCGTTGCGCGGCGCGTTCGGCGCGCAACCAGTCGAACCAGGCCGCGAGTCCGTCGCGTTTCTTCGCCGACAGCCGCAGCACCGGCGCCGGGTTGGCCAGGTTGCGCACGCAATGCTCGGCGCGCATTGGGTCGAAGTCGTCCAGCACCGGCAGCAGGTCGGTCTTGGTGAGCAGCACCAGGTCGGCGGCGCGGAACATCACCGGGTACTTGGCCGGTTTGTCGTCGCCCTCGGTCACCGAAAGCAGCGTGACGTTGCGGTGCTGGCCCAGATCGAAACTCGCCGGGCACACCAGGTTGCCGACGTTTTCGATGAACAGGATGTCGACGTCGGCGAGATCAATATGATGCAGCGCGCCGTGCACCATGTGCGCGTCCAGGTGGCAGGCGGTGCCGGTGGTGATCTGCACTGCCGGCACGCCCTGGGCGCGAATGCGCGCGGCGTCGTTTTCGGTTTCGAGATCGCCCTCGATGACGGCGATGCGGAATTCGTTCCGGAGGGCGGCGATGGTGGCTTCGAGCAGCAGGGTCTTGCCGGCGCCCGGCGAGGACATGAGATTCAATGCCAGTATGCCGCGTTCGTCGAAGTGCCGGCGGTTGTGCGCCGCCTCCTGGTCGTTGGCGCTGAGCAGATTTTTCAGCACCGTCACCGCGTCCTGGCCCTGTTCGTTTTTCTGCCGCGCCAGGTGCGCGTTGCCGGGAGTGATGTTACAGCCGCAGGTTTCACACATACACTTTCTCCGCAATCAGTTTCTGGTTTCGAGTTTCATGTTTCATAGTCTTAATGACCAGAAACTTGAAACTATTTTGTCAATTCCACGCTCGCCAGCAGCATCTCGTCGCCGCTCACCAGCCGGGTATGCCAGTCGCCGCAGGCGCCGCACACCAGCCGGTTCGCGGCCGCCGCGGTTTCGGCGCCGCACGTGTCGCAGCGCACGCGGATTGGCAGCGATTCGATCACCAATTGCGCCGCTTCCGCGACCGTGCCTGCGGCGGCCAACGGAAACGCCTGCGCGAGCAGATCGGGTTCGACGCCGGAGAGCGGGCCGATCCGCACGTTCACGGTCTTCACCGCCGTCGCCTGATGTTCCCGGGCGACGTCCTGCACCTGGCCGATCAACGCCTGACATACCGACAGTTCATGCATCGCGCGCGCCATTCATCAGCCGTGTGATTCACCATGCGCTTCGATCCTAGCGCGAAAAAACCCATGTATTTTGACGTATATCAATAAACCCTGATGCCCGCCGCGTTACATATTCGCATGGTTGGCAAGGGTATGCGATGCATTCGAAACATCGTCGGGCTGACGCAAAACTCCTTTGCCAGCCGTGACGATAATGATGCTCCCGAAGGCGGGAAGGGTGCAAGCCAGTTCAGGCCAAACGCAGCCTGAAAGCCCAAAGCGCGCGTTGTCACGCGGGAGCCGAATCGCTTGGCATGGAGCCCGACGAAGTCGCGGCGATGCAGTGCATCGGCACGCGACTTCGATCGGGACCGTCGGGGATGTTAACCCGTGGCAAATGGAGAGGCGGCACGTCTAATGAAGAACAAGACACTCGTGCTCGGTCTGGGTAACACGTTGCTCGGCGACGAAGGCGCCGGCGTCTACGCAGTGCGCGCCTTGCAGGAACGCCACGCCGACCGCGCCGACCTCGAGATCCTCGACGGCGGCACCTTGTCGTTCACGCTCGCCGGTCCGATCGAGGACGCGGACAACCTCATCGTCATCGATGCCACCCAGCTCAAGGACACGCCCGGCACGGTACGCGTGTTCGAAGGCGAGGACATGGACCGTTTTCTCGGCGGCAACCGCAAGAGCAGCGTGCACGAAGTCAGCCTGCTGGACCTGCTGACCATCGCGCGCCTGGCCGAGGCGCTGCCGGCGCGCCGCGCGCTCATCGGCATTCAACCCGAATACCTCGACTGGTCGGACACGCCGACCGCAAACGTCGCGCGCGCCATTCCCGCGGCCTGCGATCTGGCGCTGGAACTGATAGAACGGTGGCAGCGCGAGCAGGAACAGCGGCAGGGGGTACGCGCATGAACGAGCTCAAGGGCATCCCGATCGCCACCGCCGAGGCGCCGCTCGCCACCGGCAACGCGTTGCCGATCGTGCATGAAATCGAAACGTTGCTGAACGAGCTCGTGGTTTCGGGCAAGGCTGCGAGCATCGACCTGCGCAGCCTGCCGATGCTGCCCGGCGACTACGAGCAGTTGCAGCGGGTGCTCGGCGAAGGCGAGGTCAGCGCCACCGTCGAGGCATTCGGGCCGACGCGGGTGCGCGAAACGGCAGTGAGCGGCGTGTGGTGGGTGACCCATTACAACGCCGAGGACCAGGTGGTCGCCGAATTCATCGAAGTCGCTTACGTTCCCGAAATCCTCAAAACCCATCCCGCGGACGCGCGTCACGCGATCGAGACGCTGCGTTCGCGTTTAGTGCAGTCCGCGGAAACGACAGAAGGAGACGCCAATGCCGGATAACACGACTCTGGGTGAAAAGCTCGCGCAGCAGGGAATCAGCCGCCGGTCCTTTCTCAAGTTCTGCGCCACCATGGCCTCGCTGATGGCCATGCCGCCGACGATGGCGGCGGAGATGGCGGAGAAGCTCGCCAAGGTCAGGCGCCAGTCGGTGATCTGGCTCTCGTTCCAGGAATGCACCGGCTGCACCGAATCAATCACGCGTTCGCACTCGCCGACGCTCGAAAGCCTGCTGTTCAACGCCATCTCGCTCGATTATCACCACACGCTGCAGGCCGCCGCCGGCACCGCGGCCGAGGCCGCGCGCGAGCAGGCGATGAAGGACAACGAGGGCAAGTACCTGGTGGTGGTCGACGGCTCCATTCCGATGAAGGACGGCGGGATTTACTCGACCATCGCCGGCGTAAGCAACCACGACATGCTGGTCGAAACCGCCAAGGGCGCGGCCGCGATCATCTCGGTCGGCACCTGCGCCGCCTACGGCGGCATCCCCAAGGCCAACCCGAACCCGACCGGCGCGGTCCCGGTGTCCGCCATCGTCAAGGACAAACCTATTATTAATGTTCCGGGCTGCCCGCCGATCGGGTCGGTCATGACCGGCGTGATCGCGCATTTTCTCACCCTCGGCACCATCCCCGATCTCGACGAATTCGGCCGGCCCAAGGTGTTCTTCGGCGACACCATCCACGACCGCTGCTACCGCCGGCCGTTCTACGACCAGGGCAAGTTCGCCAAGAGCTTCGACGACGAAGGCGCGCGCAACGGCTGGTGCCTGTTCGAGGTCGGCTGCAAGGGCCCGACCACCCACAACGCCTGCGCCACCGTGAAGTGGAACGGCGGCGTGAGCTTCCCGATCGAATCCGGCCACGGCTGCCTCGGCTGTTCCGAGCCGGATTTCTGGGACAAGGGCAGCTTCTACAAGCCATTGTCCACCGGCGAGTGGGGCGGCGGCGCGGTGCTGGGCGCGGCGGTGGCGGCCGGCGCCGTCATCGGCGTCGGCGCGGCACTGGTGGCGCGCAAGCGTCAGGACAAGACCAGCGGAGGGAAATGACCATGACACTACTCGAATTGGCACGCGGCCCGGCGCTGCAATGGTCGCTGGTGATCCTGGTCCTGGGCGTGGCCTGGCGCCTGCTAGGCATCCTGCTGCTCAAGCGCAAGCCGGATTACTCCGAAGCGCGCAGCCACACCTCGCCCGCCATGGGCGCGGTGCGCACCGTGTTCACGCGCATGTGGCCGCGCAAGGAATTCCAGGCGCGCACCGTCTACGGGTCGGCGCTCGGTTACGTGTTCCACTTCGGGCTCGCGATCGTGGTGTTCCTGTTCGTGCCGCACATCCTCTTCATCAAGGACCTCACCGGGCTGTCCTGGGGCGGATTGCCGAGCGGCGTGATCTATGGCACCGGCGTCGTGACCCTGATCGCGCTGATCGCCGCGCTCATACGCCGGTTTACCCACCCGGTGCTGCGCCTGCTTTCGAACTTCGATGATTATTTCAGCTGGTTCGTCACCACCGCGCCGGTTTTCAGCGGCCTGATGGCGGTGGCGCACCTCGGCGCGCGCTACGAGACGCTGCTGGCGCTGCACATCCTCAGCGTCGAGCTGCTGTTCGTCTGGTTCCCGTTCGGCAAGCTGATGCACGCGATCCTGTTCGCGGTGTCGCGCGGCACCACCGGCGCGCTGCTGACGCGCAAAGGAGCGGCCACATGAGCCCCGCTGACATCAACACGGAACATCCTCTCGAAACCAAGGGCCCGCGCTTCGGCATCAAGAAGCCCAAGGTGCGCTACGACAAGCAGGGCGATATGCCGGATACCGAGCGCGTCGAGATCGCGATGCGCAGTTTCGTGTGCGACTTCGGGGCGCACGTCGCGACCTACATGGAGTCCTGCATCCACTGCGGCATGTGCGCCGAGGCCTGTCATTATTACGTGCAGACCGGCGACCCCAGGTACACGCCGATCTGGAAACTCGAGCCGTTCAAGCAGGCGTACAAGCGCGAGATGAGCCCGTTCGCCTTCTTCTATCGCACGCTCGGCCTCAAGCACAAGGTGACGGCCGACGAACTCGAGGAATGGCAGGAACTGATCTACGACTCCTGCACCATGTGCGGGCGCTGCACCCTGATCTGCCCGATGGGCATCGACATCGCGGCGCTGGTGGCGCAGGCGCGCCACGGCATGTTCCAGGCCGGTCTGGTGCCGCACGAACTGTGGGCCGCCGCGGAGCGCGCCGAACGCGAGGGCAGTCCGCTCGGCGCGACTCCCAAGGTGTTCAAGGACCGCATCGAATGGCTCGCCGACGAGCACGAGGTCGAGATCCCGGTGGACAAGGAAAAGGCCGACGTGATCATTAGCATGTCCTCCATCGAGATCATGAAATACCCCGAGTCCATCGTGGCCACGGCCAAGGTGCTGAACGCGCTCAAGGAGAACTGGACCATCCGGCTCGACGGCTACGAGGCCACCAACTTCGGGCTGCTCTCGGGCAACGCCCAGTGGCAGAAGGACATGAGCATGAAGCTCATCAACGCCGCGGTGAACTGCGGCGCCAAACTCCTGATCCTGCCCGAGTGCGGGCACGCCTACGGCGCGTTGCGCTGGCAGGGCGCCAATATGTACGGCAAGCCGCTGCCGTTCAGGGTGATGCACATCTCCGAGTTTCTCGCGGAAAACCTGAACAGCGGCCGGCTCAAGGTCAAGACCGTCGGCAAGTCGGTGACTTTCCACGATCCGTGCCAGATCGCGCGCCGTGGCGGCGCCACCCGCGCCGGGCGCGACGTGCTCACGGCGCTCGGCGTGGAGCTGCGCGAGATGAAACCGACCGGCGATCTCAACTGGTGTTGCGGCGGAGGCGGCGGTGTCGTCTCCATCCACCGCGCCGACGATCTGCGCTACAAGGTCTTCGAGATCAAGATGAAGCAGGTAAACGACACCGGCGCCGAAATACTCGCGATGAGCTGCTCCAACTGCCGTCTGACGTTCGACGACGGCCAGGCGCATTTCAAATGGGACAAGACGGCGAACAGCCTGCTCGAAATGGTTGCGGACAATCTAGCCGAGGGATAACAAATGGCCACTCAAACAGTCGTAGTCGATCCAATCACCCGCATCGAAGGCCACCTGCGCATCGAGGCCAGGACCGATGACAACGGCGTCATCACCCAGGC
>JBLMXN010000066.1:0-32136 GCA_050257795.1 Bacteroidota bacterium
GCTACTTCTCCGCCCGCATGAAGATGGCCCAGACCTCGGACGTCTACGCCGTGGTCAAATCGGCAGGCAAGCTCTACGTCGCCAAGCAGACGGTGAAGGTGACGGTGGGGGGATGCGGGGGTTAATTCAGTACCAACGAAATTATTTGAGGAAGACAACATGGCTGACAAACAGACGCGAATTCGGACCAAAATCGACGGCGATGTAACGGATGTTCTGGTGCTGGTGAGTCACCCGATGGAAACCGGGCTTCGCACGGACCCCAAGACCAAGGAAAAAATCCCGCCGCATTTCATCCAGAAGATGATCTTTTCCCTCAATGGCAAGGAAGTCGCTGTTGCCGATCTGGGCACGGGTGTTGCAAAAGACCCCCTGCTCGGCATTAAGCTTAAGGGCGCAAAGCCTGGCGACAAGCTCAAGGTCACCTGGAGCGACAACAAAGGCGAGAGCGGCAGCGGGGAACATACCATCGGCTGAGCCTCGCACTGTTGCTGACCCGGTGCGCAATACCACCAAAGAGGAGAATCCGCGATGAAAAAATTATTGATGCTTCTGGCTGCTTTAAGCGTGACCGCCGGTGCGATTCCGATGGCCGTGGCCGATCCGGCTTCAGATCTCAAGCAGTTCCGGGAATATTTCAAGAAAAAATTTCCTACCGTGCCGTTCGATGAGTATGCCAACGGCTTTTACACCCTCCCGGGCTTCGAAACTTATCGGGACCAATGGATGCAGATGAACGAGTTCCCGCCGTACGAACTGGGCCTGGCGATCGGTCAGAAAATCTGGGAAACCCCGTTCAAAAACGGCAAGACCTTCGCGAGCTGCTTCAAAAATGGCGGCAAGCACATCGCCCAGGGTTACCCATACTTTGACGAAGGCACGCAGAAAGTCCGCACCGCGGAAATGGACCTGAACGCCTGCCTCAAGCGAAACGGCGAGCCTGAGTACACCAACCTCGACAAGGATCAGAGTACCCGGGTACGACTGGCCGAACTGACCGCTTACTTCTATTCCCTGTCCAAGGGGCAGCGCGTCAAAATCGAAATCTCCAGCCCCGGCGCCGTCAAGGCGTACGAGGAAGGCAAGAAATTCTGGTGGCAGCGTCGCGGCCAGCTGAACTTTGCCTGCGCCAACTGCCACATGGATCTGGCGGGCAAGAATTTCGGCGGCAACCAGCCGCTCAGCGCCGCGCTCGGCCATCCGGTGGGCTGGCCGGCACAGCGCCTGGAATGGGGGCGCCTGGAAACCATCGATCAGCGTTATAAAACCTGTAATTCGCAGATTCGCGCCAAGCCCTTCAAGCACGACAGCGAGATCTACAACGACCTTCAGTTTTACGAGACTTATATGAGCAGCGGCCTGCCGCTGACGGCGCCGGCCATGCGCAATTAATAATCGCTTCCGCAGCAGCCACGAAAACCCGGCGCAGCATGCCGGGTTTTCTTTTCGGATACCGCCTGTGATACAAGGAATAGCTGGCTCGCGCCGTCCGTCATAACAGATGGACATGAGAACACGGTTTCCGGTTTGCACTCTTTCCTTTCGTTAACCACCTCTGTTGACCTGGAGTTGAAATGAGTCTTTCCCGACGCGAATTCCTGCAGATGCTGGCCATGGGGGCCGCCGCCGGCCTCGTCGTCGACAGCGCGGGCCGCAAAGCCGTCGCCGCCGACAAAAACCCGGGCGCTCTCTACGACCTGCCCGCTTTCGGCAACGTCAGCCTGCTGCATCTGACCGATTGCCATGCGCAATTGATTCCCACCTATTTCCGCGAACCCAACATCAATATCGGCGTTGGACCGGCCGCGGGCAAACCCCCGCACCTCGTCGGCGACGCCTTGCTCAAGTATTTTCACGTTGCGCCGGGTTCGATCGAGGCGCATGCCTTCACCTATCTCGACTTCGTGGACGCCGCGCGCCGCTATGGCAAGATCGGCGGCTTTGCGCACATCGCCACGCTCGTGAAACAACTGCGCGCCAGCCGGCCGGGACGCACCCTGCTGCTCGACGGCGGCGACACCTGGCAGGGCTCGGCCACCTCGCTATGGACCAAGGGACAGGACATGGTGGACGCGCAGAAACTTCTCGGCATCGAGATGATGACCGGGCACTGGGAATTCACCTACGGCGCGGACCGGGTGAAGGAAATCATCGAGAAGGATCTGAAAGGCCACATCGAATTCCTGGCGCAGAACGTCAACGACGCGACCTGGGGCGAGCTGATCTTCAAGCCTTACAGCATCCGCGAGGTCAACAAGATTCCGGTCGCCGTCATCGGCCAGGCGTTCCCGTACACCCCGATCGCCAACCCGCGCTACATGATCCCGGACTGGAGCTTCGGCATCAACGACGATCACATGCAGAAGATGGTGAACGAAGTGCGCGCCAAGGGCGCGCAGGTGGTGATCGTGCTGTCGCACAACGGCATGGACGTGGACCTCAAGATGGCCTCGCGCGTCACCGGCATCGACGCCATCCTCGGCGGCCACACCCACGATGCCGTGCCCGCGCCCTCGCTGGTTTCGAACAAGTCCGGCAAGACGCTCGTGATGAACTCGGGCTGCAACGGCAAGTTCCTGTCGGTGCTCGATCTGGAAGTCAAGAACGGAAGGGTCGCCGACTATCGCTACAAGCTGCTGCCGGTATTCGCCAACCTCCTGCCGGCCGATGCGGAAATGTCGGCCTATATCGAAAAAGCGCGCGCGCCCTACGGCGCCAAGCTCGGCGAAAAGCTGGCAGTCACCGACGGATTGCTCTACCGGCGCGGCAATTTTAACGGCACCTTCGACCAGCTGATCATCGAGGCCTTGCTGGCGGAACAGAACGCCGAGATCGCCTTCTCTCCGGGATTCCGCTGGGGCACGAGCCTGCTGCCGGGCGACAGCATCCTGATGGAACACCTCATGGATCAGACCGCCATCACTTACGCCACTGCCACGGTGAACCATTACACCGGCGCCTTCATCAAGACCATCATGGAGGACGTCGCCGACAATCTGTTCCACGTCGATCCCTACTACCAGCAGGGCGGCGACATGGTGCGCGTGGGCGGCCTGCAGTACACCATGGACCTGACGCAGACCTACGGCAAACGCATCCAGGACATCGTGGTGCGCGGCAAGCCGCTGCAGGCCGGCAAGAAATACAAGGTCGCCGGCTGGGCCAGCGTCCAGCCAATCGAGCCCGGGAAGCCCGTCTGGGACGTGGTCGCCGGATACCTGCGTTCCAGGAAGACCGTCAACATCGCGCGGCCCTACGTCCCGCATCTCAAAGGCGCCGCCGGCAACCCCGGCTACGCCGCCTGAGGCGGGGACTGCCATTTTGGCGGCTGGAACTGCCGTCGACCTGCGAGGCCGGTGGTATCGGGAAATCGCCCTGATGTAGAATGTGCGGCTTTTAGCGCCCCCAGGGGAGATTACCGATGTCCAAAAAGCACCCGATCATCGCCATCACCGGTTCGAGCGGCGCCGGCACCACCACTGTCAAGCGCGCCTTCGAGCATATTTTCCGGCGCACGCAAATCAACCCGGTAATCGTCGAGGGCGACAGCTTCCACCGCTATAACCGCGCCGAGATGCGCGAAGCCATGAAAAAGGCGGGCGACGCAGGCAACCACAATTTCAGCCATTTCGGACCGGAAGCGAACCTGTTCGGCGAATTGGAAAAACTTTTCAAGACCTACGGTCAGACCGGCGGGGGCAAGAAGCGCTATTACCTGCACAGCGACGGCGAGGCGGCCGAACACAACGCGCGCCTCGGCATCGGCCTGAAAGCCGGCGAGTTCACGCCGTGGGAAGACATCCCCGCCGGCACTGATCTGATGTTCTATGAAGGTCTGCACGGCGGCGCGGTGGATTCCAAGGCCGGCGTCGACGTCGCCCAATGGGTCGACCTGCTGGTCGGCGTGGTGCCGATCGTCAACCTCGAGTGGATCCAGAAAATCCAGCGCGACACCGCCGAACGCGGGTATTCCGCCGAAGCCGTGGTCGACACCATCCTGCGCCGCATGTACGACTACGTGCACTACGTCACGCCGCAGTTCTCGCGCACCCACATCAACTTCCAGCGCGTGCCGGTGGTGGACACCTCCAACCCGTTCATTGCACGCGACATCCCCACGCCGGATGAAAGCCTCGTGGTAATCCGTTTCAGCCATCCGAAGAAGGTCAACTTCCCCTATCTGCTGAGCATGATTCATGACTCCTTCATGTCCCGGCCCAACACCATCGTGGTGCCGGGCGGTAAAATGGGCTTCGCCATGGAAGTCATCCTCACACCGATAATTGCGGAACTGATTGAAAACAAAAAGAAAGCCTAAGCTCCCCCCTTCCCGCTGCCGGCTGAGAATTGCGCCATTTTTGGTGTAATTCTTGCTGCTATCTTTGAATATATGAAGAGAAAGATCTCGGTTCAGGACCTGCGTCCTGGCATGTACGTTTCCGAGCTGGACCGGCCATGGCTCGAGACCCCGTTTTTGTTCCAGGGTTTCGAGATCATCTCGGATGAACAGATCGAGGAGATCAAACGCTACTGCCGGCACGTTTACATCGACACCGAAGAGGGCCACGACATCCAGCCGACATTCCGGCCGGTCGTGCCCATTGCCTCGCGGGTGGAAGTCCCGGAAGACAAGCCCAGGCAGCAGACCATCGATCTCGAAAAGGTCGTGAACAACTTCACCCCGGGGCACCGCCGCCCCCCGCGGTATCACGACATCACCAGCGTCGAAGAGGAAATCGGTCGCGCCAGGGAAATCGTCACCACCACGCGCGAAACGGTTTACAACATCATGGACGACGTGCGCCTCGGTCGCAGCATCAATACAACCGCCGCCAAGAAAGTCGTGGCCGACATGGTGGACAGCGTCATCCGCAACCCCGACGCGCTCATGTGCCTGAACCAGCTCAAGAACAAGGATGAATACACCGCGCTGCACAGCCTGCGGGTGTGCGTGCTCGCGCTCGCCTTCGGCCGCCACCTGGACCTTACGAACGAGGAACTGAACATGCTCGGTATCGGCGCGCTGCTGCACGACGTCGGCAAGATGAAGGTGCCGAATGACGTGCTGAACAAACCGGGGCGACTGACCGAACATGAATTCGAGCTGATGAAAAGCCATGTTCCCCACGGAGTGGCGATTCTCGAACAGACCCACGGCATCGCCCCGGCATCGATCGACGTCGCGCGGTTTCATCATGAGCGCTACGGCGGCGGCGGTTACGCCGGTGGCATGAAGGGCGATCGCATCGGCCTGTTCGGTTCGGTCGGCGCGATCGTGGACTGTTACGACGCCATCACCTCCGACCGCTGCTATCACGCCGGCATGTCGGCGCACGACGCCCTCAAGAAAATGTATTCCTGGCGCGGCAAGGATTTCCAGCCGCTGCTGGTCGAGCAGTTCATTCAATGCATGGGCATCTATCCGATCGGCAGCGTGGTCGAGATGAACACCGGCAGCATCGGCGTGGTGATTTCCGTCAACCGTCAGCGCCGCCTGAAACCCAAGGTGGCGCTGGTGCTCAATGCCGACAAGACGCCCTTTCTGCCGGTCAAGGTGATCGACCTGATGTACCAGGCCGCGGAAGGTCCCGACCGGGAAGTGGAAATCCGCAAGGTCCTGCCGCCCGGCGAGCACGGCGTGATCCCGACCAAATATATCCCCCTCGGCGCCTGAGGTCTTCGCCGCCGGTCCCGGTCGCGCGAAATACCGGAGCCAACTGATTGCGCCGTGCGCCGCTGGCGCAAGACGCGAGCGCTACGCATAATACGCACCCACGAAAGGAATTTGCCCTTTCATTTCTTGCGGTAAATGATCATGGGGGAATCAGCACGATGAGCGACGCACTGAATTATCTGGTCAAGGCCCGGCCCGACGCCATGACGGCCTATCTCAAGTTTCTCAAGGAAACGGGCAAATCGCTCGACCCCAAGACGCGCATGCTGATCACCGTGATCACCAAGGTCGCGACCCAGACCGAGAACGGATTCCGCCAATATCTGCCGCGCGCGCTCGATGCCGGCGCCACACCCGGTGAAATCCTCGACGCCATCCTGCACGCGTTCCCGGCGCTCGGGCTGGCCAAGATCGTGTGGGCGATGGACATCCTGATCGACATGGACATCCCCGAGTTCCGTGCCGAAAATCTCGGCGCCGAAAAACACTGGCACGAGGTCAGGGCCGCCGACAAGATCCCCGAGAACCAGATCACTTACTGCGACAGCGACGGACGCAGCCTGTTCATCTACCGCACCGACGGCGAATTCCGCGTCTACGACAGCCGCTGCCCGCATCAGCGCACCAACGTGCCGCATCTCGCCCTCGAAGGCTTCAAGCTCACCTGCCCCAAACACCTGTGGGCATTCGACATCAAGACCGGCGAATGCGTGGAAAAAGGCAACCGTCCCCTGAAGCGCTTCGACGCCAAGGTCGAGAACGGCCGCCTGTACGCCTGGTGGTAAACAGCGTTACCGCCGCAAGCACCACCCATGACCGGGCACTACACTCCAGAGGAAATCGCCGCCCAGCTCAAGGACGCATCTGAGCGCGGTAAATGCCAGCACGAGGAAAAACGCCTCGATGCGATCACACGGGTGCAACGCGACATCGCCAAGTTGATCTGCACCGTGATCGATTATTTCAGTCATCTGGTCATCAAGCGCGGTGAACTGGCGCTGGTGATCGGCACCCGTGGCGACCTGCGCAGCCTCACGGTCACGCTCGAACTCATCCGGCACAAACAGCGGATCGCCTATTTTTCCTACAGCGATCCGCTGCTGCGCATCGAGGACCGCGGGCACCGTGATTGCATGACCGAACGCGAGGGACGTCACGCTCTGCGCATTCACGGCCTCGAGGGATCGCTGCCGAATCTGGTCACCATGCGCGCACTCCTGTACACCAGGCTGCCGATGAAAGGGCGCGCGCTCATGCCGCCGGCGGACTGAGCCCCCACTCGCGCACCATCTCGTAATGCGCGCCCTGGGCATCCAGGCGCGACCGCATCAGGCAGAATCGCCGCACCTCCCATACGAGCGGCGCTATCGCTGCCGGCGGCGGACAGCGGCGCACCTTTCGCGCCAGCGTCACATGCGCCGCGTAAGACCGCTTTTCCGGCACATACCCGCAATTCACAAGCCCCGCGGTCAGCTCCCGCACCAGGGACGACAGGGATTCGGGAACGCGCGCCGGACCCGCCCACAGGATGCCGGTCCGCGACCAGCAGCCGACTTGCTCCAGTGTCAGCGTGAACGCGCTGGCTCGGATCGCCGCGGCCGCCTGTTCCGCGCAATCGCGAAACGCGGCGTCCACGGAGCCGAGAAAGGCGAGCGTGAGGTGGATGTTTTCCGCCGCGATGCGGCGTCCGTCGCCGCGACGAAGTGTCTGCCCGGCCAGCGCATGCAATCGACCGGCTAATTCGGATTCCGGCCACAGCGCAAAAAACAGCCGCTGGGATTCAGATTCCGGAGAGGAAGAATGAGCAGTGTTCATCGACGGGTTACAAACACTGGTTTACCTCGGTGTCGCTGGATCGCGCGGGGGGTTATTTTGGCCGCGGATGTCGCGCCTTTTTCAAGGGTATCCGCCGAATTAAACCACATCTACTCATCGACCAACGTCACGAATCTCATTCTCCGGAACATGGAAGCGCCAAATCTGTCCTACTTGTCATCCCTTACAAAACGGAGGTTTTACCGATGAACGATCAGCACAATCGCCATTTCTCACGTCGCGCTGTTCTGAAGGGCGCCGCACTACTCGCCGCTGTGACCGCGACGACCGGCACGACCGCGGCCTTGGCGCAAGCCAAGGCGTCCAAGGCCGCCATGCAATATCGCAACACCCCGAACGGCAAGCAGGAATGCAGCAGCTGCGTGCAGTTCATTCCCGGTAAAACACCGCAAGCCGAGGGCACCTGCAAGGTCGTTGACGGGGCAATCAGTCCCCACGGCTGGTGCATCGCCTACGCACCGAAAGGCTGAAAGCTGCCGACAAGGTCGCAGCGCCTGAAATGAACCGACGCCTGATACTACCCTCCAGCGCGCATTAAGATCGGTCTAACGCGCGATCTTCAGCGTGAACAGGCCCGCCAGCGTTTTGCGGATCTGGGCAATCGAGAGGTGTCCGTCGAGCGGCGGATAACCCCATTGCGCGCAGGTCATGCGCGACACGTCCGGTTGCCGGTCCGAGCGCAGCCACATGGTCGTGGCGAACACGGTGGCCGACACGCCTTCGGCGTCCTGGGCGCTGACGCGAACGAGCCGGGCTCTCCCATCGAAACGTTGCGGTTCATTTTGAACCGTCGGTGGCGTTTCCTGAAATGCCCGTGTCACGGCGAAATCGTCCGGCTGTATCTTTTGCGCGGTGTCCTGGCGAGTGCGGACCTCGAATTTGCAGTAGGGGTAATAGGGGTTGACATCCCAGTACGAGCGCACTTGTCCGCCCTGGATGTAGGCCGCGGCGCGGTCCCCGGTGATGGTGAACTCGTGTTCGAGCACGAGCCGCGAGCCCGCCGGCACAACATAGTACGGCGAGTTCTCGTTACCTTGGTAGGAAACCGTCTGGCACCCGGTCACGAACAGCGCGGCGCCGAGAACCGCTGTCGTTGCGTAACGCATCCTCCACCTCCTTCGATCTGGCCGGTCCTGGCGAAAAGTGTACTCCTTTTGACCCCTGCCGTTGCCAAGACGTTCCCGGCATCGCCATGCCCCGGCCAGGCCGCACGAACCGCGCAGGAGTCAGCGGCAGCCGTTCATGCGGGCATGAGGTCGCATACGCTCGCGAGCGCGGCCAATTCGCCGAGTCCTTGTTGCAACCGGTTGATCGAATTGGTGGGCCGTGTAGGAATCGAACCTACGACCAACTGGTTAAAAGTGCGCCAGAAGCGTCAATCAAGTAGCGCAACGATGAAGATACCTAGATGAATTAATCGAGCTTAATCCCGGCAGATCATGCTGGACCGGGGCGCATTAGTTGAAAGCGCTATCAGAATGGCCGCAACCAGAGTGCGCTGCCTAGCCCCACCAATCCGATCTGGATCTTTTCATTTCGCGCACGACCGGCTTTGGCCAAAAGTCGTCGGTTCGCCAACGTTTTTGCCTTACGCGATGTGCCGGCGGCCCCTATTAATCGGTCGACCGAGTTAGTTAGCACGCAATGGCACATTTCGCTGCAAGATTTCACGCACTGCTCGGCAGGCGACGCCAAGATCGGCGCTGTCCAACTCAAAACATGGAGCCGCTTGACTCAGCATGGCCGCAACATCAAGGCCCGCGGCGGGATGGGCCAACGAATTCAGTGCATTGGCCATCAAGTGGGCGATGGCGGCGCCAGGGGTGATCGGTCGACAGGCCGTCATGGTTCGTGAGCCCGGCCGCAGAAAAACGAATGCTGCAACCGGTAGCGACTGCGTGCGCGCTCTGGCGCGCAGTATATCCGCCGGGACGTGATACCGCTCGCCGGCCTGCAGCGCCTCTGTCGGCAGGCGGTACGGCGCGGGCGGCGGAGACTTCAGACACAGCGCATGCGGAAACGGGTGTACCGTCAGACGCGGCGCGTCGATCGGTGCCAGCTCGTCGCTCAGATAATCAAAGCCGTCTTGGAGCAATGCCAGCGCAAGCGTTGATTTTCCCGTGCCCGAAGGGGCAGACAAGACAACGGCACGATCGTCGAGCGCGACGACCGCGGCGTGCAGGAAAAACAGATCGGCGCGCTGCAACTGCAGCGCGATCGTTAAGTCCTTGTCCAGGTGAAAAAGCAGATCGCCTGCATCCTCCAGTAATACAGGTTTATCGTCGTCAGTGGTGACAGTGAATCCCGACCCCGGAGACACGCTGTCTATACGATAGCGGCGAGCTACGAGCGATGGTGCTGACGCATCGACCAGCATCGACCCGAACCCCGTCCGGACGAACGATGCCGATTCATCATCCTCGCTCTGGATGAGGAAGCGGCGATCACAAACGCTGAGCGCGAAATGATGTAACACGCGAGGTTACAGCGATGCAGTCGGGTACATTAGACAAGCCGCCGAATAAACGAAAAGGGCGCCGGCGAAACGGCAGCCCCTTCGTTCCGAAACAAGAAAGACGCTTCGGTGACGAACTTGTACGTAATATCTACCCCTGCCCGTGGCCCTTTTTCTTAGTGGGGGTTATTACCGGGGTTTCCCGGGGAAGTGCCCGGCCCATCATTGATCGGGGGATTGCCTGGCGGCTGGGGATCCAATCCGTTGCCCACCCCGTTGTTGCCTTTCACCGACCCCTGCGACGCGAACGCCGGCATGGCCTTGAGGGTAAGTACCGCCGGCGCGATGTACGCCGCCTTTTTGATAAACGACCTGCGTGACTCGTTGCTCTCTGAGTTGTTCATTTTGCACCTCCGTAATGCGTCGGTTATTTTCGTTCGACGCGCAACAAACCAAGACTCTCCAATTCGCGCACCAGTACTTCAACATCCCGTAGCGCCGCTTCTGGAGCCACATCGAACGTCGCCGCCAGACGTTCCGCAATGGAACCAACCGAAGACGAGCCATCGCAGCTGTTCCAGACGCAACTCGCTGTCGGGTTCAACTGATGAACCTTTCCCGCCTCGCGATCCAGGATGACTACCTCACCCTCAATCAGGCGGGTTATGAGGTCGGTTCGGCGCAGCGGTATCATCGGTTGTTACCACTACTCCGAGTTTTCATTGCTGTCAAGTAAAAGGCCGATTGAATGACTGACAAATTTCAGCAGGTTCGTACAGATCAACAACTTACGTCAACCCTTGCTAACATGAGTCGCATGGGGTCGAAGACAACAATGGGATATTGCCAGACATTACCACCGGGGCTGCTACCGATTCTTAAAGCGGTTGGAACCGCTAACACCGACTTCGACCTGAACAAACTCGCTCCATCGACGACGAGAGATGCAATCGAGAACGGTCTTGGGGCTGTTCTGGCATATGTCTCCCGCGATTGCCCCACCAGCTCGCGCTCGGCGTTTGCGGGTGATATCCGCGCGGCTGACTTGACCGCGCGCCTGCTAACGGCTGATATCCTCGATGCGATCGGACACATTCTGCGTGCTTGCGACACCGCTTCATGCCAGCCGCTCCTGATCAAAGGTGCCGCTATGGCATTGCTCCACTACCCGGCACCGCATCTTCGCACGATGGGCGATATCGATATATGTATTCCGCGCACGCACCAATTGGCATTTGAAGCGCAACTCCGTGCGCTCGGATTCAGGCAGACTTCACACCTGCCGGCGGAATTCTTTGAACGCCACCATCACAGCATGCCTTTCTGGCATCCCGTATGGGGCGTCTGGGTTGAGGTGCACACTCGCCTGTTCCCGCCAAAATCGCCACTGGCCGACGATCCCCGCTTCGCGCTGGTTAACATCGAGCCGCAACTCCGGACTATGGAGGTGCTTGGCGCTCCTGCGCGAGTAATGAGCAATGAGTTGCAACTGCTTTATGCCTGTACGCGCTGGCTCGAAGAGCTTGACATCGAACGCGGCTTCTTTCCTGTGCTCGATGTCGTACTCTTGATCCGCCATCAGGGCCATGCGCTCAACTGGGATCAAGTCTTCGTGATGCTGGAGGACTCGCCTTCGGTGGCAATAACGGCCGTGCATTTGATGCTGACCTATCTTAACCACTGGGACATCATCTCCGTACCACGCGAGGTGCTGGGCCGTCTCGCCGCAGGCGACAGACACACCAATCGCGCATCCCTGTGGATTCTGCATCGCATGGTTACGATCTTCTTGATCGAGAGGCGCCCATATGGGCGATTCCTGACCGAACGCAACGTTCATATCATTTGGTCGACGTTATTGCAGACACCTACACCGCTCAGAAACCTGCTGACACTCCCCTATCGCATCGCGCTCCCGCCGGGTCATCCGCGCCGATTCGACCTTGCCTTCGCCGCCGAGCGGCTTCGGTCCTTCGTGCGCGGTCCCGCCAGGTGAAGCCAGTTGGCCCGAATTGACCCACCCATCGGGCATCACGTTCAGCAGCTGCATGCTCACACAGACTGAACAACCATACGATGCAGCTACCGGCGTCGTCTCGAGCGCGCGAAACCGCTCAGAAAGGGCTGGAAATCGGACAAACGGGTTTTGTCGGACAGCATCACTCCGAGACATGCACTAAATGATTGGTTAATGGTGGGCCGTGAAGGAATCGAACCTTCGACCAACTGGTTAAAAGCCTGCTGTCAAAATGATCGTAAGTTGATGAGAACAAAAAGCAAAGCGTCAGAGAGTGTCTAATACTTTGCCCAAGTTACGGGCAGATAATCCACGATGAAACCAGATACTGACGGTTAGTATTAGACAGATTTCCGTCGACCCGGCAACACGAACACCCGTTACGGACGCACTCAGAAAAGCACGGGGCTAATATCCGCTTGTATGGTTGAGCCGGTCGCGCTATTTCAAAAACGGCCGCTCAATGTTCGCCGTAACCGGCGCGCAAAAGCAGAACGAAGCGGTGCTTTTGCACGTCTGAGTTCATGGCGTTGTTAGGCATAAGCTGTTTACACTCAATTGCCATGTTGGGTCGAGGGGCAATCATGCGTTATCGAGTCTTTAGACTGCATTCGCCAGAAATATATTCACGTTCTCCTGCGTGATCACGTTAATGCCTGTATCAATAGCCTGAGGCAACTGAACGCCCAGCGATGCTTGCCACAACATCAGGACCGACATCGAGCCTTGCATTCGCGGAATGGTTGCTGAGGAGGACTCGATCACGCCTTCTTTAATGGCATCGAGTATGGGTTTGATCCCGTCCATGCTGACTACTTTCACCTTGCCCGCCTTGCCCGACTTTTTGATAGCCGTTGCTATACCTATTGGACCGGAAGCGTCGCAACACAAGTAGCCACTTAGATCGGGATGCGATTCGAGAACTGCGGAAGCTTGTTGGCGAGCAGTCTCAATGTCGTCATTGTCAATGCCACCGTCTACAACGGTTATATCGGGATACTTCCGCAATACAGCCATCTGGGCTTCGTATCGTTCTTTGTGGTTTGGTGCCGTGGGATATCCCTGCATCACAGCCACTTTGCCAGCGAATCCAATCAGCTTAACGAGACGCTCGGCCGCAATTATTCCTTGCTGAGAAAAGTTGTTGCCAACGCTGGTGATGCTGGCATCCGGCGATGGCGAGTCGAAGAGAACCACCGGAATACCCTGCTCCCTGATGCGGTTGATCGCCGTCATATGACCTACTGCGTCAACCGGATCTACAGCGATGCCACTCGGCTGACTCGTAGCGACCTTCTCCAGAATCGCGTTCTGCTCGATGACGTTGGCGATTGATGGCGGCATATAGTCGACCACAATCTCGACACCAAGCTCACGGCTTAGGATTTCGGCCTGAGCCTGCGCACCTTTGTTTACCTCGTCGAACCAGGGATGTGCGACTTTCGGGACAATGACGAATCGAAGCGCTCTTGCCATTTTTCGAGCCCTCGTACGGTAAAATAAGAAGCCTAACCTGTAATAGGCGGATACATCGGTTCGCCTACGCAGGATTAGTATTTCCTAATTCGATTCGACATTCCACCGTCCGTTCCACGGGTCAGGCCAATGTTGCGTTGTTTTTGCGCCGGCAAGTCCGGACCCGCGCTTGCGAATGGCCGCTTTGGGTTGCGGTGTTCATTTGGCTGCAGGCCGGACAATGTACTTCGTGCGGAATTTAAACAAATTCTTGTGTGCCTCGATGCATGTTGGCATGGCAATTTGAGGAGGGAACATTTCATCAACTGGCTGCCAATAGAATTGCGATGTTCGTCACCCGCGTGTGCACCAATTTAGTGGGGGGCCACAATCGACCCAAGATCCTCTGAACCTACCGCGAAAAAATTTTACGCAGTCAGCTGCTCAATTAGACACTCAGCCCGAGCGGCGAAAACTAACTCTATGATTAATGGTGGGCCGTGAAGGAATCGAACCTTCGACCAACTGGTTAAAAGCCAGCTGCTCTACCGACTGAGCTAACGGCCCGCGTGGGGAGGTAAAACGGGAGGCGGCATTATCCTGAGCACCGCGCTGGCTGTCAAACCGCGACGCGGCACAACGGCCGCGCCGCCAAGGGGAAAACGCGCCGGAAGCGGCGTAAAGCGGAGATCAGGCTTTCACGGCCGGCAGCAATCGCATGTCCGCAGCCGCATGCCGCAGCGCCGTGAAGAAACCCCGCTCGTCCAGAAGGTAGTACTGCACTTTCATGGTGAAGGCCGAACCGAAGATGATCATGACCAGAGTGATGACCGAACCGATGGCCAGTGTCGACATCCCGGTCACGCCCTGGCCGATGGTGCAACCGAGGGACAGCACCCCGCCGAAGCCCATGAGAATACCGCCGACGATATGATTGACCATGTCCTGGCGCGAACTGAAGGTTTCGATGTGGAAACTGCCGGACAGGACGGCATAGAGAAAGGAACCGGCCATCACCCCGAACACGGCGGCGATGCCGAAATTGATGGTCGAACCGGTGTAAGTCATCAGGTAATTGATCTGTTCCGCCACCGGCGCCACGAACGTGTAGGATTCCAGGCGCACGGGTTCGAAATCGTCGTAACCGATCTTGCCGGTGATGTACCAGCCGGCGACGATGATGAGCCCGATGCTGATGCCGGCCAGGAGGTCCCGCGGGCTTTTCCAGAATGCTGCGCTCGCCAGGGCGAACAGCACGAAACCGCCGCCGACCACGGCGACGATTACCCAGCGCACGACCGGCGTGATGCCGACTCCGGCCGCCCCGAGCAGACTCACCAGGCTCTGGTCCGAAATGTTGCGCACGGCGAGGTCGAGGTTCGTGGTCTCGATGGCATTGATGCGGAAAGGCGCGATCAGTCCGCGCAACGTCATGTACGCCGTGATGCCGAGGAACAGCATCACCACCAGCGACTTGAGGTTGCCGCCGCCCACGCGCACCAGCGTGCGCTGGCCGCAACCGCTGCCAAGCGTCATGCCCACGCCAAACAGAAATCCGCCCAGCAGATGCCCGAGCCAGCCGAGATTCGCGGTCAGGTAGATGGACTTGCCGAGATCGAAGTAGCCGGCGGCTTGCAGCGCCTGCGAGCCCAGGATGGCCACGCCGATCGCCAGGAACCAGGCGCGCAGCCGATTCTTGTCGCCCATGTTCACCCAGTCGCTCACGGCGCCCATGGTGCAGAAATTCGTGCGGTTGGCGATGGCGCCGAAAACCACGGCGACGAGGAATCCCCACAGCGCGACGTTATGAACATTGCTAAGTTCCATTAAACCTCCAGCCTGCCTTCATGACGGAAAAACGATGTCTTTAGACGCCTGTGTCGTCCGCCTTATTCCGTAGCGCCGACGGGGATTATTTTGCGGCGGTTTCACGGCCAATGCCATATCCGTCTGCCGTGGCCCACGCGGGCATACGGAAAACCACGTCAGCATGACACGCCAGGCGCCGGGCGCTAGCGATAGCGTGTCGGATCGACTACGCCGGCGGCGGCGAAGCCCTCGGCCCGCAACCGGCATGAGTCGCAGACGCCGCAGGCACGGCCCGTTGGGTCCGGGTCGTAACAGGAAACGGTCAGCGCATAATCCACGCCCAGGCGGCTGCCGAGGCGGATGATCTCGTTCTTGCGCAGGTGCATCAGCGGCGCATACACGTGAAACCCGCGTCCTTCGACGCCGGCGCGGGTGGCGAGATTGGCCAGTTTCTCGAACGCCTCGATGAACGCCGGCCGGCAGTCGGGATAACCGGAATAATCGACGGCGTTCGCGCCGATATAGAGGTCCGGCGCCCCGAGCACTTCGGCCCAACCGAGGGCGATCGACAGGAACACGGTATTGCGCGCCGGGACGTAAGTGATGGGGATGCCGGCAGACGGCGCCTGCGGCACCGGGATCGCGGCGTCGGTCAGCGCCGAGCCGCCCATCCAGCCGATGTCGAGCTTGACCACGCGGTGATCGGCCGCGCCGAGCGCGCGCGCCACCCGCTGCGCCGCCTCCAGTTCCACGCGATGGCGCTGCCCGTAGTCGAACGTCAGCGCGTAACAGCGCGCGCCCGTGGCCGCGGCGAGCGCCAGCACCGTCGCGGAATCGAGGCCGCCGGAGACCAGCACCACGGCCTTGCCGGCGGCGTCAGCGTCCGCGGGCATCGTTCCAGAGCAGTTTGTGCAGCTGGATCTGCAGCCGCACCGGCAGGCGGTCCTGCAGTATCCATTCGGCGAGATCGGTGGGATTCAGCTGACCGTGGCAGGGCGAGAACAAGACTTCGCAGACCTGATCCAACTTGTACTCGGCCAGCTTGGCGCGGCTCCATTCATAATCGGCGCGGTCGCAAATCACGAACTTCAGCTGGTCCTTTTTTCGCAGATGGGCGATATTGGCGTAGCGGTTGCGTTTCTCCTCGCCGGAACCGGGCGTCTTTAAATCCATGACAATACTCACGCGCGGATCGATGCCGGCGATGTCGAGCGCGCCGCCGGTTTCGAGCGACACTTCGTATCCGCGTTCGCACAGCCGCCGCAGCAGATCGCGGCACGGCCGCTGCGCCAGCGGCTCGCCGCCCGTCACCGTCACGTAGCGCGGCGCGTATTCCGCTACGCGGTTCATTATTTCGTCCATCGGCAACCACTGCCCGCCGTAGAACGCGTACTCAGTGTCGCAATAATCGCAGCGCAGCGGGCAGCCGGTCAGGCGGATAAACACGGTGGGAAACCCCGCGGTCCGGGCCTCGCCTTGCAGCGAGTAAAAAATTTCGGTGATGCGCAGGCGTTCCGCCTGCGCCGTTTCTGGTTTCAGGTTTCCGGTTTCAGGTTGGACCGAAGATTCCATGGCGTCAGGCCGAGCAAGGTGCCGCGAAGGACCGCGAGTAAATCGAATGTATAGCGATGAATCAAAAATTCATCGCATGTCATTGTAAACCTGATACGGGAAACTAGAAACTTGAATCCGGGTTCAATGCCCTTCTTTTTTCATCCGGGCGAGGCGCTGTTCCGCGGCCTTGGCGGTGGCGCTGCCGGGATAGCGCGCCGACACCTGGCCCAGGGCGTCGCGCGCCTTGGCCCAGTCGCGCAGCTCATAGTTGCTGTAACCGATCTTGAGCAGCGCATCCGAGGCCTTGTCGGCATCGACGTTGTCCTTGCTGACCTTGCCGAATTCCTCGCGCGCCTGGCGGAAATTACGCGTGACATAATAAGTCTGACCGAGCCAGTATTGGGCGTTACCGCGCAGCGAACTCTGCGGATACTTGGCGATGAAATCCTTGAACGCCTTGGAAGCGCGATCGTACGACCCCTGTTTCAGCAGGTTGAACGCGGAGTCGTAAGCCTGCTGCTCTTGGGCCGTCGGGGCGCTCGTCGTCGCCGGCGGCGTCGCTTCTCCCACGGCAGCGGGCGCGGCTCCACGGTGTTCGAGATCGCTCACGCGCTTGTCGATGTCGCTGAACAATTCACGCTGGCGCCCCTTCAGCCGCTCGATCTCGTTGTCCTGCACCTCGATCTTGCCGCGCAGATTGCGCACCTCGGTCTGCAACGAGTCGATCTGTTGCAGCAGGTCGGCCATCACCTCCCGCGTCGGCGAAGGCGAGGCGGGCGTGCCGCCCGCCCCCAGTTCCACCACCGGCGGCAGGCCGCGCGCATCCGTCGCCGGACCCGCGGCCGGCGCCGCCGGCGCGAACAGGCCCGCCAGCAGGGCGGCACCTGTCCAAACGCTTAAATACGGCGCCGACCGGATCGTCATTTACTTATACTTAGTAAGAGATTTCAACGCGACGGTTCTGGCGCCAGCAGGACTCATTGTGTTCCTGGCACAGCGGCTTTTCCTCGCCGTAGGACACGGTCTTTATGCGGTTGCCAGCCACGCCCAGCACCCTCATCATCTTCTCCACCGCCTGCGCGCGGCGCTCGCCGAGCGCCAGGTTGTACTCGCGCGTGCCGCGCTCGTCGCAGTTGCCTTCCAGCTGCACGTTGATGCCCGGATTGGCCACCAGGTGCGCCGCGTGCGCCTCGATGATCGCGCGCGCTTCGTCGTCAATAGTGCTGCTGTCGAAGGCGAAATGAACGCGCTTCTGCGCGAGCAATTCAGCCTGTCGCTGCGCCTTCAGCCGCTCCTGTTCCGACAGCGCTGCGCCGCCCGCGCCCTGTTCGGTCGCCGGCGCAGTCTGCGCGCCCGCGCCGCCTTCCTCCGCCGGGCCGGGCTTGGTGGCTTGTTCGCCGGCACAACCCGCTAACGCAAGGACAAGCAACAGCGATGCTGCCAGGTGTTTCGTATTTTTCATCTTTCACTCCTTGTATTGAAGATCACGGTTATAAGGCGACCAGGCGGGCTCACGCACATCGCCCTCCTCGAACTTGAATAACTGCCGCACGCGCCCATCGGCCGAGACCGAAGCCAGAACGCCCCGGCCCCGCACCTCAGTGGCATAGATAATCATACGCCCATTCGGGGCAAAACTGGGCGATTCGTCGAGCGAAGTGTCGGTCAACACCTGCATCGGCCCGCCCGTGAGGGGCATGACCGCGATGCGGAAATTTCCCTGCTGTCGGGTGACGAATACAATCGACTTGCCGTCCGGCGCATACGAGGCGCGGGCGTTGTAATCATCGTCGAACGTGAGCCGTTCCGCCGACCCGCCGGAAGCGCTCATGCGGTAGATCTGGGGCGAGCCCGCGCGATCCGATGTGAAGATAATGTAGTGACCGTCCGGTGACCAGGAGGCTTCGGTGTCGATGGCGGGATCATAAGTGAGGCGCCGCAGCTCCCGGGTGTCCAGACGCATGACGTAAATTTCCGCATTGCCGTCGCGCGACAGGGTCAATGCCAGCTGTCGACCGTCCGGTGACCAAGCCGGGGCGCTGTTGATGCCCCGGAACTCCGCGACCAGCTCACGCCTGCCGTCCCGGACATTTTGTATATAGACCTTGGAACGCTTGGCTTCAAATGACACATAGGCCAAACGGTTACCGTCCGTCGACCAAGCCGGCGACAATAGCGGTTCCGTCGAGCGAACCACCGTCTGGGGATTGAAACCATCGGAATCGGCGACCTGGAGCTTGTAGACCGGTGGTGCGCGGGGAGACTCCTCGCGCGTTACGTAGGCGATGCGGGTATTGAACGCCCCCGGTTCCCCCGTGAGCTTCTGGTAAATAATATCGCTGATCTGGTGCGCCACCGACCGCAGCAACTCGGGCCCGACGGTATAGCGAAAGCCGGCCAGCTGGGATTCCTTGAACACGTCGTACAGCCGGAACTGGACCTGGTACTTGCCCGGCGCCACCAGCCGCACGCTGCCGATCACCAGCGCCTCGGCCTTGAGAATGCGCCAGTCCTTGAACACCACGTCCTTGTCCTCGTGCGGCTGGGACACGTAGTCCTTGGACGGCAGCACGGCGAAACGGCCGCTGCGCGTCAGGTCGGCCCCGATCACGTCCGAAACGCTCTGCGCCGGTTTGACCGCGCCTTCCCAGCTGAACGGCACGATCGCGATGGGCGTGCCGGTTTCGACCCCGCGGGTGATCTCGATAGTCAATGCGGCATGGGCATTCGCGGCCCACAATATCCCTATCATGGCCAGCCATCTGGCCGCAGCGCGTATCATGTATTCGCTTCCTTGTCTTTGTCAGGATCAAATATGAAATCGATCTCACGGAAATTATCAAACAATGTCGGGTCATTGGGCAATGGCAACGGCGCCGCCTTGTAGACGGCGTTCTCCACCGAACGGTCGAACACCGGATTGCCGCTCGACTTGACCACCGTGGCGCCGAGCACCTCGCCGCTGGGCGTCAGGCGCACGCGCACGGTGCATTTCAGTCCCCTGGCGGAGCCGAGCGGACGGCTCCAGCTGTGGCTGACCCGCTGCTTGATCAACGCCTTGTACTGATCCACCACGGTGGCGGCGCGGGCGGCGCGGGCCGTATCCTGGCGCGCCTTTTCTTCCGCTTCGAGCTGCTTCTGCAACGACTGCTCCGCCTGCTTCTGTTGCCGCTTTTGCTCCTGCTGGCGCGCCACTTCGGCGGCGCGCTTTTGCTCCTGCTCCTTCTGTTTCTGCGCCTTTTCCTCGTCTGCCTTTTTCTTGCGCGCGATCTCCAGGCGTTGCTGCTCTTCCTGCTTCTGCTTCAGCTCGGCCTGCTTCAGCTTCAGCTCTTCCTGCTGACGCTTCTCGGCCTCGGCCTTCTGGCGCGCCTGCTCCTCATCCGGCGTCGGCTGCTTCGGCGCCTCGGTTTTTTTGGGCGGGGTTTGCGGCAGCGCCACCGCCTGGATGACTTTCTGGTCGGAGGTCGGCTGCGAGGTCCAGCGGAACCCGATCACGATCAAGCCGATGACCACCACGTGCACCAGCACGGCGTAAAACACGGCCCGGACTCTTCCCGGATTGCGGCGCAACTTTTGGGTCAACACGCTCGGATCATCTCGGCGGTTCGGTGAGCAGTCCCACGCTCGGCGCGCCCGCCGCCTGCAGCAAGGTCATGGCCTGGACCACCTGGCCGTAATCCACCTGGCGGTCGCCGCGGATCAATACCGGCGTTTCCGGGCGCAGGCGCAGGATCGCCGCCACTTTCTTGCGCAATTCCTCGGGGGAAATGCGGCGATCGTCGAGGAAATACTGCCCGGTGCGATCCACGGTCACGACCAGCGTCTCGCGGTCCTGGTTTTCCACCGGCTTGGCCGCCGCCTTCGGCAAATCCACCTTCACGCCCTGCGACAGCAGCGGCGCGGTGATCATGAAAATCACGAGCAACACCAGCATGACATCGATGTACGGCACGACGTTGATGTCACTCATGAGTTTCTTGCGCCGCTTGCGGTAGGCTTCCACGTCTAGGCCCTCGCGGCGTACGCCTGGCGCTGGAGGATGCTCGCGAATTCCTGCATGAAGATCTCATAACGCGTCACCAGGCGTTCCACGTTGTTCGAATAGCGGTTGTAGGCGATCACCGCCGGGATCGCGGCGAACAGGCCGATCGCGGTGGCGATGAGCGCCTCGGCGATGCCGGGGGCGACGTGCGCGATGGTCGCCTGCTGCACCGCGCCGAGCGAACGGAACGAATTCATGATGCCCCAGACCGTGCCGAACAGGCCGACATAGGGGCTGGTCGAGCCGACCGTGGCGAGAAACGACAGGTGCGTCTCGAGATAATCGATCTCGCGCGACAGCGCCACGCGCATCGCACGCTGCACGCCCTCGAGGATGTCCATCGGCTCGATATTCGACTGCTGACTCAGGCGCCGGTACTCGCGGAATCCTTCCACGAAAATGCTGGCCATGCCGGTGGCGTTGGCCTCCTTGCGCGACTGGTCGGCGTACATCTGGTTGAGGTTGGCCCCGGACCAGAACTTGGTCTCGAAGCGGTCGGCCGTCGCCTTGGCGGTCTTCAGCGCGAACCATTTGCGGAAAATCATGGTCCAAGAAACCACCGAGGCCGCCAGCAGCATCAGCATCACGAGCTGCACCGGCAACGAGGCGTTCTGGATCAGGGCGAAAAAGGCGATGCCTTCGGACGTAGTCACGCTCACTCAGGATGTCTCCATGTCAATCCGCGCCCGGACGCGGTCCGGAATCGGGCGCGGGGTGAAAGTCGCGGCGTCGAGGCAGGCCACCTTCACCTCGCCCTCGCATAAGGTCAGCTCCGCGCGCCGGATCTGCTGGGCGAACGTGAGGCTGGCGTTGCCGCGCCGGCCGATTTGCACGGTCGCCTGCAACAGATCGTTGAAACGCGCGGGTTTGAGAAATTCGATCTTCGCGGAACGCACGGCGAATATGACGCCGTCGCGACGCGAAAGTTCGTCCTGCTCGAAGCCAAGGGAGCGCAGCCATTCGGTGCGCGCCCGTTCCATGAATTTGAGGTAATTGGCGTAGTACACGACCGCTCCGGCGTCGGTGTCCTCGTAATACACCCGGATAGGAATTGAAAATACCTCGCTCACGAAAGGCCGGACTGCGTCATCCCTCGAAAATACTGCGTTGCGCCTGGTCGGCCGTATTCGGTGCCGCCAGACCGAAATGCCGCCACGCCAGTGCGGTGGCCAGGCGCCCGCGCGGCGTGCGCATCAGGTAGCCTTGCTGGATCAGGAACGGCTCGATCACGTCTTCGATGGTATCACGTTCCTCGCCGATGGCCGCCGCGAGGTTGTCCACCCCCACCGGGCCGCCGGCGAACTTCTCGATCACGGTCAGCAGCAGCTTGCGATCGAGCATGTCGAAGCCGCACTGGTCCACTTCTAGCATGTTGAGCGCCAGCTCGGCGATGTCGCCCGTCAGGCGACCGTCGCCTTTGATCTGGGCAAAATCGCGCGCGCGCCGCAGCAGGCGGTTGACGATGCGCGGGGTGCCGCGCGAACGGCGCGCGATCGCCGCCACCGCCTCGGGCTCGATCGCCACGGCGAGGATGTCGGCGGAGCGAGCGACGATGCGGGCCAGCTCCTCATGGTTGTAAAATTCCAGGCGCTGCACGATGCCGAAACGGTCGCGCAACGGCGAGGTCAGCAGCCCGGCGCGCGTGGTCGCGCCGACCAGGGTGAACGGCGGCAGGTCGAGCTTGATCGAACGCGCCGCCGGGCCTTCGCCGATCAGGATGTCGAGCTGATAGTCCTCCATCGCCGGATACAGGATTTCCTCGACCACCGGGCTCAGGCGATGGATCTCGTCAATGAACAGGACGTCGTTCGGCTGCAGGTTGGTCAGGATCGCGGCCAGGTCGCCCGGGCGCTCGAGCACCGGCCCGGAGGTCTGGCGCAGTCCCACGCCCATTTCGTTGGCGATGATATGCGCCAGCGTGGTCTTGCCGAGACCGGGCGGGCCGAACAGCAACACGTGGTCAAGGGCCTCGCGCCGTCCGCGGGCGGCGGCGATGAATATTTCCATCTGCCGGCGGATTGGCTCCTGGCCGACGTATTCCGCCAGGCGCGCCGGACGCAGCCGGCGCATCTCGACGGTTTCGTCGGTCGCCTCCACCGCGTGCGCGGATACCAGTCGGTCGGTTTCGATCATTAATTAATATAGACGTCCGCTTGTTCCCCCTCTCCCGCCGCGGGACAGGGCGAGGGGCGAGGGCTGCTTCATACTGCCATGCCTTTGAGCGCCTGACGAATGATTTCTTCGGCGCTCAGGCCCTTGGCGGAAACGCCTCGCACCGCGCGGCTGGCCTCGTTCGGCTTGTAACCGAGCGCCACCAGCGCGCTCACCGCCTCGCTCACGGGGTCGGCGGCCGGCGGCACGTTCGCAGCCGCCGAGGCCGGTGCCGGCGTCGCGGCCTCGGCCGGCAGCTTGTCGCGCATCTCGATCACTAGGCGCTCGGCGGTCTTGCGGCCGATGCCCGGCACCTTGGTCAGGCGCGTGATGTCCTCGTCGGCGACGCAACGGGTGAATTCCTCGTCCGACAGTCCCGACAGCACCGCCAGCGCCACCCGCGGGCCGACGCCGTTGACCTTGAGCAGCGCCCGGAACAGCCGCCGCTGGGACTCGCGCGCGAAACCATATAATAGATGCGCGTCCTCGCGCACCACCAGGTGGGTATACAGCGTGACCTTCTCCCCCACCGCCGGCAATTCATAGAAAGTGGTCATCGGCGCCTCGAGCTCGTAGCCCACGCCGCCCACGTCCACCAGCAGCGCCGGCGGCTCCTTGCTCAACAGGATCCCATGCAGCCGGCCGATCACAGGGCCAGCCTCATGCCGCGCCGTCGGGTGGCGCGCCGCGGCAGCGTTTGCAGGCCGACGGCGTGATGCGCGTGACAGATCGCGCAGGCGAGCGCATCGGCGGCGTCGGCCTGCGGCGCGGCGCTCAAACCGAGCAGCGCCTTCACCATGTGCTGCACCTGCTGCTTGCCGGCGTGACCCTTGCCGACCGCGGCGCGCTTGATCTGCAACGCGGTATATTCCGCAATATCGAGGGTCTGATTGGCGCCCGCGAGGATGGCGGCGCCACGCGCCTGACCGAGCTTGAGCGCCGAGTCAGCGTTGCGCGCCATGAACACCTTTTCGATCGCCAGCACCGTCGGCTGGTAAGTCCGGATGATCTCGGTGACGCCTTCGTATACCGTCTTGAGCCGCTCGGCCAACCCGCCCTTGGGCACGCGCACGCAGCCACTGGCGACGTACTGGAGCCGGCCGTTGCGCAATACCTGCACCACGCCGAAGCCGGTGACGCGCGAACCGGGATCAATCCCTAATATCCGCATTACCAATCACCCCCCCTCCCCCTCTCAGGGGGAGGGCAAGGGGTGGGGGTCGGATGAGTGGGTTGTCGCGAAACCGGACGCATCGCACCCCCATCCGCAGTCCTTCCCCCTTTCAGGGGGAAGGAGGCGAGCCATGTGCGCTGCGCGCGATTTCCTTCGATCGGCATCAGCTGGCCTGCTTTAACAGTTCGTCAGGGAAATCCGCGTTGGAAAACACGTTCTGCACGTCCTCCAGGTCCTCCAAGGCTTCGAGCAGCTTCATGAGCTTTTCCGCGTCCTCGCCGCTCACCGGCGCCGACGTGGAAGCACGCTGCTGGATCTCGGCGTGTTCGGGCTTGAGGCCGCGCTGGCCCATGGCCTCGAGCACGGCATGAAACGCCTCCGGCGAAGTCAGCACCTCGACTGATCCGTCCTTGTCTGCGACCACGTCATCGGCCCCCGCTTCCAGCGCTGCTTCCATGATCTTGTCCTCGCTCGTGCCCGGCGGATAGCTGAGCACCCCGGTTCTGGAGAACAAAAAAGACACCGAACCGTCCTGGCCCAGGTTGCCGCCATGCTTGGTGAAAGCGTGGCGCACCTCGCCCACGGTGCGGGTGCGGTTGTCGGTGGTGCTCTCGACCATGATTGCCACACCGGCCGGGCCGTAACCCTCGTAGCGCACCTCTTCGTAATGCGCGCCTTCGAGCTCGCCGGTGCCGCGCTTGATGGCGCGCTCGATGGTGTCCTTGGTCATGTTGGCGTCGAGCGCCTTGTCGATGGCGGCGCGCAGGCGCGGATTCAGCCTGGGGTCGCCCCCGCCGCCGGCGCGGGCGGCGATGGTGATCTCGCGGATCAGCTTGGTGAATATCTTGCCGCGCCTGGCGTCTTGAACGCCCTTGCGGTGCTTGATATTGGCCCACTTCGAATGGCCGGCCATGCAGACTCCCCTGCTTATCGTGGGCGGCCGTCATCCGGCCGCGCGGCCCAGTTTAACATCGCCACCGACGTGTCCCAACTCCGGCCGTGCCGGGAAAATGCGGTGACTCAGGGTTTGGGATCGGAATCCCGCCGTTGGCGACCGGGCTTGTTCAGTCTCCACTGTTTGACGATCCAATACATCGCCAGCGCGAAAAAGACGGCGTTGAGGACGATGCCGATGATCCAGAACATGCTCATGACGGAGGCTCCCTCAGACATCCCTATGATGACATCGTTTGCCGCGGCGGCCTAATGATGAAATATTCCGGTCATCAGGAAATTCGCGACCTGTTCCGCGGCCGTTCGCGAGAACATCATGCCGGTGTGAGAGACCGGCAGCACGAGGTGTTCCTGGGCCGGGGGATAAGCGCTTTCCTTCACCGTCAGCAAGCCGTCGTTCGGCCGCGGCAGCGCGCGATACAGCAGCCGGCCCAGGCCGATCGAACGGGTGCCGCAGATTGCGCCGATTTCGCGTGGCGGCGACGGCCATGCATGCGCAGCGCCGGCCAGCAGTTGCGCCACCCCTTTTCCCATCGCCCGACGCCAGAATGCATGACGCTCCAGATGCTGCGCCACGCGACAGCCGCCGTGCGGCGTGGCCAGCGTCACGATGCGCCCGGGTTTCTGGTTTGGGTAAAAATGAAACAGCGCGCGGATCAGGATGCCGCCGAGACTGTGTCCGACGAGGTGCACGGTATCGGCATCGAGCGCGTCGAGAAAGCGCGCGAGCCGGGCGGCGTTGGCGGCGAGATCGGCGCGTACCGAAGGATACGAGAACGCATGGACCGTGAAACCCCGGCGCCGCAGCCGGCGCGCCAGCACGAACATGACGTGGCCCGAGAACCACAGGCCGTGGATCAAGACAACGGCTTCTTTCTTAGGTACAAGACTCAAGTTACAAGATAAAAGTGGGCCACAACCGATTTTGGGTTTTACTTGTATCTTGCCACTTGTAACTTGTATCTGCCGTTACGGCGAGACGTCGAGCATGCGGTTGAGCGCGGTGCGTGCGGCCTCGGCCTCGGCCGGCGCCACCCGGATCTGGTTGACCACGCGCCCGGCCACCAGATTCTCCAGCGTCCACAGCAGGTGCTGCGGGTCGATGCGGAACATGGTCGAGCACATGCACACCGTGGGCGACATGAACTCCACGACCTTGTTCTGCGCCTTGCCGTACTCGGTGAGGCGGTTGACCAGATTGAGCTCGGTACCGACCAGCCAGCGCGTGCCCGGCGCCGACTGCTCGATGGTCTTGATGATGAATTCGGTCGAGCCGACGTAATCCGACTTCTGGCACACCTCGAACGAGCACTCGGGGTGCGAGATGACTTTGCCTTCGGGATGCGCCTTGCGAAACGCATCGACATGCGCCGGCTTGAATACCTGGTGCACCGAGCAGAAACCCTTCCACAGCAGGATCTTGGTCTTCTCGATCTGCTCGCGGGTCAACCCGCCGCGCGGCTGGTTGAAATCCCACTCGGCCATCTCCTCGAGCGGGATACCCATCCGGTAGGCGGTGTTGCGTCCGAGATGCTGGTCGGGGAAGAACAGCACCTTGTCGCGCTGCTGGTACGCCCACTCGAGCACGCGCGCGGCGTTCGAGGAGGTGCACACGAGCCCGCCGTGGTTGCCGCAGAAGGACTTGAGCGCGGCCGAGGAGTTGATGTAGGTGATCGGCGTGACGCGCTGGTCGGGATCGAGCACCGCGCCGAGTTCCTTCCAGGCGCGCTGCACCGCGGCGTAGTTCGCCATGTCGGCCATGGAACAGCCGGCGGAAAGATCGGGCAGGATCGACACCTGTTCCGGGCGCGACAGGATGTCGGCGACCTCGGCCATGAAATGCACGCCGCAGAAGACGATGTAATCGGCGCTGGAATTCGCCGCCAGGCGCGAGAGCTTGAGCGAGTCGCCGGTGAAATCGGCGTGGCGATACACCTCGTCGCGCTGGTAATGATGCCCCAGGATCACCAGGCGCCTGCCGAGTTTTTCTTTCGCGGCGCGAATGCGCGCGTCGCAGTCCTCGTCGGGAACGCCGTCGAATTGTTCGTACGCCAGTGCGGTCGCCATGTTCAACCCTGGGTCTTGAGCGTCATTATGACTTCACGATTGGTCCATGAAGCCACCTTCCCCGCCGCCTCGTCAAATGCAAACCAGCCATGCCGCGCATGCTCGGCGGGGTTCACAGTTATAAGGATTTCGGCGGGAAGTTCAAGGGCAAAGGCATGTTCGACGTTTTCCGCCACGTCCGGGGCATAGCGGTGGCGCCATTGCGGCAGAATCGGGTAGCGGTAGGTCCGTCGCAAATCCCGCAAGCCTTCCGGGGCTTTAAGTCCGGTTTCCTCGCCGAGCTCGCGCAACGCCGCCTGGAGCGGCTGCGTCTCATCCCAGCGCAAACTGCCAGTGACCGATTGCCAGAAGTCCGGAGCATCGGCGCGCTGCAGCAGCAAAACCTTGCCGGTCCGGGTATAGACCACGACCAGAATCGATTCGGGTCGCTTAAACCTTTTGTTCGATAGTGACACCGGCCGCCTCGCCGGCTGTCTTCTCCGGCGGCTTGCGCAGCCGGATGTGCAGCTCGCGCAGCTGCATCTCGTCCACCGGGCTGGGCGCGTCGGTCATCAGGTCCGAGGCCTTCTGGGTCTTGGGGAAGGCGATCACGTCGCGGATCGATTCAACGCCGGCCATGAGCGCGCAGATGCGGTCGAGACCGAAGGCAATGCCGCCGTGCGGCGGCGCGCCGAGCTTGAGCGCCTCGAGCAGGAACCCGAACTTGGCGTGCGCCTCCTCCGGACCAATACCGAGCGCCGAAAACACTTTCTCCTGCACCGTGGTTGAGTGGATGCGGATCGAGCCGCCGCCGATCTCGGAGCCGTTCAATACCATGTCGTAGGCGCGCGCCTTCACATTCGCCGGATCGAGATCGACGCGCTCGATATCCTCGGTCTTGGGCGAGGTGAACGGGTGGTGCAGTGCCACCCAGCGCTTGGACTCGGCGTCGTACTCGAACATCGGGAAATCCACGACCCACAGCATGTTCCAGCCTGTCTGCTTCATCCCGAGATCGTCGCCGAGCTTGAGACGCAGCGCGCCGAGCGCGTCGTTCACCACCTTGGCGCTGTCGGCGCCGAAGAAAATCAGGTCGCCCGTCTGCGCCCCGGTGCGTTGCATGATGCCGGCGATGACGTCGTCCGGCAGGAACTTGAGGATCGGCGATTGCAGCCCGTCGCGCCCCTTGGCGGCGTCGTTGACCTTGATGTAGGCCAGACCCTTGGCGCCGTATTGGCCGACGAAGGCGGTATAGCCGTCGATCTGGCTGCGCGGCAGCTCGCCGCCGCGGGGCACGCGCATCGCCGCCACGCGCCCGCCGGGACTGTTGGCGGGCACCGCGAACACCTTGAACTCGACCTGCTTCATCAGATCGCCGACGTCGACGAGCTCGAGCGGCACGCGCAGGTCGGGCCGGTCGGAACCGTAACGGCGCACCGCCTCGTCGTAACTCATGCGCGGGAAGGGGTTGGGCAGCTCGACGTTTAACACCTGCTTGAACAGCGCGCGCATCATCTCTTCCATCAGCCCCATTACGCCGTTCTCATCGAGGAACGAGGTCTCGATGTCGAGCTGGGTGAACTCCGGCTGGCGGTCGGCGCGCAAGTCCTCGTCGCGGAAGCAGCGCGTGATCTGGAAGTAGCGCTCGAAGCCCGCGACCATGAGCAGCTGCTTGAACAATTGCGGGGACTGCGGCAACGCGAAGAAATGCCCCGGCTGGGTGCGCGAGGGCACGAGATAGTCACGCGCGCCCTCGGGCGTGGACTTGGTCAGCATCGGGGTTTCGATTTCGGTGAAGCCACGGTCCTCGAGGAAACGCCGCAGGGTCTTGCTGATCTGGTGCCGCAGGCGGAGGTTCTTCTGCATCGGCTCGCGTCGCAGGTCGAGATAGCGGTATTTCAGCCGCACCGGCTCCGAGAGCTCGGCCTCGTCGAGCTGGAACGGCAACGCCTCGGCGCGGTTGAGGATCTCGATGGCGTCGGCGACGACTTCGACCTTGCCGGTGCGCAGACCGGGGTTCTCGGTGCCGGCGGGGCGGGCGCGAACCTTGCCATGCACCCGCAGCACGAACTCGGAGCGCACCGACTCGGCGACCGCGAACGCCTGTTTCTGCGCCGGGTCGAACACGGTCTGCACCACGCCTTCGCGGTCGCGCAGGTCGATGAAGATCACGCCGCCGTGGTCGCGCCGGCTGTGCGCCCAGCCGCACAGCGTGACGCGGCTTCCGATAAGGGATTCGTTGAGTTCACCGCAAAAATGACTGCGCATGCTGACCTGTTCTTGTAGGTAAGTTGAGGGAAAATCCGCGCGCTCAGGTGAGCTGGCGCGCGCTTTGTTCGGCGGTACCGCTTTTCTTGCGCGCCGGCACCACGACACCCACGGACAGCAGCATCTTGAGTCCGTCGTCGATGCTCATGTCGAGCTCGATCACTTCAGCGCGCGGGACCATGAGGAAAAATCCCGACGTCGGATTGGGCGTGGTGGGAATAAAAACATTGGTGATCTCTTGGCCGGTTTTGTCGTTGATCTCCTCGGCGCCGTTAGCGGTCTGAAACGCGAGCGACCACATGCCTTTGCGCGGATACTCCACCAGCACTACCTTGCGAAACGATTTGCCGGAGGAAAACATGCTCTCCGTGACCTGCTTCACCGCGCCGTAGATCGAACGCACCACCGGGATCCGGCGCACCATCTGCTCGCCGAGGGTGATCAGCTGCTTGCCGAACAGGTTGGTAACGATCATGCCGGTCACCAGCACGACGACGGCGGTCAGCACCAGCCCCAGGCCCGGAATACGGTAACCCAGGAGATTCTCCGGCTGGATGCTCTCGGGAAGCAGCAGCAGCGTCTGGTCCATCAGGTCCACCAGGAAACCGACGATCAGCAGCGTCACACCCAGGGGCACCCACACCAGCAGTCCCGCCACCAGATAGCGCCGCAGGGTTCCCATCGCGCCTCAGGCGCAGCCGCAGGAGCCGCCACCGCAGCCGTGGGCCTTTTTCTTCGGCGGCGTGGCGTCGGGTTCCGATTTCTCCTTCTTCTGGCCGTTACCCTTGAAATCGGTGGCATACCAGCCGCTGCCCTTGAGCTGGAAACCTGCCGCGGAGATCAGTTTCTTGAGCGTGGACTTGCCGCACGTCGGGCAGTCCGTGAGCGCCGGGTCGCTCATCTTCTGGATCGCCTCGAGCCGGTGACCGCAGGATTCACATTCGTATTCGTAAATCGGCATGACGGGAGCCTCCTGAAAAAACAATGCGCCCCCGGAAAATGGGGGCGGCACGCAACACAAACAAGCCGGAATTATAGCCACATGAGCTCCGTAACGCATTATTTTTAAAGCAATGTCGCCGGAAACGCCATGCGGTCGATATAGTCCCCCTGCTGGTTCAGAAACTTAGGCCGGCGGGCTTGCCCCCGGATAGAGGGTGGTTCAGGTCCACCCCGCGGCAAGCAACCAACCGCCCGCGCGTACCTGGCCCGGGCAGAGACGCCACGGCACCACGACGGTGGGATCGACAATGAACATACCTCTCGGAGCAAGAGGGCATCGGTTTCATGTTGGCAATATCAAAAGGGAACCGCGAAATTACCGGGAAAAATGCGATGACACTCTTCTATCCCCCTGCTTTTTCCGATAAATTAGGCGCGTTTCATGGAACCCCTTAACCCAATCTTCCACTCAGGAGCTTTACATGGCAAACAACAAACCCGGCAAGAAACCTACGACGAAGTCGGAGATCTACGCCACCATCGCCGAGAAAACCAGCCTCAAGCGCAAGGACGTCGTTGCGGTTTTTGATGCGTTGACCGGTCTCATCGAGCGTGACCTGAAAAAGGGTCCGGGCATTTTCAACCTGGTGGGCCTGATGAAAATCAAGATGGTCTACAAGCCCGCAGTTCCGGCGCGCAAGGGCATCAACCCGTTCACCAAGGAAGAAGTCATCTTCAAGGCGAAACCGGCGCGCAACGTGGTCAAGGTGCAGCCGTTGAAATCGCTGAAGGACATGGTTTAAGCGAAACCATTCGCGAGAATCGCGGCGTTTTCAAGCTGGAACGAGGCGCACGGACAGTGCGCACGAGTGAGCATCGGAGGCGAGGCGGATACTGAGGTGACGATCCGCAACCGGATCGTCACCCCGTCGCGGGGCGGGTCAAGGAAGGCCCGCCCCGGATTCTCTCTCAGCCCTGGAAGATTGTTTTATCGAGGCAGCTTCGCAGATCGCGCGGCCGCCTCTTTCGGATCGGTAAATACGCGGAGCAGCGTCCGTGAGATCAACCGACGCGCAGCAGTCCTAGCCGACAAAAACCTCCACTACTCTTCATCCTCGTCGGAATAATCGTCGTCTTCGTCATCCTCGTCGACGTCCACATCGTCATCGGACACGTCGCTGTCGGCTTCCCCCTCGGCGTCTTCGTCCTCGTCGTCGGATTCCAGCTGTTCCAGATCCATGCCGTACCAGTCATCCAGATCGAATTCGTCGGGCGTCCCGTCCTCATACTGAACTACGATGGTTCCCTCGTTTTCATCGAAGGCGGTCACCTCGAAGGTCCGGCCGTCCTCGTCCTCGTAAACCGCGCCAACCACTGGCTCTTCATACATGGGCATCTGCCACCTCCCGCAAAAATCACGTTCACCCAATGACGGATATAATAGACAGCTTATTGCATCCTGCATCCCCCCAAGCGCGGGACTTTTATCACGGCCGGTTCCGCACTAAGCTTGACCATGCCAGACCGGCCCGGCGGGCGCCGTTTCAGGATTCGCAGAGAGAAATTATATGACAGCAGAATGCCTGTTTTGCAAAATGGTGGCGGGAGAAATCAAACCGAATACGGTTTACGAAGACGACACCGTGCTGGCGTTCAAGGACATCAACCCCCAGGCGCCCGTGCATATTCTGGTTATCCCCAAACGACACATCGCCACCCTGAACGACCTGGGGCCGGCGGACGCCGATCTCGTCGGCCG
>JBLMXN010000067.1:0-4480 GCA_050257795.1 Bacteroidota bacterium
GCCCGGACGGCAAACCCGCCGCGTACGTGACTCGCAACGGCGGCAAGACCTGGCAGCGCCTCGACGCGGGACTGCCGAAGGATCAGGCATGGTGGACCGTGAAGCGCCAGGCCATGACCGCGGACGCGCGGAATCCCGTGGGCTTGTATGTAGGAACAACGAGCGGTGAATTGTGGATGAGCCGCGACGAAGGCAAACGATGGTCATGCATCGCGCGGCACCTTCCCGAGATTTACGCGGTCGAGGCCGCGGAGGTCGGCTGAGCCGTGAAAGTGCTAATCCCCACGCCGCTGCTCTCCTACACCAAGGAACGCGAGGTCGAAGCCGCCGGCGCCACGCTCATGGAACTGCTCGCCGACCTCGACCGCCGATACCCCGGGCTGCGCTTTCGCGTGATCGACGAGCAGGACACGATGCGCCCGCACATGCGCTTCTTCGTCAACGGCGAACAGGTATTCAACATCAAGCAACCGCTACACCCGACCGATTCAGTGATACTCGTGCAAGCATTGAGCGGCGGGTGATGGCGTGCCCGCAGATGAAATAAACAGAGGTCAGAGAACATATTAACGAAATTGTTCTCTGACCCCATTTTTCGGGGAGCGCCGGTCGCGCGGTTACTCATTCGCCCGGAAGACACCTCTGACAAGCCGGACCTGGCCCTCTTGAAGACTGCGCCGCGCGTTCCCGGCCTTCTGCGCGAGATTGTCGACGAACACCGCCAAGCCCAGCTGTCCCGGCGCGGCGGGCGTGGCGTTTGCGGCAGTCATGCGCAAATGCGCGTCGCTGGTATCCTCGAAGAGTTCGGCGATGAATCCACTCTCGCCGAGAATCGAGCGCATCTCTTCGGCGGAAACAAGGAAGCTGTCGGCAGGGTCGGTGGCCCATGGCAGCGGAAAATAGGACGTAGCCGTTTCCCCGGCGGCCATCTCCTGGAAGGCGTACCGGCCGCCCGGCTTGAGTACGCGGTAGACCTCGGCGTAGAGCTTGCGCTTGTCCGCGATGTTCATGCCGACATTTTGCATCCAGACGGCATTAAACGAATCGTCGGGGAAAGGCAGGTCGAGAGCGCTGCCTTCGTGCACTTCGATCCGGTCGTCAAGCCCGGTCAACCGGTTCAGCAGTACCGCGCCGGCGCAGTAATCGGGAGATAATTCGAGGCAGTCGACGCGACAACCGAGCGCGGAAGCGAGCAGCCGGGCGGCACCGGCCAGCCCGGCTCCGATATCGAGAACTCGATCTTCGGCCCGAATCTGCGCCAGCTCCAGCAACTCGAGCGAGGCGCGGAATCCGCCCGTGTGGAAATGGTCAAGCGCCGCCAGCTCCTCCGGCGACAGGCGTTGCTCGGGATCCAATCCGGCCGCGCGGAGGGCCGCGAGGATTCGAGACTCGATGCCGCGGGCCGAATAATGTGCTTCCAGACTGGACATAAACAACCCTTCCTCAAGATCCGCCGTGTTCGGCACGCGCCGATTGCCTGCCGTAAACCGGGGTCAGAGAACAATTATTTCCAAATATTAACGGAAATTGTTCTCTGACCCCATCATTATTCATTCATTTAAACCGCCCTTTCTGGCTTCGTCTTCACTCGGCGTGATCGCCATGGCGGTGGTCATTTTCCGGAATCCGAACTGCTCGTAAAACTCCTCCTTGCCCGGCGCCGCGTACAACATGATGACTTCGACATTGGCGGAGTCGATCAGCTGGCGAATGATCGTGCTGCCGATTCCCTTGCCCTGATACTCCGGCAGAACCGCCACGTCAAAAATGGCCGCACGCCACACGCCGTCGGAGAGTGCGCGACCGGCACCGACGAGCTTCGTGCCGTGAAACGCGAATACTTTCAGCAGGCTGTTGCGGAATGCCTTTTCCAACTTTTCGGGGTCGCGGTTTTTGCCCAGCGGCGCCAGCTCGAAGAGGCGAGCCAGTTCTTCCCAGGAAATACCATCAACGTCCGTCGAGAGAATGATGTCCATGGCTGCTCCGGTGACGATGCGTTAATGCCCAACCGATGAGTATGCTGTCAGAGTGCATAATGCGCGTAGGCTGTGACGACCTTCCGGTCGCGGCCGAAATGGAACACTTCGGCCGACATGCCCCGGTGCCCGCGGTAGTACAGGGTGATGCTGTCGACCCCGATCAGGGTCGTGACCAGCTCGAACCGGAAATCGGGAATGAGTTGCAGCGCCTTGGCCCAGTAGGCGCCCACCGCGTCCTTGCCCTTGAGCGTGCCGGAGGGTTCGCGCGCGATCTGGATAATCACCGGGGAGGACATCTCGAACTGGTCGTCATAATGCGACAAGACGCGATCGAGATCATGGCTGTTCCACGCGTCGATCCATTCCCGCGCGAATTGCTCGGCGAATTTCTCGTCGATCATTGTCCTGTTCTCCTTACTGCCGGGTTATTAAGGGACAGGCCACGTTCACTGGCCCGACCGGCATTTAACCGTGGTCTGTCGCCAATCATTCGCCCAATCATTCCCACTCCGCCTGCTCAAGGACGACACGATAGCGGTCATGATCCTCGAAGGTGCGGCCGCGCTGCCGCCAGTAGGGATTGAAAGGCGTGACCTCCTTGAACCCGGCCTCCAGCATGGACTGGCAAGTTCTCTGCCATTCGGCGCGGTCCGGCAGATAGAAGACGACCAGATCTTCCGGCGTGGGGCGGGGCTCGACCGGATGGGTGCGGCAGTAGGTGAACTCGAAGTGGTAACCGAGCCCGACCCGGCCAAGCATGACTCCGTCGAACCCTTCATGGTCCTCGAACCTTCCGATCTCGATGAGGCCGAGGCCCTTGCTGTACATGGCAACGGATCGCTCCAATGCGCTGACGGGGCGGGCGATGCGCAAGTGGGGCTTCATCGGCGCCTGGCCTCTGCCTCACGCATACGGCGTGCCGTCTTTGTGAACGAACTTCCACTTTCCGTCCACGAACAAGGCTTTGAGATCGTCATCGGGATAGCTGCCTTCGTCTCCCGGCGTTCTGTCGCCGACCTCGAGGTACACGACTTCCTCGGTGGTTTCGTTGATCAACCGGTGTCCGTTGCCGGTGCCGGCCTTGAACCCCGCGCACATTCCGGGAGCAAGCTGGGTCCGGCCTTCGTCCGTATGCAGCGTGGGCCGCCCTTGCAGGATATAGATGAACTCGTCTTGCCGGGTGTGGGCATGACGCAGCGCCGAAACGGCCTTGGGCGCCAGACGCGTGAGGTTCACGCCAAAATTGCTGAGACCGAAAACATCGCCCAGCGGGCGCTTCTCTCTGCCGGCCATGCGGGACGCGAATGGCTCGGGATAGGCAGAGGGCTTGCTTCGTGCCGGTACCTCGGCCGCGTTGACGGCGATGGGGTTCTGCTTTTGTGTCATGAGGCCTCGCGAGATGGACTGATGAGGACTGACGCAGAGATCACCGGCGCACTGTGATTGAGCGTCCGGTGAAACGAAGTGTCAGGCCTGCCGTGCCATAAGCCATGCAATCACTTCACGCGCGTTTTTGTCAGGCGGGAACACCGGATAGAAAACCTTCCTGATAATGCCATCTATGGCAATAACGGTTAAACGTTTTATCAGTCGCGCGCCCGCATATTCAAACGTCGGTAGTTTCAGCGTTTGGGCCAAAACAAGATGTTCGTCCTTGAGCAGCTCGAAGGGCAGATGCAGCCTGGAATGCGCTTCCTGTTGATCCTTCAGAGGTTGCGCGCTGACACCGAACACCTCGATCCCGAGCTGCTTCAGCTCGGCATGGGAATCCCGAAACGCGCATGTTTGCGGTGTGCATCCCCTGGCGCCGGGTATTTCGTTCCAACCCACGAGAGGCGGTCCGTCGGGACGACCCAGCATGGGATAGAAATAACTGACTACCGTACCGGCGCAAGCGCTGAGATCCACCGTTCTGCCGGCGGTGCTGATCAGCGAAACCGGGGGCAGCGCGATTCCCATAAGGTGATCGCAGGCGCCGTCATCGACAGGCACGGGCAGATTACTCGGCAGTGTGCGCAGGTCCTTCCTCATGTCTCTATCCGTATCGATCCTTTGCAGGTCTGACGATGATTAAACGGCCCGCCCACGGGATATTCAATATCCCGTGGGCGGCAAATACCTGAAAGCCGGGCGAGGAGCGCGCTAGCGTTTCTCCGGCGGTATGTTCCGGATGGCGGCCGCGAACTTTGCGTGCGCGACCGGATCAACCGGCCGGTGCTTGACCTTCGTGCTCGCAGGATCTTTACCCAGGTAGTTGTCGCCCTTCCAGTTCTTCGATGGCCGGATAGGCCGGGGAACGAACCCGCCGCCGCAGTTCGGGCAGACGTTCCCCAAAACCTGATCGACACAGGTCGCGCAAAACGTGCACTCATAGGTGCAAATGCGCGCTTCGAGCGAATCGGGCGGCAGTGCTTTATTACAGTGTTCGCATGTGGGTCTGAGTTCGAGCATCGATTCCTCTCATAGGCTGCTGACCATGCCGGGGCGGGCGCCTGCGCTAC
>JBLMXN010000068.1:0-12096 GCA_050257795.1 Bacteroidota bacterium
TACATCGACGGCCAGAACCTCAAGCTCACGTTCGAATACGCGAAAATCGAGTTCGACAAGCAGGACCCGACCAACGCCGCGCTGCGGGACTACAACCAGGCGACATTCGCGTTTCAGTTCATTTTTTAGCGGTACCGCGAACACCGATGCTGCCGCCGGCGGGGCGGATTTCGCGCCCGCCGGGGCCGGGTGTATGATCAATGGCCGGTCGTCATATGTTTAAGCCTTCATGCGCCTGACCTTTCTCAGCAACCCGAGCAGGGACGCGATAGCCATCAAAGCAGAAGCGCTGACTGGCGGGGCTTGGCCGATGCCCCATGCGGTTCGATCTTCAGCCATGCGCTGGCTATGGGCACTCGCCGGCCTGCTGTTGCTGGTGGTGGCCGGGGGCATGTTCCACGTCCTTACGCGGGGCACGGCCGTGTCGCTCCAGGTCGGCATCCTGTTCGCCAGCTTGTTCCTGGCCGCGCTCGCCGCCCTCGTCTACCTGCACCTCGCGTATCGCAAAGTGCTGCGCGCCATGCACCACGGCATCCTGGGCGCCCAGGAAGGCATGCTGCGTCCGGTCACCGTTCCCCGTTTCCCTGATCACTTTCTGCGCCGCGTCGTATCGGACCACAACCTGCTGATGTCGAGTCTCGGCTCCACCTTCGCCGAGATGGAGCAATGCCAGAACCTGGTCATCGGGGAACGCAACCGCAATGAGGCGATTCTGCGCAGTCTTCCCGGAGCGCTGGTTTGCGTGGACGGAGACCTGCGGATAAATCTGTCCAATCACGAGGCCGAGGAACTCTTCGGCCGCTCGCACGATGTCCTGCTCGGATACAACCTGTTCGACCTGTTCGCACTCGATGATTCGAGCCGGGAAATCTTGCGCGACGCCTTTCTTTACGAGCGACCGATCGTCAACAAGGAAATCCTGCTGCACGTCGGCAGTGAAGCGCGCTACTTCGCGCTGAACCTGTCGTTTTTTCGCTCGGACAACCTCAACGAGACCGGCGCCGTCGTCAGCCTGCTGGACATTTCGGAATACAAGCACCTGCAGGAACACATCTACACGATGGAGAAGCTCGCGGCGATGGGACAGCTCGCGGCGGGCGTGGCGCACGAACTCAACACCCCGCTCGGCAACATCATCGGTTACGCCCAGCTGATCGACGACGTGTGCACGGGCACGGACCAGGTCGAGCGGTATACAAAAATCATCTCGCACGAGGCGCGGCGCTGCGCGCGCATCGTCGAGGATCTGCTGAACTACGCGCGCCGCGAGCACTGCCAGACGGAAATATGCGAGCTGAACGCCGTCGTCAAGGACGTGGTCGACACCATCATCTTTTGCCAGGGCAAGCGCTACGAAGTCGATGTGTCGTTCGACCCGGGGCCGAGCCTCGCGGTAAAGGCTTCGTCGGGGCAACTCGACATCGTGCTCGTGAATCTGTTGCTGAACGCGATTCAGGCCACGACTGGCGGCCGGAATCCGCGCGTGACGGTGAGCATCCGGACGCAGGGGGAACACCAGGCTGCCGTGGTCGTGGAGGATAACGGGCCCGGCGTGGCGCCCGAGCTGCGTCGCCGCATCTTCGATCCCTTCTTCACCACGAAAGAGGTGGGTAAGGGCACCGGTCTGGGGCTCGCGATCAGCCAGTCGATCGTCACCAAGGTCGGTGGCAGCATTCAATGTGATTCCGCGTTCCAGGGGGGCGCACGGTTCGTGCTGACTCTGCCCCTGGCACGACCCGGGGAGGTGATGAGCCATGGCAGCTGAGATTCGGGAATCGGCGCTCGACCGCCGTACTGACGAACGGCCCGTCATCCTGTTGGTCGAAGACGACGCGAACATGCGCGAGCTCGTGGCGAACATACTCGCGCCGTTGCCGGCCAGCGTGGTCAGCGCCAAAAGCGCGCAGGATGCCCTGGCGATACTCGAGGACACCGAGATCGCGGTGGTCGTGACGGATCTGCGCATGCCGGGCGTGGACGGCATGGAGGTGCTCAGGTTTGCCAAGCAGTGCACCCCGTCCACCATGGTGGTGTTGATCACGGGTTATGCCACGGTCGAATCGGCCGTCGCCGCCCTCAAGAACGGCGCCTACGACTACCTGCGCAAGCCCTTCGAATCCGACGAGCTGCGTCACATCGTCGAGCGGGCGCTGGAACATTATCTGCTTTCGCGCGAGAACCTCAGGCTGCGGGTCGCCAACCGCATCTACTACGAGGAAGGATATGGCCTGATCGGCCGTACCGCGGCCATGGAGAACGTTCGCCGCCTGATCGACGCCTCGACCGCCTATGACTGTTGCGTGCTCATCACCGGGGAGAGCGGCAGCGGCAAGGAACTCGTCGCGCGTCAAATCCACTCGCAGAGCCGCCGCAAGGACAACCGCTTCATCGCGATCAACTGCGCGGCGATCCCGGAAAACATCATCGAGAGCGAGTTGTTCGGTTACCAGAAGGGCGCTTTCACCGGCGCCGACCGGAACAAGCCCGGTCTGTTCGAGGCGGCGCACGGCGGCACGTTGTTCCTCGACGAAATCAACAACGCGCCGCCGACGCTGCAAGCGAAACTGTTGCGCGTGCTGCAGGACGGGAGTTTCTACCGTCTGGGCGACACCGAACCGCGCACGACCGATGCGCGCGTGCTGGTCGCGAGCAATCGTAACCTGCCCGAGCTGATCGAGCGCGGACAGTTCCGCGAGGATCTCTACTATCGGCTCAAGGTGATCGAAATCCATGTGCCGCCGTTGCGCGAGCGGCGTGACGATATCCCGATGCTGACGAATTACTTCATCAACCGCATCACGACCCAGTTGGGCAAGAAGGTGAATGGAGTCACGACGTCGGTCCTGCAGGCGTTCATGCGGTACGAGTGGCCGGGCAACGTGCGCGAACTCGAAAACCTCATCAAGCGAATGATCATCCTGACCGAGACCGACACGCTGGACGTGGACGTGCTGCCACCCGAGCTGTCAAAGGCGCCGGAGGGCCTGAACCGGGCGCTCGATCACCTGGCGCCGCAGAGCCTCGAGGAGATCGAGGCCTACTTCATCTCCAAGACGCTGCGCGAAACCAAGGGCAACCGGGGCCTCGCCGCCGAAATTCTCGGCATCGACAAGTCCACCTTGTGGCGCAAGATCAAGCGCTACCGGCTGGACGAGTGAACTCCGCGCCGATGCGGCGATGGAACGAGCGGTGGTGGCTCGTGACGGCGGTTCTTCTCTGCCTGTCGACGGCGGCCTGGCCGGGTGGCGGGGTGGCAGCGGAACGCGCCTGGATCGAACGCGCCGAAACCCTGGTGGCAGCGGCGAAGGGGCATGCGGTAGCCACGGAATTCCAGCGGGACGTGGAGGGGCAACGCGAACGGCTGCGCGAAATCGTGCGGCAGGAGGGTCCGCAGCCGACGCCCGAACTGCGGCAGTTGCATGTCTCGATGATCCTGCTCAACGCGTTGCTCAAGTCCGCCTCGGATTGTCATCAGGGGGGGCGCGTCGTATGTCCAGCCCAGTTGCTCCGGCAGCTGGACGCGCAGGTCAATGTGGTGCAGGGCCAGCTCAAGGCGTTGCAAGGGTAACGGCGAACGCAGGCCGAAGGAGGAGCAATGAGCGATGCACTCGCGCAGATGGCATCCGTGGCGGCCGGTATCGTGCTCGAAGCCGGTTTCTGGATCGTCGTGAGCCTCTTCGTCGGCGGCTTGATCCACGAGTTCCTGCCGACCGCGCGCTTGCGCGACGCCATGCACCGGTCAGGGGCGTACGGCGTGCTAGGCGCGGTCGGGCTGGGCGCGCTGCTGCCGATCTGCAGTTGCGGCGTGATTCCACTCGCGGTCAGCTTTTACCTCAGCCGCGTACGCCTGGCGGCCGTCATGGCCTTCGCGGTCGCGACCCCCGTGATCAACCCCGCGGCCGTGATCCTGTCCTATGCGTTGCTCGGCCCGCAGCTTACGCTGGCGTACGTGGTCTTCGGGCTGGTGGCCCCGTTCCTGATCGGATATTTCGTCGAGCAGGGTAGCGGGACGCGCCTGACGCCGGTCGCCGCGCGCCTCGAGCCGTGCTGCGCCTCGGGCGCCTGTCATGCGGCCCCGCCGGCCGACACGCCACGCGCCGCGCAGCGCTTCGGTCGCGCGCTGCGCTGGGGTTTCGCGGATCTCGGCCCCACGCTCGGGCTCTACATCGGCGTCGGCGTGATCCTCGCCGCCGTGATCACCGTGGCGCTCCCGGCTGACTGGATCGGCCATTACCTCGGGGCATCGGCGCCATTCACATCGCTGCTCCTGGTCGCGCTTTTCGGCGCGAGCATCTACGTATGCGCCGTCGCCCATATTCCGCTGGTCGCCGCGCTGCTCGCCTCCGGGGCCGGTCCCGGCGCCGCGATCGTGTTCCTGGTCACCGGCGCCGCCACCAACCTTCCCGAATTTTTCGCGCTGCAACGCGTGCTCGGTACGCGCGCCGTGTTGCGTTATGTCGGCGGGCTGGTCGGGTTGTCGCTGCTGGCGGGGACGCTGGTCAACTTCTGGCTCGACGGCTATCGACCGCTCGTGGATCCCCTGCGCAGTCTGGATTGGAGCGATCTCGCCACGCGGCTGACCCCGGTGATCCCGGAACCGGTTGCCGTGGCGAGCGCGTTGGCCGTCGCCGGGTTGATCGCCTGGGGGCTCGCGCGATGGCTGTACCGGATTCCGCGCCGGCTCAGGACGGCGACATCGGTTGGGGGTTAGCCAGGACTCCAGAGGTTTTTCTCCAGATGCTGTGGGCACGAACGGATCCAGCCCGGCAGTTCCCGTGCCGGATCGATTGGGTCATCGCCGGGGCGCACGCAGGTCCGGGCAGAGCGTGTCTATTGCAAAAAACAATTCCGGAGCGATGCATGACCGGCATATTGCGATTTATCGCCGTGATTCTGCGAGCAGCTGCATAATCCGTGGCTAAAAACCCGCGAAAATAACTTTCTGGGCACCGGGCATGATATTTGCTCTTGAGTGCCCAGAAAGTGGCTAAATTGAACGATGAACAGCAACGGTGAGCGGGTAATGGTCAAAGAATTAACGATTAGGAAATTCGGTTTTCTGGGCATCTTCGACCCCGGCGGCCTCGCCGGGTTGCTGGGCCTGAGGGCATCGGCGCCAGACCAGCCGAAGACCGGGGCGAAGGAGGAGTGGGTCGAGATATCGGGCTACGGGTGCCTGTACGTCTCGCTGACCTTGAGCTTTCTCGGCGATACGTGCCTGCGCACCAACCTGCTGACAAAACGGGCGCTCGCCGAGGCTGCGGATGGGGATATCATCGAGATCGTCACCGATAACCTGAGCTCCGTCGAAACCATTCCTTTCATGTCGCCGAACTACAACGGCCTGCACCTCGCCACCGGTCAGGACGGGCAGTGCTGGAGAATCTACGTGCAGAAAAGGAATGCCACGATCAACGCGACGGAGGAGACGAGAAATGGATCACGTGACGAATAGCTCGGTTTCCGCGCCGGCGATCGATATCGAGGCGGGTGAACCCCACAATATTCTGCGCGCGTACCTGGTGCTCGGCTTCTTTGTCGTGGTGTCACTGTGGACGTTTTCGGTCGATACGCGTTACGTCTACCTCTCGGCCTACCTCTGGTTCGGCTTCATCTACGGCATGGCGCTGCAATACGGCCGCTTCTGCATGGCATCGGCGATCCGCGATCTGTTTGCGGTCGGGGTGCCGCGCATGGCGGTCGGCATCATGATCGCAATCGTACTGTTCAGCCTGGTATCGGCTTACGTCACCGCCGTCGGCAAGAGCACTTTTCATGCTTCGCCGATCGGCCTTTATTCCGTGATCGGTGGCCTGGTCTTTGGTGTCGGCATGGTTTTTACCGGCGGTTGCGCGTCCGGCTCTCTCTACAAGACCGGTGAAGGCAGCATCGCGGCATTGCTGGTAGTCTTGTCGCTCGCGTTCGCGCAGGCGATCTTCGTCGATGTAGGCGGATGGCTCAATCACCTCGTTCCGGCGGCGTGGACGGCATCGGCGGCCGCCAAGGGCATGCCGGCGTCATTGACGGTCACGGACGGCTGGTTCGATCAATTCACCGCGGGCTACATCTGGGACCTGCACGCCACCACAATCGGTGACCTCATAAAATTCTCGAACCCGTTCGCCGCGGCGTTCGTAGGCAACGCACTGCTCAACTCCCTCCTGCCGGCGGCCGTTATCCTGGCGCTGATCTACGTGCGCTGGTACCGCAAGAGCTACCTGCGCAACAAATCGATCGTCTATCGCGGCTGGCGGACCGAGCTCGCCGGTTACTGGAGCATGATCACGGCATCGCGGCGCACCGCCATCGCCGGCCTGATCCTGGGCGTGGCCGCCGGCCTGCACATGTGGGTGATGCAGGGCCTGCAGCAGCACTTCAACATCCTCAACGTCGGGGAGCTGCTCAAGGCCATGGGCCATACGAGCGGCCTCAGTATCCAGGATACGGTCTTCGACCCGGGCTACTTTTATATCACCACGCAGGAGGCGCAGGGGGCGGGGTGGGTCCTTCAGAAGCTCGGATTCAATGAGATGGGCAATATCTTTTTCGGTCTTGAGAACGGTCTACCCAATCCGATACTGAACCCGGTGCTGTGGATGTCGTTTGCGCTCATCGGCGGCTCGGCCGTCATGGCGCTCCTCAATAACGAGTTCAAGCTCAAATGGCCCTCCGCGGAGATTGCCATCTGGGCCGTGTTCGGGGGAATCCTCATGGGACTCGGCGCGCGTATCGGGCTGGGCTGCAACATCGGCGCGTTCTTCGCGACGGTCACGAACGGCGATCCATCGGGCTGGTTATTCGGCCTGGGAATGACCCTGGGCGGATTCATCGGCGTGAAATTCTTCAACTGGTGGATCGAGCGCAAAATGGCCAAAGAAGTCGTGGGGCTCGAACTTTGATGGCGTGTCGCAAGAATCAGGTGATTGCAGGAGAAGGTAAATCATGGCTGTAAAATTCGAGAAGGTGAGTGACGGTAATTATCTGCTGGATGTCCAGGGCTACGTTTGCCCGCATCCGCAGCTGTACACCAAGAAGGCCATGGAAAAGCTGAAACAGGGTGAGATCTTGGAACTCGTATTCGACAATCCTTCCTCCGGCGAATCCATCCTCGCCATGTGCCAGACGGACGGCAACGAGATCGTCGAGCAGACACGGCAGACCGGCAACGCGATGCGCTGGCGCATCCGTAAAGGCTGAAGGCAGACCGAACGGTGGGCGCATGAAAACGAGTTTGTGGATTGTCATCGTCGTGGTGGTGTTCTTTGTCGGATTTCTGGTCGGGTACACGCTTTCCCCTGGGGGCCAGCCGACGCCCACTGGCGCACCGTCGGCCACGAGCAAGACGCAGTGAGCACCACTTCACGCAACGGAATAGATGCAACCATGTACCTGGGAATTGTGGCGACCGATGAAACGGCGGAAGACCCCCTCGTGGGCCTGGCCGAGGCCGCCGTGGCGCGCGGGTGGCAATGCCGGTGTTTCCTGACCGACAGCGGCGTGCGGCTGCTGTCATCATCGCGCCTGCTCGAGCTTGCCCGTGCCGGAAAGCTGCGGATAGACGCGTGCGAGTACAGCTGGGAGAAATTCGGCGACGGCGCCGCGCCCGCGGGCGTGACGATGGCGGGCCAGCTCATGAATGCCCAGCTGGCGCATGAGTGCGACAAGGTGATCGTGCTCTAGCGCGTCATGAAGAAAAACATTCTCGTCATCGCCAAGCACAACAAGGTCGAGGCGCTGCGGGTAGCCGCCGGTCTTACGCTGGCGGACGATATCGTGAAGGTCGTGGTGCTCGGTGGACTCGACGAGGCTGCGCCGGTGCGGGACCAACTCGATGCGCTGGACTTCGCCGAAGTGCCGCGCGAGATGCTCGATGATTCCACGCAGGCGACGGAAACCCTGGCGCGAGACCTGCTGAACGCCGACGTGGTGTACGTGATATGAATACGACCCGCCACGTTCTCATTCTCTACCGGGGAAGCGATATGCCCGCCGGACTGATGGAAATGGTTACGATGCTGGACCGTCTCGGCGCGATTGTGAACGTACGGACGTGCGGCGGCCGCTACGACGAGATTCTCGACGTCGTGGCGGCGGCCGACACCGTGATCTGCTGGCGCTGAGCAGTAAGCAGGGAGCCGTTGCAGGACCGCTTCTCGCGGCACAAGAAAACCGTATTGAAGAAGCGAACACCGCCGGTTGTCGACCGGCGCGCGGACCGGCAGCCACGCCGCCGGAACGAATCAGATCGCCGGCGCCTTGAGTCCGAATGCCTCCGGCTTGTTCCTGGCTTTTTCGTCCTCGTCGAGCTTGACCAGCACGTCGTAATACGTGCGCACGCCGTTGACGAAAACAACGGTCTCGAAGCCGCGCGCGAAACCGTTTTTGGTCTTGCCGTAATATTTTTCCTCGGCCAGCCACGGCAGGTAATTCTTGACGTCGTTCCACTTGTTAGGATCGCGGCCCTGCTTCTGCGCGAGGATGCGCGCGTCTTCCAGGTGACCGATGCCGACGTTGTAGGCCGCGAGCGCCATCCAGGTGCGGTCCGGCTCGGTGATGCCGGGCGGCATGCGTGCGATCAGGCTCTGAATGTAGCGCGCGCCGCCGTCGATGCTCTGCGCCGGGTCCAGCCGGTCCTTGATGCCGAGCTGATCGGCCGTTTCTTCCGTCAGCATCATCAGCCCGCGCACGCCGGTCGGCGACGTCGCTGTCGGATCCCAGTAGGATTCCTGGTAGCCGATCGCCGCCAGCAACCGCCAGTCGATGTTGTAATCCTTGCCGGCTTTTTCGAACAGCAGCTGGTATTGCGGCAAGCGGCCACGCAGCCGGACCTTGTACACGCTCATGTTGATGAAGTTCGACACGCTGGCCGGTCCGTAATAGCGGTCGACGAGCTGCGCCAGCTGGCCCGAGCTGCGAAGTTTTTCCAGATATTTGGCGGCGGCGTCATACAGACTGTGATCGTCGCCCGGCGGGAAGGCCCAGGCCAGCGACTGGGGTTGCCCCAGGCTGAAGGCGACCTGGAGTTCCGGGAAATACTGCCGGTTGAGCGACACGATGTTGGAATCCGCGACGCTGATTTCGAGCAGTCCTTCCCACACCATTTGCAGCAGATCCTCGGTTTCCCTGTTCACTTCGGTCCACTTGAGATCCGGGTACTGCAGCTTGAGTTCGTTCAACCGCTCGACGTAACTGGTGCCGCTTTGCACCTCGATCTGCCGTCCGACCAGGTCCTGGACACTGGCAGGGCGGTTCGTGCCCAGGCGGTAAACCACTTGCTGGCTTATCTCCTGATAGGGCGGAGTGAAGCGGACGATCCTGCTGCGCGTGTCGGTGACCGTGATCCCGGCGGCGGCCAGGTCGGCGTCCCCGGCGAGCAGCCGGGGAATGATGTCGGGGAACGAATCGGCGACCACGAACCGCGGCTTGACGCCGAGGTAGTCGGCGAAACCTTTCACGAGGTCGTATTCGAACCCGGACGGCCCGTCCGGCGTCTCATAATAAGTAGTGGGGCTGGTGCGCGTCAGAACCACCAGCTCGCCCGCCGACTTGACCATCCGCAGCTTGTTGCGCTCGAGCAGCGAACAGGAGAGCAGGGCGGGTAAAAGCAGCAGAATCAGCAGGACCGGATGGCCGGCGCGACGAACGACATTAAGCAGGCCGGTCCTTCGGTCGTGGGCAGCGCATTCCATGGATTAAAAACTAGTGCAGCCGCGCCCGCTTGTCACGCAGGTTTGCGCATGGCCGAAATCGCGCGCGCTGGTATAATAGCCGCCCCCGGAGAGGTACCGCAGCGGTCACAACGGCGCTGACTCGAAATCAGATGGGTGGAAACGCCATGGGGTCGTTAGCCTGCACATGAACCGCGGCCGCAGAAGCCCGTCCGAATGCAGAAAAATAATTGATACGGCCACCTCCAAGAACGGCATTCCTATACGCCTCACTGATGAACGCTGGGCTCATATTGCTGAAGAGCACGGCGAACTTGCGAGTATGCGTTCCGGGGTGCTGGAAACGATTTCCCGGGCCGAGCGTATACTTGAGGGAGGCGATGGCGAGTTGCTTGCACTGCGCAAGCAGGAACCCGGGAAGCTCTTGGTTGTCGTCTACCGGGAATTAGTGGATGATGGATTTGTCATTACCGCGTTCGTGACTCGCCGGGTCCGGTCCTTGGCGAAGAGGAAACAGATATGGCCATAATCGATTTTCAGGAATATCTGAAATTGATCCCTGCGGTCAAGCAGGCGCCGCAGCATTCCGTCTGGCTGACCTATGATGCCGAGGCGGATACGTTGTATGTGAACTTCAAGAAGCCCAGTTATGCCACGGACAGTGAAATGACGGATGAGGATGTAATCATTCGTTACGAGGGCGATGAGGTTATCGGCTTTACTGTCTTGCACGCCAGCAAACGGGTGAAGAAAACGGCGTAAATAATTTCGCTCGACCGTTGGTCAACCCCCGAATGGGGCTGATATAATCCGATTTTCCGGAGAGGTACCGAAGCGGTCACAACGGCGCTGACTCGAAATCAGATGGGCGGAAACGCCACGGGGGTTCGAATCCCTCCCTCTCCGCCAATTTAGAACAACAAAGGGGCACTTAGGTGCCCCTTTGTTGTTGTTAAAGCCGGCCAATGGAATGGCATGAGAACCCGCAGGGTTCGATAAATTCGCCCGGAGCGAATTTGGACGCGCGCAGCGCGGCCCGAGCCGCGAGGCGGCGACGGCGAGACCCACGGATGGGACGAGCAATCCCCTCACTCTCAATGTTTCTTTTCGTTTCTACCCCAATTCCGCATGATCTACTATATAGCTGTGTTCCGTAATTACATGGATTAATGACTACCAAGGACAAGTTTTTCGTTCGTGCAATGGGGCTCATCTTCGTCGGATGGGGAATTTTCAGTTTCTTCAACCGAACGACATACAACCTGAAGTATGCATATTACTTTGATGCTGGGCCTCACTATCAAGAATACGCGGCTGTAACATTTCTACTAGGAGTGGCGATGACAGCTTGGACTTTCAAGAAATAAATAACTAGGCATTCATCTTCAATCCAACCGCGGCCTGAATGGACAAAGGCCTCCTCAAAACCCTCATCCACATCAATTTGCTCATGCCCGCGTTGCCGGCTCGGCCAGCGGAAACCCGCGCTGCCGGAACATCTCCAGCATCGGATTGAGGCAAGCGCGCACGAAATCGCGATGGCGCCGGTTGGCGCGCGCCAGTTCCACCCAGCGCTCGCCCGGAATCAGGCCCGCGGCTTCGTACAGGCCCGCCTCCGGATAATAGAAGATGTCGCTGAACTGATTCAGCAGCTTGCGGATCAACAGGCGCAGCACCGGGCGTTCCCAGGCGCGCAGCCGGTGCAGGCGCTGTTCCACGAGGTCGCGCGCGTAGGTGATGTGGCGCGCCTCGTCGATCAGGTGCAGCGTGCTCATCTGCGTAATCACCGGACACACCAGCTCGCCGTGGCGGCGGATGTAGCGGTTGAGCCGGTCCGGCATTTCCTCGCCGAGCAGGGTGGCGAGCCAGAACGTCAGCGATTCGAGCGGCGCGTGGCGCCCGAAGAGAGTAGCCGCCCACACACGCGTGCGCCGGCGCGGTGGCAGCGACAGGCCGCTGCGTTCCATCAGCTCCAGGAACATCAGGCTGTGCCCGGCCTCTTCGCGTACTTCGTGCAGCCGGTATTTTAGCGCGATCCGGTTCTGGCGCCGCGTCATCGAACGCGCGATGCGTTCGATGAACATGCCTTCGAGCCACAGGCCGGCCTCGATGAAGCTCAGGAATTCGTATTGCGACAGGCGGATGCGCAGGATGTCCGGCAGCGCCATGAACGCCGGCACGCCGTGCAGCGACAGCGCCTCGGGCGGCAGCCAGTACTGGCGGAGGTCGAGGCGGTCCCAGTCGATGCGGGTGATCGGGTCGCGGTAAGGCTCGCTGTTGCGACTGAGTTGCTCGACCAGCTTGGCTGACATTATTTGTGCCTGGTCTTCCATGGCTCCCCCTAGTAGCGTTGCGGAGACATGCCGGGTAGTTTAACCTTGCCGTCCCCGTTTGGCACGGGGTCGCCAAATCGGCTGAAAAATCCGGT
>JBLMXN010000069.1:0-4277 GCA_050257795.1 Bacteroidota bacterium
TGAGCGGCGACGCGGACGCGCTGCATCCACGGCAGCCGCTCGACATCGCGAAATCGCTCAAGGTGCCGGTGCTGGGCCTGTATGGCGGCGAGGATCAGGGCATTCCGATGAAGACCATCGAGGCGATGCGGAATGAACTCAAGGCCGCGAAGAATCCCTCGGAAATCGTGGTCTATCCCGACGCCCCGCACGCCTTCAACGCCGACTACCGCCCGAGCTACCGCGCCGGTCCGGCGCAGGACGGCTGGAAACGCATGCAGGCCTGGTTCAAGAAGTACGGCGTCCACTGAAAGCGGAGCACGTCACCGCGGTTAGAACCTATCTCAAAATTATTTCCCCCTCCCCTTGCGGGAGGGGTTAGGGGGAGGGGGAAAGTTTCTTGCGGCATTTCCCGATGACGCATTTCACCCCCACCCCAACCCTCCCCCATCAAGGGGGAGGGAGTTTAATTTTGAGACAGCTTCTGGTCTGCGGCGCCGGCGGCTTTCTGTTTCGCCTTGTCAGCAAATTTCGCGGCGTCGATGATGAAGCGCTCGTGCCGGCCGCGCGAGATCACGTCCACGCCATCGCTCGCCTCCACCTCGAACACCAGCCGCCGCCCGTCGATCTCGATCAGCCGCACCCGCGCGTACACTTCCAGTCCCGGCGGCGTCGCCGCCAGATGACTGATGTTCACGTGCGTGCCCACGGTCTGCTCGCGCGGCCAGTCGAGATGCGGATTGACCGCCTGGATGCAGGCCCACTCGATGAAGCCCACCATGAAGCCGGTGGCGAACACCAGCGGCATTTCCTGGAATTCCGGCGCCTCGGGGTAGAGATGCGGCACGGTCTTGGTTTCCGGCACGCGGAACCGCAATTCATGGGTAATGCCGGGTTTGAGCGTCTGTTTCATGATCAGGGTTCATCCATGGCAGTATTGCGGGAGCCCGCCGTGATCCGGCTCGGTAACGGCGCGGGAAACCAACACTACCGAATTCGTGGCGCAGCGCAAATCCGCCGCCGCGGCCGCGCCAAAATCCCCGTCGCTAGAGTGACTTAGCGCCGGACCAAAAGAGATAGCAACAAAGGAATATTCCTTCCCCCGCCGGGCCCGCCTAAAAGAGAAGTTAAGTGGGCTGAGCACGCTGTCTGGCCCATGGCTGTTCCTGGCATTCCGATTCCGATTACATATCTCTGAAATTGCGATACGGAGGCAATGCATGGCGCTCAAAGTGAACGGCAAGGAGCTCGCGACCGATGAAGAAGGTTTTCTGCTCGACCCCCACGACTGGAACGAAACCATCGCCCGGGAAATCGCCCAGGGAGAAAAACTCGACCTGACCGAGCCGCGCTGGGCGGTGGTGCGCTACGTGCGCGAACACTTCGACAGCCACGGCGCCGTCCCCGAGGCGCGCCATATCCTCAAGGTCCTGGGCGAACAATTCGGCAAGGAAAAAGCCACGCGCAAATTCCTCTACGAGCTCTTCCCCTACGGCTACGGCCAGCAGGCGTGCAAGATCGCCGGCATGCGCAAGCCGCGCAAACTGATGCTCGACGTTTAGAGACGTCTCGCAAAAAATATGATTTTGAATCGCCAGGACGTCAGGAAAATCGTTCTTTAATAACACTTGAGCGCGGTCAGTGGCTCAGCAGTTGTAGCCCGGATGCAGGCCCGCAGAGCCTGCCCCGGCATGTTGTAAGCCGGGGGCCGGAATCCGGGATTTTCCACGGCTTTCCCGGATTACGCTGCGCTCCATCCGGGCTACTGGTCTTCAAATATTTTATTTTTGTAAATCCCGATACGAATCGCTTTTCCTGGCGACCCTGTTGCGACCCGGGGTGCAACAAAACGCGTTGCACCCGTTCGGCGGCGTGAACACACGTTAAGTGTTTTCACGAAAACCCCGCCTCACCCTGGCGGTCCATTTCATTTAATAGACTTCTACTTACTCGCGCCGTCAGTGGCGCAGATAACGACAGTACGTCTCGCGCACGCGCAGTCCGCCGACGAAGCCGAGCACGACGAACCCGAAGAAAATCCACATGCCCACCGAATAGCGCGCACCGGCATCCGTCAGCGCCGCGCGGTCGATAGTCCAGCCCACCAGCGGCTGCAGGATGCCGGTGCCGAGAAACACGCCGGTGTTGGCGACGCTGGTGGCGATCCCGGAAAGCGCGTGCGGATTCACCTCCTTCACGCACGCCCAGCTCAGGGTGAAACTGCCGGCGCTCAGGCCCATCAGCAGGAACAGCGCGTAACTCGCCGCCGGCGCCAGCGGCAGCGCCAGTACCAGCGGCAACCAGCACAGCAGGTGGACCAGCGCAGTCGCGAGCAGCACCGGTCGGCGCCGGCCGAGGCGATCGGACAGCGTGCCCACCGACAACGCACCGACGGCGAACCCGGCGAGCATCAGGCTGGTGTGCTGGGTCGCGGCGATCCGGTCCAGCCCGTACACGTCGCGCAGGAACGGCACCGCCCACAATCCGGCGAAGCCGAGGAACGACCCGCCGAGACCGAGATTCACCCAGAAGCTCGGCCAGGTGAGGCGGTTTTTCAGCACCTTTACCAAGCCTTCGTACCAGTGACCTTCGTGGCGCGGATGCGCCGCCTCGCCGTCGAGTTCGCGCAGGCTCGGCAGGCCCACCTCGCCCGGATGGTTGCGCACGAACAGCCAGGTGAACGCTGCCAGCACGAACGACACGCCGCCCAGGACCACGAACACCGTGCGCCAGGAGGTGAACTGCAGCACCCAGGCAAGCGGCGCGGCCGCCACCACCGAACCGACGTTGCCGAGCAGCATGGTGAGCCCGACTGCGGTGCCGAAGTGGCGGTCGTGAAACCAGGCGGCGTTCAGCTTGAGCAGCGAGATGAAGGGCACCGACACGCCCAGCCCCACCAGCAGCCGGCCGAGCGAAGCCTCGGTGAGCGTACCGGCGTGGCCGAACAGCAGTGAACCAACGCCGGCGACGATGCCGCCGAACGCGACGATGCGGCGCGGCCCGAGCGTATCCACCAGGATGCCGGTCGGAATCTGCATCAGGGTATACACGTAGAAATACGTCGCGGCGAGACCGCCCAGCTCCGCGGCGCTGGTGGCAAACGCCTGCTGCAGGTCGGAGGCGATCGCCGCCGGCGCCACCCGATGGAAAAACGCCAGCATGTAGGCCAGGACCACGAGCGTGAACGCGGTCCAGCGCAGGCGGCGCACGCGCGCCCGCACGCCGTGGTGCGAATCGGCTGACGCGCGCGGGCGGCTCATCTCAAAACGGCAGCTGGATATGCAGCAGCTCGGCGCTGCCGCCGTTGTGGATCGCCGAGATCCCGGCGAGAACGTTGAACCAGTAGTGCAGCGCCGCGCCCTCCCCCGCCTGAAAGCCGTTTTTCTGGTGCAGCCAGCCGAAATAAAACCCCACCGCCGTCGCCTGCAGGGCGTTGGCGGTCTGCCCCTGGCCGGTGTGGGCGAGGCCGAAGATCGCGGAGGACGCCACCACGCCCCAGCCGTCGCCGTAGCGGTTGCTGAACTCGTTGTTGAGGAAGCCGCGGAAGAACGCCTCCTCGCCGACCGCGGTCATCTCGTTCGCGGTCAGGTTGAACACGTGCAGATCGCGCGCGCTCACGTCCGGCGCGCGATAAATGGCGTAGGCATCTTTGCTGTTGTTGTAGCGGTACAGCACCGCCGCCTCGATCGCGAGCGGAATGAAGGTCGTGGGGCGCGACAGATAATCGAACGAGAACGGCGCCCTGGCCAGGTCGCCCAGGGTCTCGCGCGGCGCCGGCGTGCGGTAGCCGGCGTTGTCGCGGGCGCGCGCGTCGCGATACGCCCCATAACCGGAATAAAGCTCGGTGTCGGTCGCGAGCCGCGCCGCGTAGTCGTATTGCAGCGTGGTCTTGTTGATGAACTCGCGGTTGTTGCCGGCGTCGTAGCGCTGGTCGGCGTCCAGCCAGTCACTGCGGTCCTTGTAACGGATGGCGCCGTAGACCGACACCGCGAACACGCTGAAGTGCGCCGCCGCCACGCCATAATCGCCGTTGGCCGCCTGCCCCGTTCCCGGGACGATCGCGCTGGCGATGCCAGCCAGGAGCGGGTCGGCGGCCTGCGCCGGCCCGGCGCTGCCGCACAGCAGGACGATCGCCAGCGCCAGCCGTACGGCTCGATGTTCAAGACAGTGCCACATTCTGTGTGGTTTCATCCCCGGCGGCCTTTGATTGTATGATGCGCAGCGCGGACAGCCCGGTCTTCGCGGGCGAGATCATACACCGCCGGAACCGCCGCGCGCGCCAGGAATCCTATTATTCT
>JBLMXN010000070.1:0-15022 GCA_050257795.1 Bacteroidota bacterium
TCGGGAATTCCGTTTCTGTTATCCATTTCAGCCTAGCACAGGAGGCTGAAATGTCGCGGGGAGTCGCCCTACACGGGGGGATCCTGTCGGAAGGACGATGCCGCCTGGCGCCCCGGGGCCAGCGGGACCGGGCGCGGCATGTCGGCGGACAGCGCCAGCTCCCGCAGCGTGCGGCCGTGCAGCGAGTCGTCCACCGCCTCGTCCATCCGGGCGACCAGGCCCTCCACCTCCGGCTCGCGCGGCAGGGCCTCGGCGCGCAGGCTGGGCGCCTCCTCGGCGGTGCGCACGGTGTCGAGCAGCGCCTTGACGGTGATGGTCTCGAAGGCGTGCGCCGGCAGGAAACGCGGCGGCTCGTCGGCGGTCTCGGTGATGAATCCGGCGCCCTGCATGGCGCCGAGCACCGTCTCGACCGCCGGGTTGGGCACGCCGATGCGGTCCGCCAGCGCGTCGAGCGACCACGCCGGACCGTTGCCGTAGTAATTCTTGCCGATGAAGGTCGCGATCAGCAGCGCCAGTTTCTCCTTCACGCGGTTGCTCAGTTGCGGCTCGCGCCGCGGCGAGGCCAGCTGCGCCGGGTACTGGTGGTAGAACGCCAGGCTCGCGCCCACCAGCACGATCAGCCAGTTCAGATACAGCCAGATCATCGAGAAGATCACGATCGCGAAGCCGGCGTAGATCGCGGTGTACTTGGTCGAGCCGGCGATGAAGGCGGCGAAGCCCCAGCCGAGCGTCTGCCACAGCACGCCGGCGACGACGGCGCCGACCAGCGCCGAGCGCAGGCGCACGCGCGTGTTCGGCACCAGCACGTAGATGAACGCGAACGCCGCGATCACCAGCAGGTACGGCACCACCCGCGCCACGACCTCGATGATGGTGCCGACCAGCTCCACCTGGAGCAGCGCCTTGACCGCGGAACTGTTGAACAGCGCCGCGGTGATCCCGACGGCGGAGAAGATCAGCACCGGGCCGATCATGATCACGCTCAGGTACTGGCTGAAGCGCTGCGCCAGCGGCCGCGGGCGCTTCACGCGCCAGACGTAATTGAACGCCAGCTCGATCTTCTGCATCAGCGCGGTGACGGTGTAGATCAGCATGCCGAGACCGAGCGCGCCGAGCACGCCGACCTTGATGTTGTTGACGAAACCGATGACCTCGTCGGCGATCTGCACGCCCTTCGCGCCCAGCGGTTCGAGGACGGCGAGCAGCGTCGGGCGCACCTGGTTCTGCACCCCGAAGGCCTTGAGCACGGAGAACGACAGCGCCAGCAGCGGCACCAGTGACAGCAGCGTGGTGTAGACCAGGCTCATCGCGCGCAACGTGAGCTGGCCGTCGACGATGTCGACCACGACGGCGTACAGCATGCGCAGCGCCAGCAGCAGCCGGCGGCGCAGCGGCGACATGGCACCCAGATCCTGGCGCCACAGCAGCTGGTCAACGCACGTCGTCAGTTTGGCGTGTAATGGCATGTCGCTCCGACATTATGCCGCGGTATCGATGTGTCCATGATACTCGCCTGAACAACCGGCGCCAGCGACAGCTCACGGACGCGTTCTCGATCGGATTGACGCTGGACGAAATGGAATTTCCGCTACGCCGGAATGGCTCAAATCCGCACCTGGAACCCCATCTCCACGACACGGTCGCTCGGGAGCTGATAGTACGTCGTGGCGTCGCTGGCGTTACGCGCGAAATACGCAAACAAGCGCTCGCGCCAGAGAGTCATGCCGCGCTTCTCGCTCGGCAGCAGCGACTGGCGGCCGATGTAATAGGTCGCGTCTTCGAGGTCGACGTCGAGCCCCTGCTCCTTGCAGCGCACCAGTTCCGAAGGCACGTTCGGCCGCTGCATGAAGCCATAGTGCAGAATCACGCGGTGGAACCCATGCTCGAAGTGCTCGATGTCGATGCGTTCGTCCGCCGGCACTTTGGGCACGTCCTCGGTCACGACGTTCAGCAGGATCACCCGCTCGTGCAGCGCCTTGCTGCGCCGCAAGTGGTGCTTGAGCGAGGGTGGCGCCTCCTTGAGCCAGGGTGTGACGAAAATCGCCGTGCCCGGCACGCGTACCGGCCTGGTATGCGCGACCTCGCCGATCAGGGTTTCGAGCGGCTCGGCCTGTTTGGCGAGCGCCGTCGCGAGCAGCGCGGTGCCGCGCCGCCAGGTGGATAACACCGTGAAGAACACGATGCCGACGCCGATCGGAAACCAGCCGCCGTGCTCGACCTTCGTGAGGTTGGCGCCGAGGAACGCGAGGTCCACGGTCAGGAACGTGAGCAGGAACAACAGCGCGCGGAACCAGCCCCAGCGGCTGTAGGCGAGCGCGACGTTGAACGCTAACACCGTGGTGATCGCCATCGTCGAGTTGACCGAAACGCCATAGGCCGCGGCCAGTCCGCTCGAGGACTGAAAGCCCAGCACCAACCCGATCGCGGCCGCCATCAGAATCCAGTTGATCGCCGGCACGTACACCTGTCCGCGCGTCTCGTGCGAGGTCTGCAGCACGCGTACCGGCGGGAAAAGGCGCAGCTGCACCGCCTGACTGGTTAGCGAAAACGCACCGGTGATGGCGGCCTGCGAGGCGATGATCGTCGCGGCCGTCGCCAGCGCCACCAGCGGGTACAACCCCCACGCCGGCGCCAGATCGTAGAACGGATGGCGCACGCTCGCGGGGTCGGCCAGCAGCTGCGCGCCCTGGCCGAAATAATTGAGCAGCAGCGCCGGCAGCACGTAAGCGAACCACATGAGACGGATCGGCCGGCGCCCAAAGTGCCCGAGGTCGGCGTACAACGCTTCGCCGCCGGTTACCACGAGGAAGACCGAGCCGAGCGTGACGAAACCGACCCAGCCGTTGCGCAGGAAGAATTCGATTCCGTAGAAAGGATTGACCGCGGCCAGCACCCCGGGGTGACGCAGGATGCCGCCGACGCCGAGCGTCGCGAGCGCGGCGAACCAAACCACGATCACCGGTCCGAACAACGCGCCGACGCCGGCGGTCCCGCGCCGCTGGATGGCGAACAGCGCGACCAGGATGCCGACCGTGACTGGCACGACATAGGCGGTGAACGCCGGTGTGGCGACTTCCAGGCCCTCGATCGCGCTCAGGATCGATATCGCCGGTGTGATCATGACATCGCCGTAAAGCAGGGAGCCGCCGAAAAGTCCGAGCATGATCAGCAGCCAGCGGCTGCGCCGGTCCAGATCCTGCCACGGGCGCAGCAGCGCCAGCAGCGCGAATTCGCCGCCCTCGCCGCGGTTGTTGGCGCGCAGGATGAATGTTATGTACTTGAGCGAAATCATCACGATCAGCGCCCAGAACATCAGTGACAGCACGCCCAGGACGTTCGCGCTGTCGACCCGGATCGCGCCGTGGCTCAGGAAACACTCGCGCAGCGCATAGATGGGACTGGTGCCGATATCGCCGTAGACCACGCCCAGCACCGCGAGCCCGATCGCGGCCGACATCGGTTCACGGCCGGCGCCGGCGGCCGGCCCGAACGGCACGGCGCGCGTGGCCGGCTGCGGCGCCGGTCCGGGCGGGACTTCCTGTTCGGCCATGGGGAGGTGCGACTCCTTATGAGCATTACGTTAGCGGCGCGGCCTATTCTGAACAAAGGCAACGGACAGGGTCAACGCTGATCACACCGGCGGGAAGCGCTTTCAAATTTGTTGGCGCGTGTTTTTGGTATCCCCGGACATCCCCGCGCAGCGGGGCCTCGCCCCGATCGCGGCGAATTCACGCTCCGGCGGGCGAGTCCCGGCACACGAACACCAGCGTCAGCCAGAACGCGGTCTGGTTGCGGTAGCGCGGCACGAAGCCGTGCGCGGTGACCCACGCCTCGATCCGCTTGGGATCGTGCACGTAACTGCGAAACGGCGAGCCGAACAACCGCAGCAGCAGCGCCAGCAACATCGCGCCGCCGCGGATGAACCAGCGGTCGCGCGGGATGGTGTAGGCGTACACGCGGCGGGTGCGGGCGAGCGAATCCTCCACCAGCGCCCGCGCGTCGGGGTAGCAACAGATGACCTTGTCGAGGATGGCGACGTCGGCCGCTTTCAGCCGGTCGACGAGCTCGATGAAATCGCCGACGCGGTACTCGGTGCGATCGGCGAAACCGCGGCGCGCGGCCAGCTCGCGCGCCTGCGCGATCGCCTGGTCCGCGAGATCGATGCCGGTGGCGCGCGCCGCGCCCTGTTGCAGCAGGTGCTGGTGCAGGTAACCCACGCCGCACCCGATCTCGAGCAGGCTGGCGCCTTGAACGCCGGCCTGCGTCAGACCTTCGATCAGTTGGACTTGTGACGATTGGAGCCCGCGCTTTTCGTAGCGGCGCCGTTGCCGGCGCGCAAAGCGCGAGAACAGGCGCGCGGCGCCGTTGTCGTGCGGACAGCAGTAGCCCATGCTTGTGTCGCCGCGCCTCCGTGCGTTCCGCGCGCCCTGGTGCGGTGTTTGTTATTGTGTCGGGCGCCCTTCAATCGAAGCCCGGATGGCCGCGTTTCGCGCCGCCATCCGGGGTTACAGCAGAACCAGATTCCTCAGCGCTTGCGCAATCCCTTGCTCACCAGCGCCATGAAGCGCAGCGCGTCCTGCGTGCCCGGGTCCTTGGCGATCTGCCACAGTCCGCCCAGTCCGCCCTTCGGCGCCGGCAGCGCCGCGACCTCGGTCTTGGCGGCGCATGCGGATTCAGCCAAATCCACCAGCGAGCACTGCACCTCATCGCGCCCGAGGATGTCGATGATCTTCACGAAGCCCTCGTTGCGCGCGAGTTTGTCGACCAGCGACGCCAGCTCGGTGGCGACGAGCGCCAGGCGGTTGACGATGTCGTCGGACAGCGAATCCTCCATCGCCGCCACGAACCGCCCCAAGTTGATCAGGCGCTCGAGGTCGCCGTTCTCCACCAGCTGCGCAATCGCCGGCAACGCCTTGACGATGTTGCTGCGATTGACGCGGTCCAGCAGGTCGAGGCCGTCGCCGACGGTCGCGCTCAGGCGCACGACCATGTCGTCGGTCAGCGCGTCCTGCGCGCTCGTGACCAGGCGCTCGATTTCGCTGGCGGCGCTGCCATTACCCTGTTTTGCATCGGTCATGACGGCCTCCTTAGAGCAACCCGCGGGCGCTCGCCCAGTACAGCTGGTTATAGGCCATCTTGAACCAGTGGATGGACTTGGTCGGCGGCTTCGGGTCCGGCGGGTTGTTGTAGTTGAACATGGCGTAGGTCGCGCGGTCCTTGCCGGCCTCGATGAAGCAGAACACCTTGCCGTCGTAGTCGCGCACCGGCGAGCCGATCTTGACGATCGATGCCAGGTTCTCGGCCAGCGCCTCGGCCTCGAAGTGCGCGGTCGAGCCAGCCTTGCTGATCGGGATGTTGGTGGTGTCGCCGAGCGCGAACGCGTTCGTATGGCCGTCGATGGTCAGGCGCAGGCGGTCGACCGGGATCCAGCCGCCCTTGCCGAGATTGTTCTTCTCGATGACCTCCATGCCCTTGTGCGCCGGCACCGCCACCAGCAGGTCGTACTTCGCTTCCCCGCCCTCTTCGCTGCGCACCACCTTCTTGGCGCCGTCGACTTCCTTGATGTTGAAGAGCGTTTCCGTGGTGATTCCGCGGGACGCGAACTCGCCCTTCATCCAGTTGCTCACCGGCTCCAGGCTGTGCAGCCGCCCGATCGGGTAGGTGTAGTGGAACGACACCTTGTCGAGCATGCCGCGGTCCTTGAAGTAGTCGTACAGGGTGAACGTCACCTCGGGCGGAATCATCGGGCACTTGTGCGGCACGCCGGTCGCGATCACGATGCGCCCGCCCTTGAACTCGCTGATGGTTTTGTGGAATTTCAGCGCCGCCGCTTCGGTGTACACGTTGATCGAGTTCTCGGCGAACCCGGGAATCGCCTCGGGCACCGGACGCGAGCCGGTCGCGATCGCGATCAGGTCGTAGGAATGCGTCTTGCCGCCCTTGGTCTTGACGTTGTTCTTGTCGAGATGGAATTCCTCGACCGGGTCGACGTGGAATTCGATGCCGGGTTCGAGCAGGCTCGCCTGGTCGCGGTACAGCTCGTCGGTCGCCATGCGCCCGAGCGCGACGTACAGCAGGCCGGGCTGGTACATGTGCTTGTCCGAGGCCGACAGCATCGTGATCTTGGCCTTGCCGGTCTTCAATTCGTTCTTCAGCCGTCGGGCCAGGTTGTTGGCCAGAATCGTGCCGCCCATGCCGCCACCAACGATGAGTATTCGCATGCTCCTTCTCCTTATTAATTAGAATCGGAATTCATGAATCACTTCGCCTTGCGCACCACGATATGCCACACGCCGTTTTCTTCGGTCGTGGACACCATCTGGTGCCCGACCTTGTTGACCCACTCGGGGACGTCGGCTGCCGAACCCTTGTCGGTCGAGAGCACCTCGAGTTCGTCGCCAACGTTTATGAGCTTCATGCCGGCGATGAGTTCCATCAGCGGGCCCGGGCAGAAGGTGCCGCGGGCGTCGATCACTTTCTTCTCTGCCATAAAATTCTCCAAATCAGAACGTCCACACCTGGCTGTCGGCGGAATCGCTCAGGAACTTGGTCAGTCCGAGCGGTTCGCCGAGATACGGTTCCAGATCCGCGGGCTTGGCGTTCAGCACGTCCATCGCCATCGAGCACGGATATATTTTGGCGTCGCCCAGCTCGACCGCCTTGTGAAACAGGTCCTTGAACGGCGGCACGTTCTTGCTCTGCATGGTCTTGCCGAACTCACCCTCGACCGGGGCGTTCTCTCCGTGACCTTTAATAAAGTAGGGCAGCGCGTTCATCGACAGGAACACCGTCACCTCGCTGCCGCTCACCGCCCCGACCGACGCCAGCATGGCCGCCATCTGCAGCCGCTCGCGTGAACCGGATACCACCATGATGCTGATCTTTGACGAACTCATGATACTTCTCCGTGATAAATACACATAGCGCGGGATTTAAACTGTAGACAGGCTCCCGCTCCCGAATACTGACACTGATCATGTTATTTCACCTACATTAAGACGTGCTTACCCCTCGCGCTGCTCGCGATTGACCTGAATTACCGGACAAAAAATACACGCGAAGGGAGGTGGTATCTTTGATTCGCGTCAAATCAGCGCGTTTCCGGGCCGGGCGCCCGGAAACGCGCTGGCGGGCGGGGCCTATGACAAATCTGTCAGTCGGCGGCAACCGCGGCCAGTCGTCGGGGGAGAAACCGGGCTATTTCTTCAAACCCATGCGGACGCCGAGCTTGGCCTGGTAGTAGCCCTCTTCGCCGCCTTTGAGGAAGTAGTAATCCTTCACGCCCTTGGCCTCGAGGTGGTATTGCAGCCACTGCACCTGGTGCCCGACCTTGTCGTAAATCAGCAGGGTCTTACCCTTGGCCTTGGCGTCGCGGATGATGCCGTCCAGCCGGTCCAGCTGATCGAGCGTGACCCGCTCCTCCTGGAACGGAAACAGCAGAATGTCGCGCTGAACCTTGTCGCGCACGTCCACGATCACGGCCGAGGGGCCGACCTTCGCGTCGAACTCCTTCTGCGACAGCAGGTGCGTTTTGAACTTGTCCTCGTCGATCAGGTCCTCGAGCTTCACCGGGCTCCTGCCCAGCAGCACCGTGCGCTCTGGGTTGGCCTTGGCCCAATCGAAAATGCCGGCGTCGTAGGCGTAGCATTTATTGACCTTGGCGTAATTGGCCTGGCGCGCCGCCTCGTAGGATTTCTTGCAGGTCTTGCCGTTGCAGTAGAACACCAGCGGCTTGCCGCTCTCCTTGGCGAGCTTCGTCACCCTGGTCTCGAAATCCTTGTCGGTGACCGGGATGTTGTAGGCGTTCTTGATGTGCAGCGTGTTGTACTCGAAGGTCGAGCGCACGTCCACGATCTCCACGCGATCACGCTGCGCCGACAGCTCCTGGGTGGTGATGATCGCCACGTCCGGAAACGAGGTGCGGTGCGGATACTCCGCGCCGCTGCCGAGCTTGGGCGAATCGGCCGCCGAAGCGACGGGTGCGGCGATAGTGGCGAGAAAAAACATCAGAAACGACACGGTAAGATTTTTCAAAGTCACTGCTATTCCCCCTCACAAATACAAAATCGAGTATGAATGCTCCCCGACAGGGCAGGCATGCCGTCTCCTGCGCCAGGAGGCGCGGGAAAACCCGACAAAAGATGCACATCCTGTGCCAACCCTCCTTCATACCTGATTCCCCACTCGGGGCCGGTGCGGAGATAGGTTCAGGAAATTTGACGCGTCAGCGCCTGAACAAATCCGGTCAGCCGGATGACGGGGCGAGTCAGTCGCCGTCGCTGACCATCCCCGTGGGGTGGCGATGATTGCCGGATTCGGCGGACGGACGAACGGCGCGTCGGCTGTCAACGCCCGCTATGACCCGGCGTTAAACCCTCGTTGTGGAACCAAGAAACCACCAACCCATTCCCCACGGGAGGCACATCGTCATGTCACGGCAAAATTCCCTGCGATCAACCCACCGCGCGGGTCTCTTCGGCGGCTGGCGCGCCTGGATGTTGAGCGCGTTGCTGCTGTTCTCCGGCATCACCTTGAGCGCCTGCGGCGGGGGCGGCGGTTCCGGCGCCGCCAGCAGCAGCGACGCCGGCACGGTTACCATCGGCCTGACTGACGCCGACGGCGACTTCCTCAGCTACACCGTGGACGTCACGGCGCTGACGCTGACCCGCGCCGACGGCGCGGTGGTCAATGCGCTGCCGGTGAAAACGCGCGTGGACTTCGCGCAATACACCGATCTCACCGAGTTCCTGAATGCGGCGACCGTGCCCGCCGGCGTCTACACGCAGGTGAATATGACGCTGGATTACACCAACGCCGACATTCGCGTGGCCTCGGGCGACACCGCGCTGGCGGTGACGCCGCAGGACAGCGCCGGCAACCCGATCACCACCATGGCCTTGCAGGTCCAGCTCGACGATAACAAACCGCTGGTGGTGCGCCCGGGAATCTCGGCGAACCTGACGCTCGACTTCGATCTGCAGGCGACCAACACCGTAGACCTGAACACGGCGACCGTGACGGTATCGCCGGTGCTGATCGCCGACGTCGACCTGGCGAACCCCAAGCCGCACCGCGTGCGCGGGCCGCTGCTGAGCGTGGACCCGGCGGCATCCGAATTCGTCGTGGCGATCCGTCCGTTTCATCTGCTGCTCGGGGATTTCGGACGCCTGACGGTCCAGACCGACGGCAACACGACGTATGAAATCGACCGCGTTTCGTATCAGGGCGCGGCCGGCCTGGCGCAGCTCAACAACGAACCGCACCTCACCGCGACTGTCGCGGTCGGCAACTTCGATCCGGTGACGCATACGTTCCTCGCGACCGAGGTCTACGCCGGCTCGAGCGTCGCCTTCGGCAGCGCCGACGTCGTCACCGGCAGCGTCATCGCCCGCAGCGGCAACACCCTCACCGTGCGCGGCGCGACCCTGGCGCGCGCCAACGGCACGGTGTCATTCAACGACGACGTCACCGTCACGCTCGCCACCAGCACCAAGGTGACGCGCCAGCTGGGCGGCGCGGTCGCCACCGATGACATTTCCGTCGGCAGCCGCATCACCGCGCTTGGCACGCTCGCGGGCACCACGCTCGACACCAGTAATGGCCTGGTGCGCATCGTGCTGTCCGCGGTCGCCGGCACCGTGAACCAGATCGATCCGGGTCTGGTCACCGTGGCCCTGCAGACCATCAACGGCCGGCCGGTGTCGATTTATAACTTCAGCGGCACCGGCGGGACCAGCGCCGATAGCAATCCGGCGGCCTATCGCATCGCCACCGGCGGCCTGGATCTCGGCACGCTCGCGACGAGCGATCCGGTGCGGGTGCGTGGCTTCGTCGTGATCTACGGTCAGGCAGTGACACACGACTACGACGCCCAGACCGTGATCAATCTGTCCGGCGTACCGGCGTGGCTGGCAGTGTCCTGGAACACGGCGGTGCCGAACCCGTTCACCAGCCTCACGGATCAGGCGCTCGTCACGGACATCACCGGCAGCACGCTGCACAGCGTGTTCCAGCGCGGCGTGGCCACGGATCTCACGGGTAATCCGACGGTGCAGCCCGACAGCGCCGCCAACGATCTGTTCGTGATCGTGCGCAACAACACGATCCAGCTGTACGGCTCGTTCGCCGCCTTCAGCAACGCGCTGAACATCCAGCTGGCCGCGGCACACCCGGTGAAAGGCGTCGGCGCGCGCGGCAGCTGGGACAGCAATACGGTGACCGTCACCAGCCGCCTCGCGGTCGTGAAATTGCAATGAGTATCTAACGGGCCTTACGTAATTATTTCACCGACGTAGATCCCCCTCCCCCTGCCCCCCTCCCGCAGGGGGAGGGGGAAATCCCCGTTTACCTACCGAAGGCGCATGGTCCGACAATGGTTCCCTCCCCCCTTGCGGGGGAGGGACAGGGTGGGGGCAGACACTTGCCGAAATTTCTATTACGGTGCAATCGGATTGCGGTTACCAGATGGAGTTGCCGCGGTTGATCCTGCGGCTGCGCCAGCCGAATACCACGAGTCCGCCGAGGAGCAGCACGCCACCGGCAAGCACCGGATATTCGATCGTGTACACCACCGGCCACAGCGCCGCGCGCGTCAGCACCCGCAGCGTTTCATGGACGCGGATGGAGTCCGCGATCGGCGGCGAGTGGCGATAATAAAACCGCACGAAGGCGCGACCGGGCGCATTGGTCAGCAGATGCCGGTCGCGGAAATTCCGCAGCACCATCACTTCATCCGCCATGGCGCTGCCGTAAGCCGCGGTGGCGATGAAGCACCCGCCTCCGCCACCACCGCCTCCGCTGGAGGGTCGGGGTGCATTCAGCAGCGCGGCATAGGCGGCGTTCACGTCGAGCTTGCCATAGCCCCAGGTATTATCAGGTGTCGCACCGGTAAAGCTGTCGGTCTTGGGATTGCCGGTAATGAAACTTTTTATTTGATCGGACGTGAACGTGGGTCCGGCGGCGAACAGCAATGCGATCGTGCCCGTGACGTGCGGCGCCGACATGCTGGTTCCGGCCTTGATGACGTGAACCCCATCGGGATCGAGCAAGCTGCGCGTCGCGGGAGGCGCGGTATTGGCAGAGTAAGCCGACATAATTACATATCCCGGTGCGGTAATCTCCGGTTTTTGCGGCGGCACGGAACACAAACTGCACTGCCGGCGCGGACCGCGGCTGCTGAAAGAAGCGATGGCGCCCACGGTGCCGGCCAACGGTATCGGGCCGGACTGACTGGTGTAAGTCGTCTTGGTGATGTAGGCGCCAACTGAAAACGGTTTGGTGGCGGTGGCACAATCGGTCAGGGTGATGCTGGAATCAGTGTGATCGCTGAACGTGGCGTTGTTGTTGTCATCGATCCAGCCATCGAACCGGCCGCTGGTGGCGATGAAGTTTCCATGCAGCGTGAAATTCCAGGCGCCGGGGTTGAGCGTGTTGGTGCCGTTCCGCAGGGTCACATAGATTTCGCGATCGCCGTTGTCCGGATTCACACCGCGCGAGACGACCTGGATCTGACCACAGGCTGTTTCGAACGGTGGAGTCGAAGGATCGCCGGGATTGATCACGCCGGTGCTGCAGCTGGCGTTGCCGGCGTTGGTTATCGAAATCCCCATCTGGTCTGCTCCGGCGTACCAGATATCCAGGGCCTCGGCGGTATCGCCCGACGGGATCGTGAATCCGATGACGGTCGAACTGCTCTGGGCGACGTTGCCGCTGGCGTGAATGTTGGCGGTGGCCTCGTTGCCGGCGGCGCAGACAATCGCCTTTCCGGCGCCGGATACATTGTCGAGCGCGCGTTCATAGGCGGACGTGCCGTCATGCGGGTCCATGTGCTGGCCGAGACTCAGATTGATCACCGACGGCTCGCCCAGGGCGGCGGCCTTTTGCTGCACGTAGGTTATTCCATTCAGAATGTCGTTCGTGAATCCGGTAACCTTGACGATGATGATATCGGCCTCCGGAGCCATGCCGACGTAACGGTACGCCAGCTGGCCGTTCCCGGTAGCCGCGCCGTTCCCGGCGGCAATACCGGCGACGTGGGTGCCATGACCGATGGTATCGGTCTCGGAACAGCTGCTGGCATCGATGACGGCCCCGGTGCATTCCTTGCCGTAGTTATAGCCGGCCGGTGCCGGTCCGCCGCTCGCCGTCTGATCCCAGAGATAGCGAATTCGGGTGTTGCCGGAAGCGTCCTTGAAATCGGCATGGTGCAGATCGATGCCGGTATCGATGATGCCGATGACCACGCCCTTTCCGGTCGATCCGGTCCAGGCGGGCGGCGTGCCGCTGCGCAGCAGGCTCGCGCCTGTGGCCGGGACGCTGACATCGAGGCGGCGCTTTGCGCGCTTGGCGGCCTCGACGTAAATAATATTAGGTAACTGGGAGAGCGCATCGAGGCTGCCGACGGGAACGTCAACGGTCGCGACGTCGCCCAGCACGGAATGGATCCGCCCTCCCAGGGATTCCACTCCGGCAAGGTCGCCGTGAAACCGGACAATCGTTTCCGCCACAGGCTGCGCGGACGACGACTGCGCCTGGTATATACCCGGCGCTTGCGGAGCCGACTGGCTCGTCGCCCCGTGCGCTACCAGGTTAAGTATCGGATCGAGCTTGGCGCCGGTGGCAGCACTGGCCGCGAGCGTCAGGATCAGCGCCAACACGACGCCAAAAAGCCTGGGGTAGGTCATGGCGTTTTCTCCGCCGGTCAATGCACCTGGCGCAATCGCTGTTTCTTCGACATTTCGATGCGGACCACGAATTCGAGGTCCGCGATCCGGGAGACCGATTGCAGCGGAACCGTGGCCGTCACCACGTCCCCGATGACGGAACCGATCCGGGCGCCCTGGCTTTCGAGCGCGGCCAACTGGCGTGCGTCGATTTTGCCGCGGGTGCGGATGAGCACGTCGATAGTTTGCGCCGCTGAAGTGGAATTTTGAATCGCCATCGACAAGTCCGCGTCCAGTTTGGAGCGGTTGTCAGCCGTGGGGGTTTCCGTGGCATTCTTGCCCGGGGCGCCACCGTTGCATCCTGCCAGCACGATCCATCCGGCCAGCGCCAGTAACCGCCAGGTTCGCGTCATTCCCATTTGATTCGCCTGCCATCGCTTCATGCGTCATCCGCGCCACTCGCGGAAACACAAATCAGTCTATCAGTGGCGGCCCGCCGACGGCACTGCCGCCAGTCATGGCCCCGGGCGCTCGAAAGTTTCGGCCTGCCGGCGCGCGTTCTCCACGCAATCGGCCACCGAAATGCCGTCACGATAGTTCGCGCGCAGGCGCAGCCCGGGCAGCGCGGCGAGTGCCGCGTCGAGGCGCGCCAGCCGTTCGAGATGGCCCAGCTCGTATTGCGGGATCGCCCGGGCCCAGCGCGTCACGCGGGTCATGACCGGCGCGCCCTCGACGCCGAGCAGCGGCCGCAGGTCGGCGAGAATCTGCCCAATCACGGCTGCGTCGTCCGCCTGCGCGATGCCCGGATTGCGCGCGCCGCCGACAAAGGCGGTGAGCAGCGCGTGCTCGTCGGGCGCGCGCCCGGAAAACAGCGTCGAGGAGAACAGCGCGCCCAGGGTTTTGCGATTCTCGCGGCGCGGGATCAGCATGCCGAAACCGTCGAGCGCATGCCGGATCTGGGCGCGGCGGAATCCGAGACCGACCGCAGCGATCGGCGCATAGACGATGGCCGCGAGTTCGCGCGCGGCATCCGCCGACAACGGTTCGAGCAATGGTGCCGCCGCGTACGCCGGCAGTGCCAGCACCACCTGCCGCGCGCGATGCTCGCGTCCGGCGGTTTGCACCAGCCAGCCGTCGCCGGCACGCGTCAGGCCCGTGACGGCGGCGCCGGGCACCACGCGCTCGCCGAGCGCGCGCGCGATCGCGACCGGCAGCGTCTGCATGCCGCCGCGAAACGACACCAGCCGCCCGCCCGGCTGCGGCCCGCCGGCGCGTCCGTGCAGCATGCGCGACAGCGCGCCCACGATCAGCGAGCCGTGCTGCGCCTCGAGCGCGTAGATCTTCGGCACCGCCGCGCGCACCGACAGCCGCTCGGGATCGCCGGCATACACGCCGGAGACGAACGGATCGATGGCCCAATCGAGAAACTCCGGCCCGAGCCGGCGGCGCACGAACTGGGAGATGCTTTCCTCCTCGCGCGCGCGCCCATGAAACGGTTCGGTGAACAGGCGCAGCTTGGCGCCGAGGCTGAAGATCGGCGTGGTGAAAAACGCCAGCGGATTGCCGGGCAGCGCCACCGGCGCGCCGTGCTGCACCACGTAGCGGCGGCTAGCCGCCGGATTGGCCACCAGCAGCTCCGGCGCGAGACCGAGGCCGTGCACGATCTCGTCGAACGCCCCGCCGCGCGCGAGCGTCGAGTTCGGCCCGGTCTCGACCAGGAAGCCGTTGTCGCGCACGCTGTGCATGACGCCGCCCAGCTCGTTCGCGGCTTCGAGCACGCGCACGCGCGCGCCGCGGCGCGCCAGGAACCAGGCGCTCGCGAGCCCGGAAATGCCGGCGCCGACGACGAGGCAATCGAGCGGGGTGTCGGACATGGACTAATGGGTTCTCATGCGTTATTGAGATTTACGTAAATGCTTTGACATGCACTCACCCTATCCCTCCCCCGCAAGGGGGATACTTTGACTGAAGCGCGTTCCTTCGTCTAAAACAAGGAATTCCCCCTCCCCTTGCGGGAGGGGGATAGGGGGAGGGGGAAGCCAAGCGCCGCTCAAGCATTTCGTACAGATCGACAGGTAAAGTTGGCTAAAGATACTGGATTCCCGCGGGCGCGGGAATGACGCACGCTCAGACAAACCACCAGGGCCCAAAACAAAAAGGGCGCCCGGTGGGCGCCCTTTTTTTTGCCGAGTCCGTTCTCCTGGTTACGGGAAATTGTGCGTCGTGACGCTGTTAGCCATCACCGCTACCGTCGCGGTGTTGCTGAAGGTCACCGTGTTATCGGCCGTATTGTCGACTGCCGGATCGTCGGCTGCCGCATCACAGGTGTATGCCACCGTGTAGTCACCGGCTTCGAGGAA
>JBLMXN010000071.1:0-7769 GCA_050257795.1 Bacteroidota bacterium
CTGAACCGGGCTGACGCATCCGGTCACCACCATCGCGCGCCGGATCAGAGTGGAAAAGGTTAAGGGAGTTTAAATGAAGATCGGACTGGTGTGGGAAAACGGCATGGCCAAATGGGTTTCGCAAATGTTCGAGCCCCTTACGGCGCTGCCGGGCATCGAGGTCACGGCGTTTGTCGGTGAAAGAAACAAGTTTGACGTAAGCCAGGTCGAGCTGAACAAACATTTTCTCAGCCATAAGGAAGAAGTTCTGCTCGGGATCGGGACGTTCCTCCGGTCGTGTGCCAGGGCGTGGCGCGCACCGTATAAACGCCTGGACTTTTATCACAATTCCCTGGGCAAATATTTGCGAGGATTCGATCTTGTAAAGTGCATGGACAGCAGCCGGTCCTTATATACCACCGCCGGTCTCAAGAAAAAGCTGGGCTACAAGCTGGTCGTGAGTTATCTGGAAAATATTCCTTACCGGCAGTCATTCGATGACAAGACGAACTACATCAAACAAAAGACGCTCGATTCAGTAGACCATTTTATACCGTGGTGTAAAACGATCGAGCAGGCGTTGCTGGTTGAAGGCGTGCCGCAGGAAAAGATTACGACGGTTTACACCTCTCTCGATACGAATCTGTTCAGGCCCGGGCCGAAGGATGTCGACCGGCTGCGCCAGTACGGGATCGGGGAAGAAACCTTCAACATCCTTTATATAGGCAAGCTGGTTTCGTGGAAGGGCGTGCACAATCTGGTATATGCCGCGAAGGTTCTGCGGAACCAAGGTTACGGCAACTTCAGGTTCCTCATCGCCGGCCGCGGCGCGCAGCTCAATAATTTCCAGAGACTTGTCCAGGAAGCAGGACTGCAAGACTATTTCTGCCACGTCGGATTTCTTCCATATGAAAGGATCGTGGAACTGCACAACCTGGCAGATGTTTTTGTGCTGCCGAGCTACCCGACAATGACGTGGCAGGAACAGTTTGGAATGGTCCTGGTGGAGGCGATGGCCTGCGGCAAACCCGTGGTCTCCACGCTCTGCGGCTCGATCCCGGAAGTGGTGGGGGACGCCGGTTTGCTGGTCCCGCCCGGCAACTATTATGAATTGGCGCGCCAGATAGCGCGGCTGATGGACGATCGCGCCTTGCGCGAGGACCTCGGAATCAAAGCCCGGCGGCGCGTGGAAGAACATTTTGACGCGAACAAGAACGCGATGAAGCTCTACGCTGCCTATAAGCAAATTCTGGAGGCAGCAAGATAGCGTCATGCGCGTGTTGCCCTGGGTGATCTCGGTACTGACGATACTTCTGGTTTTCATCTGGCCGATCCCCCATACGATCACGCTGAGAGATGTGTTGATCCTGCTGTCCGGCGGCGTACTTGGCTATCTGGTCGCCACGGGCCGTGTCGTCGCGCAGCTTCCGCGCGGTTTGCGGATTCCCCTTTACCTGTGCCTGGCGTTGATCTTATGGATGGTCATCGTCGCCGTGTTCCTGTCCAGCGAAACCGCGTGGTCTCTCGGCGAACTGGCGGGCCAGTGGGGCATGGGCCTGCTGACGTTGGCGCTCGGCGCCGTTACCGGAATGTGGCTGCAGGAAAGCAAACGGCGGCAGGCAACGCTGCTGACGATGATCTTTGCGGCGCTGATCGCGCATGTCATTTATCTCGATCTTTACGGCCTATGGGCATTTGTGAATACGGGAGAGATGCCGCGCCGAATCGGTGGACTGGAAGACAGCCTGGACAAGGCGAGTCTGGGCGCATGGCTCGCCGGCTCGTTTCTCATGGCCGAGATTGTCGCCCGGTTGACGACGCAGCACCGCGTTTTGCGCGTCCATAACATCGTTTTGGCGGCGCTGGTTATCGCCGTGCTTTTCGGTAGTTATCTCGCGGCCAGCCGCAACGGCATGATCGTGCTGCTCCTGTTGATGATCTTGTCTGGAGCCATGTACGTCATGGCGGTGCATCCGGTTTCGCGGAATCGAATCTTAATTCTGCTCGCGGGTACCGTGATTGTGGCGCCGTTGCTGGTTACGGTGCTGGTGCGGGTGGACGACCGATGGCAGACATTCATGCAAACCATGCCGATTGCGCTGGATACGAAGCACAACAGGAACTGGCTCGAGCTGGACAAGCCGCTGCCGACTTTGCCCGACGGGCGTCCGGTGGAAGATTCGAACTACAAGCGCATTGCCTGGCTGAAGGAAGGAATAATTCTGGTGATGGAGCGGCCCTTGGGCCGCGGATTCGGGCGGCAGATATTCGGCCATGCCTTGAAAGAAAAATACGCGGTCGTGAAACCTGAAACGCACCCGCACAACGGTCTGTTGGGCCTGGCCATCGGCGCCGGCATTCCGGGGGTGGTGTTGTGGATCGCGTTTTGCATTTTTCTGATCCGGCTCGGCTACCAGGGGTTCGGACAGACAAGAAGTTATGCGCCGCTGGCCCTGCTATTGCTGACAACCGGATTTGCGGTGGCGACGGTATTGGACAGCATGATGCAGGACCACATGCTCCAGGAATTCATGTTCCTGGCTGGCCTGCTTGCGGTATTGTCTGCCACCGAGACCATGGAAACCCGAAGCGCCAGAGCCGCCCGGCATCGATGACAGACGAGTCGCTCAAGCTGCTCGTGATCCGCCGCGACAACATCGGCGACCTCGTGTGCACCACGCCGTTGATCCACGCCTTGCGCCAGCATTTCCCCAAGGCACGTATCTGCGTGCTGGTGAACAGCTACAACCGCCCGGTGGTGGAGGACAATCCCGACATCGATGCGGTGTACGCCTACATGAAGGCCAAGCACCGCGAGGAGGGGAGAAGCGTGCTCGGTGTGTACTGGGATCGGCTGCGGCTCATGCGCGAATTGCGTGGCGAGCGCTTCGATTACGCCATCCTGGCCGGCGCGAATTTCCTGCCGCGCGCATTGCGGTTCGCGCGCGCGATCCGGCCGAAACACATCATCGGTTTCACCGAGCCGGGCAAGCGCGGCGTCGAGCGCATCGACACCGGCGTGCCATACGGGCCGCCGCGCCCGCTTCACGAAGCCGAGGACATTTTCCGCCTGCTGGCGCCGCTCGGCATCGAGGGCGAACCGCCGCCGATGCGCGTGTTCCCGGCGCCGCCGGCGCTGGCGCAGGCGCAAGCGGCGCTGCGCGAGAAGCAGCTCCCGCCGGAGAATGTCATCGGCGTGCACATCAGCGCGCGCAAGCCGAGCAACCGCTGGCCGACGGAGCATTTCATCGCGCTCATCCGGCGCCTGCGCGAGCAGCACCAAGCCGCGTTCATGCTGTTGTGGTCGCCGGGTTCCGAGTCCAACCCGCGCCACCCCGGCGATGATGAAAAAGCGCAGCAAATCATGAGCGCGATCGGCGACGTGCCGATTCTTGCGTATCCTACTGACCGGCTCGACCAGCTGATCGCGGGACTGTCGCTGTGCCGCGCGGTCGTGTGCAGCGACGGAGGCGCGATGCACCTCGCCGCCGCGCTCGGCAAACCGGTGCTTTGTTTCTTCGGAAAATCCGACCGCACCCGCTGGTATCCGTGGAAATCAACGCACGTGCTGCTGCAGCCGCCGAGTCTCGACGTCGTCGATATTGGCGTGGACGAGGCCGCGCGCGCCTTCGAGCAACTGCTCGCGCACGAGGACGAAGGCACGGGCGCAGCAGGCGCGAAGCGAAATTAAGGTCTCACTTTGAACCACACTCTGCACCCGACCGTTCCGTCCCCCTCCCCCTATCCCCCTCCCGCGAGGGGAGGGGGGACCGCCTTTTTTCCGCCAAACTGGTCCGATTCGGTAAGCAGTTCCCTCCCCCCTTGCGGGGGAGGGATAGGGAGGGGGGTGTCTCGCAATTGCGTGACGCTGAAATAATGGAACCGCGCACCGCCTCTTTTCAAAACATCGCCATCGTCCGGCTCTCGGCGCTCGGCGACGTGACCCTGCTGCTGCCGGCGATCGAGACGCTCAAGCGCGCGCTGCCGCGCTCGCACATCACCTGGATCACCGGCGCGGGGGCCTATGAACTGCTCGAAGGCTATCCCGGGGTTGAGTTCATCGTGTTCGACAAGCGCCGTGGTGTGCGTGCCTATGCCGACCTGCGCCGGCGCTTGCGCGGGCGAAAATTCGATGCGCTGCTGGCGATGCAGGCGAGCTGGCGCGCCAATTTCATCTACCCGCTGATCGACGCGCCCATCAAGATCGGCTTCGACCGCACGCGCGCCCGCGACGGCCAGTGGCTGTTCACCAATCGCCGCATCGCGTTCGCGCGCGAGCACTTGCTCGACAGTTTCCTCGCCTTTGTCGGGGCGCTCGGCGTCAGCGAACGGGCGATCTGCTGGAATCTGCCGCTGGCCGAAAGCGACCGCGCCTGGGCCGTCGCCCAGTTGAGTCGCACGCGCGGGCCGGTGCTGGCGGTCAATCCGGGCGCGAGCAAGGCCGAGCGCGACTGGCCGGCGGCGCGCTGGATCGAGGTGATCCGCGCCGCGCAGGATCGTTGGGGCGTGCAGGTCGTGCTGACCGGCGGGCCGGGGTCGCGCGAGCGCGCCACCGGAGAAAAAATCATGCAAGCGGTGTCCGGCGGAGTCACCAACCTTATCGGCGCCACCACGCCCAAGCAGTTGGCCGCATTGCTGGAAAAATGCGCCGTTCTGGCGGCGCCCGACACCGGGCCGGTGCACCTGGCGGTCGCCGTCGGCACGCCGGTGGTGGGGCTGTACGCCGTGGCCCCGCCGCAGCTGTCCGGGCCGTATCTCTACCCCGAGCTCGTCATCAACCGTTTTCCCGAGGCGGTGCGCAGCATCCTCGGGCGCGATCCGAACACGGTGCCCTGGACCACGCGCGTGCATAATGGCGAACCGATGCAGCTGATCCGGGTCGAAGAGGTGCTGGAGCGGCTGGCGCAGATTTTCGGGAAAGAGAAAACAACGAAGTCCTGAGAGTCTTTATCAAAATGAAAGTTAACTGTTTGTTGAGAAATGCCTCGTCACCCCGGCGGAACCTGCCCCGGCATGTTGTAAGCCGGGGGCCGGGGTCCAGAATATTAGAACCAATAAAATCAGTAATAGGCTGGATTACGAAATACATCCCTGTATTCCGCCCCTTCGGGGCCAGCCTCCGGCTGTTCAAAATCGCTCCTGGCGATTTTGTCCGGCTTACGCCGGAATGACGCATTCGGAAGTGTTTCGGACTTTTTCAACTGACTGTTAATGCCTTTTCGTCAGGGATTCCAAATGACCAATTCCCCGCTCACGCCGCTGCGCAAGAGCCTGTACTACTTCAGCCTGGCGCTCGCCTTGTTCACGCTGTTCCGCGTGGTGTTCTACTTCGAATATCACGCCTACTTCGGAAAACTGACAGCGGCGCAGACCTTCGCGGCGTTCCTCCACGGCGTGCGTTTCGACGCCGCCATCATCGCTATCGCCTTCTTCATCCCGCTGCTGCTGATGAATCTGCCGCTGCGGCTCGCGGCGCACCGCGGCTGGCAGCAGCCGTTGGCGTGGATTCTGTGGGCCATGACCGTGGCGATGGCGCTGGTGCTGGCGGCGGACGTCGAGTATTTCGGTTACGTCGACCGCCACATCGCGACCGAGCTGTTCGCGGTCGGACAGGACATGGGCGCGATGCTGCGCATCGCCTTCGACAGCTATCTCGGCGCGGTGCTCGCCTATGTCGCGCTGTGCGCCGTGCTCGGCTGGCTGTGGTGGCGCGTGGCGCGGCGCGCCACCGCGCCGGTGCGCGCCGGCCCCGGCGCGCTCATGTTCGTCGTGCTGTTCCTCGCGCTGATCCTGACCGGGCGCGGCTGGACGTTCTACGGCAAGCCGATCAACGTGGTGCACGCCTTCGACAGCGGCAACACCGCGGCCGGCAACCTGACCCTGAACGGCGTGTTCAGCGCGGTCATGACCAACGACGCCTCGCGCCAAGTCAATCACCGCTTCTTCGACCCGCGCGAGGCGCGGCGCCTGGTGGCGCAGGTCTACCCGATGACGGACGGGAAATATCCGTTCCAGCGCCACTACGCGGCCAAGCCGGCGCATCCGAACGTGGTGTTCGTGCTGCTCGAGAGCTGGAGCTTTCATTACGTGGACGCGCTCGCCGGCGGGCATTATGGCGTGACGCCGAATTTTGACGCGCTGGTGAAGCAGGGGCTCGCCTTTACGCGCGCCTACTCGCACGGCCAGCGCTCGATCGAAGGCGTGCAGGCCTCGCTCACCGGCGTGCCGCGGCTGATCGGCATGCCCTATCTCGGCAAGGGGCTGGAGGTGACCAACATCTCGCGCCTCGGCGCGATCGCCCAGCGCCACGGCTATCGCACGATCTTCGTGCAGGCCCCGCACCGCGGCTCGTTCCGCATGGACGCGATCGCGCGCGCCGCCGGCTTCGAGCAGTACTACGGCATGGAGGATATCCCGGTCGTGCTCGATTACCCGGACCCGAACGCCGCGCCCTTCGGCTGGGATTACGACACCTACATGTTCGTCGACGGCAAGCTGGCGCGCGAGCAGCAGCCGTTCCTCGCCTACGTCTATACCGGCACCACGCACGAGCCGTTCGCGCGCCTGCCCAAGCGCTTCGAGAAGCGTCCGCACGGTGAGCTCACCGAGGACGGTTTCCTCAACACGATGTACTACGCCGACTGGAGCCTCGGCGAGTTCATGAAGAAGGCGGCGCAGGCCGACTGGTACAAGAACACGATTTTCGTGTTCGTCGCCGATCACCCGATCGGCAAGTTCGGCATCGCCAGGGTTCCGGACCGTTTCCACGTGCCGCTGCTGATCTACGCGCCCGGCCTCGTCCAGCCGGGCACGAACGACGTGGTGGCGTCGCAGCTCGACATCTTTCCGACGCTGGTCGACCTGATGGGTTTCGAGGATCCGTTCAGCGCGCTGGGCGACTCGCTGATGCACAAGCAGAACGGCGTGGCGTTCGTGTCCGCCGGCAGCATCGTCGGCCTGATCGGCAAGGACGGCTATCTTACCTCCAGCCTGAAGAACCGCCTCGACACCGGCCCGGTCGGCAACGCGCCGATGCCGCCGCCGGCCTATTTCGATACGCTGGAAAAGCAACTGCTCGCGACCGACCAGGTGGTGTACGAGCTGCTGCGGGACAACCGCTGGGCGCCGCCGTGAGGTCTAAATTGTTTTATGTAGCCCGGATGGAATGAAATGGAATCCGGGATCGGAATGGTTTCCCCGCATTGCGCTGCGCTCCATGCGGGCTACTTTTTCGATGTGCGCGCGAGCTGCATCAGCTTGGCGTACTTCATGAAGCTGTTCATGCAGCCGATCGAAATGTGCACCAGCCCCGGCACCCCGTCGAGAAAGCCCCGCCGCAGCAAATAGAACTTGATGAAGCGCCCGAGCGGCGACAACACCAGTCGCGCGGCGCCGATGCGCTTGCCGGCCGCGTGCAGGCGCTCGGCCTGCAGCGTGGTGTAGCGGTTCTGCTTCTCGAGGTATTCGGCGAGGGTGGTTTCGGTCTCGTGCAGCAGGTCGCCGTCGAGGCGCCCGACCGCCTCGGTCGTCACCACATGCTCGTGGATCGGGTCGTCGCTCCAGCGCGCGTGGCCGCGGTGAAACAGCCGCAGGTTCGGATCGGGATAGCCCTCGCCGTGGCGCAGCCACCGGCCCATGAAGCGGTTGCAGCGCGGCATGTCGTAGGCGAAGCGGTCCGGCTTGCGCAGCGCCTCCTGGATGCGGTGCGCCAGGGGGGCGCTCACGCGTTCGTCGGCGTCGAGGCACAGCACCCAGTCGTTGGCCGCCTGCTCCACCGCGAACTGCTTCTG
>JBLMXN010000072.1:0-13230 GCA_050257795.1 Bacteroidota bacterium
GGAGACCGAGGACACCGCGCGGGCGCACGAGATTCTTCAGGAGTTCGAGCACCGGTCGTCGTCGGATAAGACGATCGCATGCGGCTACTGCGGTGAAACCAGTCCGGCGGGATTCGAAATCTGCTGGCAGTGCGGACGGCCGTTGCGCTGACCGGCGCCGGGACGCGTTACAGCCGCGTGCTCAATTCGGCCTCGGCCTGGACCTTGGCGCGCAGCAGGTGTTCGGCAATGTGACTCCATATCGTCCGTTTCTCCGAGATGAGATCGGAGAGCCGGCGCGAGAACCTGTTGTAGGTTTCCGAATCGGTTTCCGCCATCATTACGGCGGAGCGTTCGAGGAACGGGATCAGCCCTTCGATCATCTTGAGTTTTTCGCGTTTGTTGCGAATATCCCGATCCTCTTCCTTGGCCTCGAAGTAGGCTTCGGAGTTGTCGAACATGGTCTCGATCGCCTTGTTCAGGTTGCTGCAGTCGAGACGGAACATGCCGTAGGAGTGCTGGTAGATCCTGAACAGCTCCAGCACGATGTCCTTGAGTTGCAGCAGGCGCGGGTGCTGGCGCAGCGCTCTGGCGAACATGGCGAAGACGTCATCGTATTCGACGCCGGGTTTCGCGGTTTTGGCCACGGCCGGGACAACCGAATAGGACGAAACCGTCCCGTCTGAAGGCTCCTCGGTTTTCTCGCGCATGGCGGGATTCTTGGCCATCTGGCACATGGCGCGAATGTCCTCGAGCAGCGCCAGGATCTCCTCTTCCTTGTTACGCGTTTCGCGCTGGGCATACTGGAGATTGCTCTCGGCTTCGCTGTAATCGAAGGAGGCCATGACCTGTTGGCGGATCTTGGTCTCGTGTTCGCCGCGCGTCTGGCTGCCGAGCACGCCGGTGAGACGCTGTTTCAGCCGCTCGCGCGCCTCCTGCGCGATACGGTAGATGCTGGCGTAGCGTGCCTCGTTTTCGCGCAGTTCCACGTACTGGCGCATGCTGTTGTCGAAGGCGATGACCTTCTGCAGGAACACCTGCGAGAACGACAGGAACGGCCCGGCGAATGCGGCGTTTTCCTCGGCGTTGAGCGACAGCGTCGCCAGTGTCTGCTTGTAGGCGGCGATTTTGCCGTCCACGGTCTGCACGCCGCGGGTAATGCCGGTCAGGACGTTGGAGATGCTGGCGAACGACTGATGGATCTGCTTGGTCGTCTTCAGGATCTCGATCAGCTTGCGCAGCATGGTTTCCTCGCCGCTGGTGCGCAGGAACAGCGCCTGGAGACTTTTCTTGGCGTCGTCCAGCTGTTCCTGGCTCAGCAGCGCGTGCTCCTCGATGAAGGACAGCGCGGTCATCGAAATCAGCGCTTCGCGGTGCTGGGAATCGGCGGGTTTAAGCTCGTGTATCATGACATCCGGAAAGTGACGACAACGCTTGGGCGGGCCGGCGTCGGCGCCTGGTCTCAGCCGCGGTGGCGCAGATTGCCCGGGTGCTTCGTTATCATTAATAATATAATTATAGCTGCCCCACGCGGTGACCGGCCGTCGCCGTGAAGCCGGTCGGCGTCGGGGCGCGGGGATTGAACTTAGGTGGTTCCGGCCCTATCTAAAGGGTTCGAAAAGAAATCGGCATTTCCGCCGGGGGACTTCATATCTATGAAACGTATTTTGCTGTTCGTGGCGACTAACATCGCCGTGCTGCTGGTGCTGAGCATTTCGGCCAATATCCTGATGCAGGTCCTCGGGGTGCAGCAGTTGCCGGGCGGCCTGAACATCGAGGCCTTGCTGATCTTCGCCGCCGTCATCGGCTTTGGCGGCTCGTTCATCTCGCTCGCCATGTCCAAGTGGATGGCCAAGATGGCGACCGGCGCAAAGGTGATCGACCAGCCGCGCAACGCCACCGAACAATGGCTGTTCGAGACCGTCCGCCGCCTGTCCAAGCAGGCCGGCATCGGCATGCCGGAAGTGGCGGTCTACGATTCGCCCGACCTCAACGCCTTCGCCACCGGCATGCGCCGTGACGCCGCCCTGGTGGCGGTCAGCACCGGCCTGCTGCAGTCGATGGACAGGGACGAGGCCGAGGCGGTGCTCGGCCATGAGATCACCCACGTGTCCAACGGCGACATGGTGACGCTCGCGCTGATTCAGGGCGTGCTCAATACCTTCGTGATCGTCTTGTCGCGGATCGTGGGGTATTTCGTGGATCGCGTGTTGCTCAAGAACGACCGTGACTCGGTCGGTGTCGGCTTTTTCGTGAGCAGCCTGGTGGCGCAGCTCGTGCTCGGCATCCTCGCCAGCATGATCGTGATGTGGTTTTCGCGCCAGCGCGAGTTCCGCGCCGATGCCGGCGGGGCCAAGCTCGCGGGCCGCGGCAAGATGATCGCCGCCCTCGAACGCCTGAAGGCGGCGCACGAGCCGGCGCAGCTGCCGAACCAGATGGCGGCGTTCGGCATCAACGGCGGCGGCAACTGGATGCGCCTGTTCATGTCGCACCCGCCGCTGGACGAGCGCATCGCCGCGCTGAAACGGGCGGCCTAAATGCGACGGTCGACAAACCCGCCACGCTTCGCGCGTGGCGGGTTTTATTTTTTGTATCGGTCTCAGGCGGCGATCGTCACCAGCCGCGGCCAGCGGCCGTGCCAATCCGGCAGTTCGCGTGGTGCACGCGTGGTTACCGCATACAATCTTTTTTCAGTGGCATAACTGGCGACCAGGCCCTGAATCATCCGCGCCGCGGGAATCTCAAACCAGTGGGAGACGCCCTGGCTGTCTTTTTCCATGAAACGCTGCGCCGCGATCACGACCGGCCGCGGTTTGAATTTTTCCCGTTTGCCGTCCTCAATCGATCCCAGCCCGCCCAACCACCCTGGGGGAAAGCCGGGTTCTCGCCTTCGCGCCGGCCCCAGGCCAGCCACGAGGTGACGCCGGATTTGAGCCGCACCGGCACGCCGCCTTGGGACTGGGGAAATGAACACGCACAATCGGCTTGCCATGTTTGCATTCCACGTCGTCCCACATGCCTGAATTCCATGATGGTTTGCGGTCAACCGGAATGTGCGCGGAGTTTCCTGTAAGGTTTGCCCGCCGCCAGCAACTAATATTCATCCAAGCGGTCGCATTAATCAGCCAAAGAGAGGCCCGAACGTACGGCCGGGAGAAACGCCATGTCCTTCATCCGCAAACCGTCCGATATCAAATCGAGCGACATCACGCCCGAAGCCGTTTACCGCGACCGCCGGCGGTTTCTGCGCGAGGTGGTGGCCGCGACCGCGGCCGGCGTTTCCGGGTCGCTGTGGCCCGCAGCCGGCGAAGCCGGACAGAAACTTCCCAATGTGACGAAGGGGCCTTACTCCGTGGACGAGAAACCGACGCCGCTCGAGTACGTCACCGGCTATAACAATTTCTACGAATTCGGCACCGACAAAGGCGACCCCGCGCGCCTGGCGAAGAATTTCCGCAGCTTTCCCTGGACCCTGACGGTCGAGGGTGAGGTGAAAAAACCCGCCGCCTACCACATCGAGGATCTGCTCAAGCACCATCCGCTGCAGGAGCGCATCTATCGCCTGCGTTGCGTCGAGGCCTGGTCCATGGTGGTGCCGTGGGACGGATTTCCGCTGCGCGACCTGCTGCAGCGCGCACAACCGACCTCGCGCGCGAAATACGTCGAGTTCACCGCGATCTACGATCCGGCGCAGATGCCCGGCCAGAAACCGGGCCTGTTCGGTTCCGGTCTCGACTGGCCCTACGTCGAGGGACTGCGCCTGGACGAGGCCATGCATCCGCTGACGCTGCTGGCGGTGGGTCTCTATGGCGAGGTATTGCCGAACCAGAACGGCGCGCCGATCCGGCTGGTGGTGCCGTGGAAGTACGGCTTCAAGAGCATCAAGTCGATCGTCAAAATCCGTCTGGTCGAGCAACAGCCGCTGACCACGTGGATGAAGGCCGGCCCGCGCGAATACGGTTTTTATTCGAACGTGAACCCCCTGGTCGATCATCCGCGCTGGAGCCAGGCTTCGGAACGGCGTATCGGCGAGGACGCGCTGTTTTCGCCCAAGCGCAAGACGCTCATGTTCAACGGTTACGCCGATCAGGTCGCCTCGCTGTATGCCGGCATGGATCTGAAAAAATATTTTTGAATTCTTGAACCGCCAAGAACGCCAAGGTCGTCAAGGAAAAGCATGTTGAGTCAGAGTCAGAAAATTCGGTGGCTCATCAAGCCAGCGCTGTTCGTGCTGGCGCTGGTGCCGCTCGCTATCCTGGTGCACCGGGGAATCGGCAACGACCTCGGCGCCAATCCGGTTGAAACCATCAATCGTTTCACCGGCGACTGGGTGCTGCGGTTCCTGCTGATCGCACTGGCGGTCACGCCGTTGCGCCGTCTGTCCGGTTGGAACGTGCTGCTGCGGTTCCGGCGCATGGCCGGCCTGTTCGCGTTTTTTTACGCCAGCCTGCATTTTTTGTCATACGCCTGGCTGGATCAGTCTTTCGTGTTCCCCGATATCGTCAAGGACGTGGCCAAGCGGCCGTACATCACCGTGGGCTTCGCCTGTTTCCTGATGCTGATCCCGCTGGCGGTGACATCCACCTCTGGCATGATCCAGCGCCTGGGCGCGCGGCGCTGGCAGCGCCTGCACCGCCTGGTCTATCTCATCGGCACCGGCGGCATCGTGCATTTTCTCTGGCTGGTGAAATCCGACATCACCCAACCGCTGATTTACGGGGCGATCCTGGCGCTGCTGCTGGGGTTACGGTTGTGGCACCGAGCGCGCGAGCGGCCCGCGCGCGTTTCCGCGGTCGCCGAGACCGCGCGCTAGATTTGCCGGTCACGGGCGCGAGATGCTTGCGCATCTTGAACGCATCCGTCCCGTCTTCGTAGAAACCCGCGATCTTCTCCGTCGTATCGTAGCCGTTTTCCCGGTAGAAACCGAACGCCGCGTGGTTGTCCGGCCGTACCTCCAGGCGCATCGCGCGACAACCGTATGTCACGGCTGCCGCTTCGGCGTGCTGCAGGAGCGCACGCGCGATGCCGCGTCGCCGGTGATCCGGATGCACGACCAGGGAATAACAGCGCGCCGTATCCGTCCCGTGCCGGTAAAGCACCACAGCGTTTCCAGCAACCACGCCGTCGTTCTCGCACACCCAGATTTGCGCGCGCCCGCGACGCAGCAAATGGCGAAAACTCGCGCGGCTCAGGCGATCCGAGGAAAAATATTGTTCGAGCCGGACCAGCGAGTCGAGGTCGGTGAGACGGGCTTGGCGCAGGCGCATAAAACGGCTCGTGCGTGGATCAGAGCGGCGCGTTGTGCCGGTCGCTCTCGACGTCCGGTCTTGCGCGACACTCGTGCGTCCCTGCGCGTCGCAGGATCACTTTTTCGCCGAAGAACGCCGGCCGGTAGCTCATCTTCACGCGCCGCAGGTTTTCCAGGCCGAGGTCGTCGCCGACGTTGATGAAGCGGCAACCGGCGAAGTCCTTGGCGAACTCGCGGAACAGGAATTGCGCGGAACCGGGGATGGCAAAGTTGGTTTTCTCCACGAGCACATTGGCGACCGTCGGCGTGATGCGTTCACCGAAGGTAAACCCTTCCAGCCGGTTGTTGATATAGAGGCACAGACCCTGGAGGCCGAGCGTGTCGTAGTGGGTGAGCGCGCGCTCGATCGCCTGGCGTTCCTGTTCCACGGTGTAGAAAAAGTCGGCGATGGCCTCGCCGGAAACATACTGCAACCGGTTGCGCAGCCAGGTGTCGATGAGCGCGCGGATGCCGTCCCAGTGCTGCGGGCCAAGCCGTTCCAGGCGGTGATCCGGGTGGCTGCGGCGGAACTGGTTGATCTCGCCGCGCTTGGTCTTGTAGGCGTTGCCGCGCAGCTGGATGAGGTCGTCCGTGAGATAGATGTAATCCGGCAGGCTGCGCTCGATGAGCCAGCGGTCATCCGCCGTGTCGAGCGCGAGCGCGAAATCGCGGTAGACGTATTCGATCTTGCTCAAAAAGGGTGTGGCGTTGTATCCGTCCATGATGCGAAAACAGGCGTCGAGCGCCGCCGCCTGGTTGGCGCGCCGCCCCAGCGGCGGCAGCAGCATGGTCAGGCAGTTGCCGTGCAGCGCGAACAGGCAGAAACAATCCTCGATGATCTGGTAGAAGCCGCTCTTCTGCGACAGCCAGATGATGTTGTTCGCGAAGGTGTAATCGGACAGCGGCGTCTCGATGAGTCCGGCGTACCGGTCGAACAGGGATTTGGCTTCGATCGTTAACGGATAAAGCCGGTGATTCTCGATGACCAGGTAATGACGCGGGAAAAGCTCGTTGCGATGCAGGGCAAGGATTGCGGCAGGCGCGGGTGGTTGAGTTGTCTCGGGATGGCCGGTGAGCTGACCCAGCGGAGGTTCTTCGGATTGGCTTAGCATTTTTCTCTCCTGTGAAAAGACAAAGCACCGGCCGTTTTCGCAAATCGGCGCGGCGTCATGAACATGGGGATCAAGGTGGACAAGAATGCGGCGCTGGCTCAGCGCAGCCGCTCCTTCGTTGCGGAATAGCGGATCGGCTGACGCGCCTTCGGATTCGTGGTTTCAGGCGACGGGATCGGTGCGGACGTCGGATTAGTTATTAGAAACAAGCAGATGAATAACGTGGTCGTGATGCGTGGGCCTTTTATAGAGCCACGCTTGCGCGCCATAAAGCGAAATGAAATGATTGATTCAATAAAAGAATTTTCTGGAACGCGATGGATATCGATCTGCTCAAAACCTTTCTTGAGGTCTACCGTACCCGTCATTTCGGCCGCACCGCGGAGAATCTGTACCTGACCCAGTCGGCGGTCAGCGCACGCATCCGTCTCCTGGAGGAGACGCTCGGCGCTCCGCTCTTCACCCGTACCCGCAACGACATCCAGCTGACGCCGGCCGGTACACGGCTGCTCAAATACGCCGAATCGATCCTGAACGCGTGGAACCGTGCGCGCCAGGACGCGGCGCTGGGCGAGGAGGACAAGATCTCGCTCGCCATCGGCGGCGCCTTCAGTCTGTGGGATATCCTGCTGCAGGACTGGATACACCGGCTGTATCGCGAGCTGCCGCGCGTGGCCCTGCAGGCGGAGGCGCATGGCACGGAGGTTCTCATCCGTCGCCTGCTCGACGGCGCGCTCGACATCGGGTTCATATTCGAGCCGCCGCAGATGACGGAGCTGCTGGTGCGGGAGATCACCTCGATCAACCTGATCATGGTGGCGGACCGGCCCGATCTCACGGCACGCGAGGCCGTGGGGAACGGTTACATCATGACCGACTGGGGCACGTCCTTCGCCATCGCGCACGCGCGGCATTTTCCCGACATGCCGCCGCCCGCGGCGCGCATGGGGTTGGGCCGCCTGGCGCTCGCCTTCCTGCTGCACCACAGCGGCGCCACCTACCTGGCGGAGCAGATGGTGAGCGAGTATCTCCAGTCCGGGCGCCTGCATCGCGTGCACGACGCGCCCGTGATCGACCGCCTGGTCTACGTCGTGTACCCGCTCGCCAGCGCCCGCCGGGCACTGCTGGAGCAGGTGCTCGGCATGTTCACGCCGGGTCAGCCGGCGCCCGGGCCGGCGCGCGCCGCCACAGCCGTGCCAGCGCTTTGACCTGCTGCGCCCAGAACCCCTCGCCGTAGTTTCTTCCTTCGAGCTGATCGCTGATGCCGGTAGCCGGCCAGGCGGCGTCGAAACGCGCGGTGCCGAAAAGCATGTCCCACACCGGAAACAGCGTGGCGAAATTGCAGCCGCCCGCCGGGCCTTCGTGGCCGATACCGATACCGTGATGGACGCGGTGATAATGCGGGCCCACGAGCAGGCGATTACCCAGCGCCCCGAAAGCGAGCCGGACGTTCGCGTGCGACAGGCTCTCGACGAATCGCGTGAAGAAGACCACCGCCACGAAATGATTGCCCGGCACGCCGATCAGGTGCGCGATGAACACCAGCCACACCGACCGGATCAGGCCGTCGAGCACGTGATTGCGGTCGTCGGCCCACAGCGACAGTTGCCGCTGGCTGTGGTGCACCGCGTGCAGTTCCCACCACCAGCGGAAGCGGTGTTGCCAGCGGTGCCGCCAGTACTCGAAGAAGTCGATCAGGGCGACGTAGGTAATGAAGGCCGCGAACGGATGCGACTGCAGCCACGGCAGCAGTTGCTCCAGATTCGGCGGCAGATAACCCGCCAGCCGCAACCGGATTTCCAGCGGCGCCAGCAGCGGTTGCGACATCACGAAGAAAAGCAGCGGCAGCAAACCGCTGCGATACAGGAAGGTGTACAGCGCGTCGACGCGCACCGGGCGCCGGTCGGTCCAGCGTTCTACCGGACGCCACGCCTCGAGCGGCCGCAGCAGCACGTAGACGAGCGCGATTTCGGTCACGCCCAGGACGAACAGGCCGGTGGCGTCATAGGCGTCGTCGGCGTAATCCATGAACCCGGCGGCGTACATCGCCGGCAGCACCAGCGACTGGAACAGCCAGGATTGCAGCGGTTCGATCAGCCGGAACAGGACTTCCATGTCAGCGGCTCCCGGCCGCGAGCGTGCCGAAGCACAGGCCGCGCGCCTTGAGGTGCTCGATCAGCGGTTTCAGTTCCGGCGCGAACGGTTGCTTGCGCGAATGAATTCCCAGGTGCATGAGCAGGATGTCCCCGGGTCGGGTGGATTTTTCCGCGCGTTCCAGCAGCGCGGCGTTGGAATATTTTTCGCTCGGCCAGTCATCGCCCAGGTACCCCGTCTCGCTCCAGCCGACGTATACCGGATAGCCGCAGCTGGCGGCCCAGCGGATGCTGTTTTGCGTGGTGCGTCCGCCGGGGGCGCGCCACAGGCCGGACAGATGGTGACCGGTGAGTTTATCGAATGCCGTGTCTACCTGTTGCAGTTCGGCGCAGAACTGTTGCTGATCGAAGGTTACGGGTTTGCCGTCGATCGTGATCGCCGCGATCCTGCCGTTGTCGAGATCGCGCCGCTGGTAGGAATGTGACCAGGTGTGATTGCCGAAGACATGACCTTCGGCCACGCGGGCGCGCCAGAAATCGGCCCACGAGGCATCGAGCGCGCGATCGCCGCGGAAACTGCGCTCGTTGGCGATGAAAAAGGTGGCCTTGATGCCTTCTTCGTTGAGAATCTTCGCGATGGTTTCCGCCTGGGACATGTCGCCGGTGTCGAGCGTCAGATAAACCGCTCCGGCGCAATCGGCCGATGCCGGCGCGACCAGCGCCCACAGGGCGAACCCCAGGAGCGAGCTAGCGGCGCGCGGCGTGGTCATGGAAATAAATCCCGTGCGGGGAACGCCCGACGTGAATGCTGTGCATGAGTATTCCGGTTCTCATGTCGATGACGCTGACGCGGTTGATCCAGCGCGAGGTGACCCACAGTTCGCTGCCGTCGCGCTTAAGCTCCATGTCGTCCGGACCGCCGGGCACCGGAAACGTCCGGAGCACCTTCAATTCCTGTTCGTCGATGACGGAGATGGTGTTGTCCACGCGGTTGGAAATCAACACGTGCCGGCCGTCACCGAGCGGCAGGAAATTGTGCGCGCCGCGGCCGGTCTTGAGACGCATGAGCAATCTTCCGTCTTGCGCGGACAGCACGTCCACGCCGTCCTCGCCCGTCAGGCCCACCAGCAGGTGAAACCCGTCGGGCGTGACCCAGATGCCGGCGGGCAGATGGCCGGTGGGGGCGAACCAGAGCAGCTTCTGCGTCGCCACGTCGATGGCCGCGACCCGGTCGCTCTCCTGCAGCGTGGTGTAGAGCACGCGGCTGTCGTGACTGAAGATGAGATGGCTCGGGGTTTTTTCCAGCGGCAACCGGGCCGCCAGCGAAAACTCGCCGTTGGCGTAACGATAGAGATCGACGCGGTTCAGCCGGTTGCCGTTGACCGCGAACCAGCGGCCGTCGGGGCTGAAGCGCAGTTGATAAGGATCGGCGATGTTGGGCACGCGCCGCACGATCGCGCCGGTGGACGTGTCGAGGAACACCAGTTCGTTCGACTGGGTGTTGCCGACGATCAGGTAGCGTTCATCCGGCGTGGGAAACAGATGGTGCGGCTGTTTGCCGATCGGCACGCGCTGGATGACGCTGTGAGTCGCGGTGTCGATCAGGCTGATGTCGTCGTCGTTGGAATTGAGCACCACCGCCACCTCGGCCCGCGCCGGGGCGGCGGCCAGCGATAAAAACACGGCAGCACCCAGGACCAGGCTTGAGATAGCAGGACGGAAACGACGGTAATGCACCATGTGCAGGCTGGCTCGAAAAACGTAAAATACGCCCATACGCGACTGTCTAACTATAGATCAGAATCGGGGAGTTTAACTTGGAACCGTTTCACGGCACCACGATCCTTTCGGTCCGCCGCCAGGGGCGCGTCGTCATCGGCGGCGACGGCCAGGTCACCATGGGCAATACCGTCATGAAAGCCAACGCGCGCAAGGTCCGCCGCCTGTACAAGGACCAGGTGATCGCCGGTTTCGCCGGCGGCACCGCCGACGCCTTTACCCTGTTCGAGCGCTTCGAAGGCAAGCTCGAAAAGCACCAGGGGCAGCTCACCCGTGCGGCGGTCGAGCTGGCCAAGGACTGGCGCACCGACCGCATCTTGCGGCGGCTGGAGGCGTTGCTGGCGGTGGCGGACAAAACGGCATCGCTCATCATCACCGGCCAGGGCGATGTGATCGAGCCGGAGAACGGGCTCATGGCCATCGGCTCCGGCGGGCCGTACGCCCAGGCGGCGGCGCGGGCGCTGATGGAAAGCACCGAACTCGACGCCCGCGCCATCGTCGAGCAGGCCTTGAATATCGCCGCCGACATCTGCATCTATACCAATCGCAGCCTTACCATCGAGGAACTCCAGGCTTGACCATGTCGGAAATGACCCCGCGCGAGATCGTCCAGGAACTGGACAAGCACATCATCGGCCAGGCCGCGGCCAAGCGCGCCGTGGCGATCGCCCTGCGCAACCGCTGGCGCCGCGCCCAGGTAGGGGACGAGTTCCTGCGCGCAGAGATCACGCCCAAGAACATCCTCATGATCGGTCCCACCGGTGTCGGCAAGACCGAGATCGCGCGTAGGCTCGCGCGCCTGGCGCATGCGCCGTTCATCAAGGTCGAGGCGACCAAGTTCACCGAGGTCGGTTACGTCGGGCGCGACGTGGATTCCATCGTCCGCGATCTCACCGACATGGCGGTCAAGATGACGCGCATCGAGGAGATGGAAAAAGTGCGCACCCGCGCCGAGGACGCGGCCGAGGACCGGATTCTCGACATCCTGGTGCCGCCGGCGCGCGAGATAGGCTTTGCCGTGGGCGAGCAGGCGCGCCCGGCCGACGGCGCCGCGCGCCAGATGTTCCGCAAGAAACTGCGCGAAGGCTCGATGGACGACCAGGAAATCGAGATCGAACTCACTACGTCCGCCATGGGCGTGGAAATTATTACTCCGCCCGGCATGGAGGAAATGACCAGCCAGCTCCAGGGCCTGTTCCAGAATCTCGGCGGACGGCGCGCGCGCCCGCGCAAGGTCAAGATCCGCGAGGCGCGCAAGCTGCTGGCGGAGGAAGAGGCGGCGCGGCTGGTCAACGACGAGGACATCAAGAGCCGCGCGCTGCAGCGCGTCGAGCAGCACGGGATCGTGTTCCTCGATGAGCTCGACAAGATCGTCGGCCGCTCCGAGGCCCGCGGTCCGGATGTCTCGCGCGAAGGCGTGCAGCGCGATCTGCTGCCGCTGGTGGAAGGCTGCGCCGTTTCGACCAAATACGGCACGGTCAAGACCGATCATATTCTGTTCATCGCCTCCGGCGCGTTTCATCTCGCCAAGCCCTCGGACCTGATTCCCGAATTGCAGGGGCGGCTGCCGATCCGCGTGGAACTCGACGCGCTCACCGCCGAGGACTTCGTGCGCATCCTGACCGAACCGGACGCCTCGCTCACGGAACAATACGCGGCGCTGCTGGCCACGGAGGGCCATGAGCTGGGATTCACCGCGGACGGGGTGCGCCGCATTGCTGAAGTCGCCTGGCAGGTGAACGAGCGCACCGAAAACATCGGCGCGCGTCGCCTGCATACCGTAATGGAACGGCTGCTCGAGACGGTTTCCTTCGAAGCCGCCGATCGCGGCGGCGAGAAAACGGTGGTGGATGCGGCATACGTGGACCGGCATCTGGGCAGCCTGGTCGGCAACGAGGACCTGACGCGCTACATTCTGTAACCCCGCCTGTTTTAAACATTATTTGCGGCCCGGCGTCGCTTGAAATCTCCGGCTTCATCCCCAATTAAGAACGCGTCACGACAGGATGGGCTCGGGAATTTTTAGAGTACATCCAGAAATGTTCAACCAATGTTTATTTTTGGAGGTGCTTTCTTATGAACAGATTGATGCGACGCGAAGACCGCGCCCCGCTGGCCCGCTGGGGGTTGTGGGACAATGACTTTGACCGGGTATTTCAGAGCTTTCTGAGCCCGACGCGCTGGGTGGAAGAGGCGCGCGGCGAAGACCTGTTCCCGGCCATGGACGTGAAAGAGCGCGATGATGCCTACGTCATCGTGGCCGATATTCCGGGAGCGAAGAAAGAGGACATCGACGTCACCCTGGAAAACGGCATACTGACCATCAGCGCCGAGACCAAGAGCGAAACCGAGGAAAAAGAGGGCGAGCGCGTCCTGCGGCGCGAGCGCCGCTACGGCAAGTACGTCCGTAGCCTGCGACTCGGTACCCAGATCGACGAGAAGGGCGTCAAAGCCAACTACAAGGACGGGGTGCTGGAACTGACTCTGCCCAAGGCCGAGGAAGTAAAGCCCAAGAAGATCTCGGTCGAAGTCGCCTGACTCTCGAATAGCGGGATCAGGTCCCGATAAAGAAAGGCCGCGCAAGCGGCCTTTCTTTTTTTTAACACCCGCTCCTGCTGACTTTGATGTGAATATGCGCTAACTTTTCCCACTAATATTCCCCGAAGAATAGGAAAAATGACCCTCACTCCCCAGTCGGCCGCCGACCGCGCACGCATTCTGACCGAAGCGCTGCCGTATATTCAGCGGTTCCAGGGCAAGACCATCGTCATCAAGTACGGCGGCAACGCCATGGTGGACGAGAACCTCAAGCGCGGTTTCGCGCGCGACGTGGTGCTGATGAAGCTCGTGGGCATGAATCCGGTGGTGGTGCACGGCGGCGGGCCGCAGATCGGCAAGCTCCTGGAAAAAATCGGCAAGAAGAGTGAATTCGTCCAGGGCATGCGTGTCACCGACCGCGAGACCATGGACGTCGTGGAGA
>JBLMXN010000073.1:0-15807 GCA_050257795.1 Bacteroidota bacterium
GCTCGATGGTGCTCGACATCGGCGGCGGCACCAGCGAGGTCGGCGTGATCTCGCTCGGCGGCATCGTGTACTCGCATTCGCTGCGCATCGCCGGCGACAAGATGGACGAGGCGATCGTCAAATACGTGCGCCGCAAGTACGGCCTGCTGATCGGCGAGGCCACCGCCGAGCAGGTCAAGACCGAAATCGGCACCGCCTGGGAAGGCAGCGAGATCAAACAGCTGGAGATCAAGGGCCGGCACATCGCCGACGGCGTGCCGCGCGCGCAGGTCGTCAACAGCCAGGAAATCCACGCGGCGCTCGCCGAGTGTCTTTCCGGCATCATCGGCGCGATCAAGATCGCGCTCGAGCAGACGCCGCCGGAACTCGGCGCCGACATCGCCGAGAAGGGCCTGGTGGTCTCGGGTGGCGGCGCGCTGCTGCGCGACATCGACCGCATGCTGGCGGAGCAGACCGGGCTGCCGATCATCATCACCGAAGACCCCCTCACCTGCGTGGTGCGCGGCTGCGGCCGGGCGCTCATGGAAGCCGAAACACTGGGCGATGTTTTTGTGTACGAGTAGCGGCGCATGGGTGAGTGGCGAAGCCACGAACGGGTGCACATGGATGTGCGCGCTGGACTTTCGCCCGAAGCAGGAAAGCGAAGGGCGAAAGCACCGCTTGCGGACCAAAGAACGGAATAGTCACTCACGCCGACTCTCCCATTATTTTTCCCGCGGCGCGCGTTTCCGTCCCCTGGTTCGAACGCAGCATATCCTTGCGCCACTCATTCCGGTCGACGCCGCATGATCAATATTTTCGGACGCTCGATCCGGGCACCGTCCAGCCTGACGCGGTTGATCCTGCTGTCGGCGCTCTCGGTGGCGCTCATGATGCTCGACCATCGCGGGCATCACCTGGAGAAAATCCGCGCCGGCCTGAACACGCTGGCCTACCCGATCCAGGTCATCGCGGCGGCGCCGGCCTACGTCGGTCGCGGCGTGGCCGATTTTTTCACCGCCCGCGGCACGCTGCGCGCGGATAATGAAAAGCTGCTGGCGGAGCAGCAGCTGCTGCTCGCCAGACAGCAGCAATTCGACGCCCTGGAGGCGGAAAACGAGCGGCTGCGCCGCATGCTGGGCAGCGCCGCGCAGATCGCCGACAAGGCGATGGCGGCGGATCTCGTCGAAGTCAGTTCCGAACCGTTCACGCGCAAGGTCGTGGTCGCCAAGGGCAGCCAGGACGGCGTCTATCTGGGGCAGCCGGTGATCGACGCCAACGGCATCATGGGCCAGGTCACCCAGGTCGCCGTCAACGTCAGCCGCGTGACGCTGATCACCGACGCCGGTCACGCGATCCCGGTGCTCGACAACCGCAGCGGCCTGCGCGCGCTGGTCTTTGGCACCGGCGACCAGGACACCGTCAAGGTGCCGTACCTCACCGCCAACGCCGACATCAAGGAGGGCGACCTGCTGGTGAGCTCCGGCATGGGCGGGACCTTCCCGCCGGGATATCCGGTGGCCACCGTGAGCAAGATCGTCAACGATCCCAACGAATCGTTCCTCTCCATCACCGCCGTGCCGGCGGCGTACCTCAACCACGGCAAACAGGTGCTGCTCATCTGGCCGGGTCATCTCGCCAAGGACGGAGGCCGCGCCAAATGAGACTGGGTCCGGACGGACGCCGCCGCCTGACGTTCTTCGGAACCTTCGCGGTCGCGCTGATCCTCGCGATCATGCCGTTTCCGACGTGGGCCGAGGCATTCCGGCCCGACTGGGTCGGGCTGGTGCTGATCTACTGGTGCCTCGCGGTGCCGGAGCGCGTGTCGGTCGGCAGCGGCTGGCTGCTCGGAATGCTGCAGGACGTGCTGTACGGCTCGCTGCTCGGCAGCAACGCGCTCGCCAAGACGCTCGTGGCGTACCTGGCGGTGCGGCTGCATCTGCAGATACGCATGTTCCCGCGGCTGCAGCAGGCGGCCGCAGTGTTCGCGCTGCTCACCGTCAACCAGCTGCTGGTGTTGTGGATTCGCGGCGCCATCGGCCAGGCGCCGGGGGCCATCAGTTACTGGACGCCGAGCGTGGTCGGCGGCCTGTTGTGGCCGTGGCTGTTCGTGATCCTGCGTGATCTGCGGAGACGCGGCGGTATCGCATAGAGTCACTTGAATAAATTTTTTGAACCGCCAAGACGCCAAGAACGCCAAGATTTGTTTCTGAATGCAAATAGTCCCTGTCTTTCCTGGCGACCTTGGCGCCTTGACGGTTTGATTCTATTTTTTAGAGGTTCTTAGAGCTTCATGCTCAACATCCCGATCAAGGATCACTTCCGGGAAACCCGGCTCTTCAACGCGCGGATTTCGGTCATCGGCGCCATCGTCGTGGTGCTGATCTTCGCGCTGTTGCTGCGCCTGGCGTATCTGCAGATCTTCGCGCACCGCCACTACGAAACGCTGTCGCAAGCCAACCGCATCAAGCCTATCCCGATCCCGCCGCCGCGCGGCCTCATCCTCGACCGCAACGGCGTGGTCCTGGCGCAGAACTACCCGGTGTACACGCTCGAGATCATTCCTGAGCAGGTGGACGACATGAACTCCCTGCTCGAGGAGCTGGGCCACGTGGTGACGCTGAACGAGGCGGATCTCAAGAATTTCCGCAAGCAGCTACGCGACCGCCCGCGCTTCGAAAGCCTGGTGCTGCGCTCGCATCTGACCGAGGAGGAGGCCGCGCGGCTGGCGGTGAAGCGGCCGTATTTCAACGGGGTCGAACTGGAGGCGCGGCTGCAGCGGCACTATCCGCTCACCGGGCTGGGGGCGCATTTTCTCGGCTACGTCGCGCGCATCAGCGAGCAGGAGCAGGACCGCATCGACAAATCCGATAAATCCATGTACCGCGGCATCCAGGACATCGGCAAGCTCGGCATCGAGGCCAGCTACGAAACAACGCTGCTGGGCCAGGTCGGGGTGGAGAAGGTCGAGACCAACGCCCACGGCCGCTCGCTGCGCATCCTCGAGCGCATCGCGCCGGTCGCCGGCAAGAACCTCTCGCTCAACATCGACGCCAAACTGCAGGCGATCGCCGAGGAGGCGCTCGGCAAGCGCCGCGGCGCGGTCATCGCGATCGAACCGTCGACCGGCGCGGTGCTTGCGTTCGTCAGCACCCCGACCTACGATCCCAACGCCTTCGTCGGCGGCATCGATACCGATTCATACCAGCGCCTCCTCAAGGACCCGGACAAGCCGCTGATCAACCGCGCACTGAACGGCCAGTACGCACCCGGCTCGACCGTCAAGGCGTTCCTCGGGCTCGCGGCGCTCGAGTTCAAAGGCTTCAATGCCAACCAACCGGTGCTTTGTCCCGGATGGTACACGCTGCCGGACAGCTCGCATGTATTCCGTGACTGGAAGCAGGGCGGCCACGGCATGGTTACCCTGCACGATGCCGTGGTGCAGTCGTGCGACGTCTACTTCTACAAGCTGGCGGTGGCGATGGACATCGACGGGATAGACCGGTTCCTCGCGCCGTTCGGGTTCGGCAAGAAGACCGGGGTGGACCTGCTCAACGAATCCGACGGCCTCCTGCCCTCGCGAGCATGGAAGGAAGCGCGCGGGGCCAAATGGTATCCAGGCGAAACCGTGGTCACCGGCATCGGCCAGGGTGCGCTGCTGGTGACGCCGCTGCAGCTGGCCTCGGCGATGTCGGCCATGGCCAACCAGGGCGTGCGCATGCAACCCGAGCTGGTGCACGCCATCGTCGACGCCAAGACCGGGGCGGCACGCGAAGTGGCGCCGGTGGTGGATTCACAGGTCCCGATCAAGAACAAGCACGATCTGGACGTCGAAATTCAGAACCTGACGGACGTGGTGCACACGAACCGAGGAACCGCTTACAACATCGGCTACAACGCCCCCTACAAAATCGCCGGCAAGACCGGCACCGCGCAGGTCAAGAGCGTGGCTCAGGGGCAGCGCTACAGCGAGTCCACCACGCCCGAGCGGTTGCGCGATCATGCATTGTTCGTCAGCTTCGCTCCGGTGGGCGATCCGAAGGTGGCGGTGGCGGTCATCGTGGAAAACGGCGGCCACGGCGGCTCGGCGGCCGCCCCGATTGCGCGCAAGGTCATGGATTACGTGATTCTGGGCACGAGTCCGGCGCCACCCAAGAACGCCACACCGGAGTCGGAAAACAATGAGTGAAAACGGATTTCAAACTTCTATTTTCAGATTTCGGGTTCAGTTGGAAATTAGAAATCTGCAATCAGAAATCATAAATTAACGCCATGGACCTGCAACGCCTGCATCTCGACAAGACTCTGCTCTTCGCGCTCCTCGCGCTTTCGGCCATCAGCCTGTTCGTGGTCTACAGCGCCAGCGCCAAGGACATGAGCGCGACGCTGGGTCACCTGATGCGGCTCGGCCTCGGTTTTTTGGTGTTGTTGCTGGTGGCGCAGGTGCGGCCGGAAATCCTCGAGCGCTGGTCGCCTTACATATTCGGCGCCGGCATGATCCTGCTGCTGGCCGTGCTCGGCATCGGCGTCATCGGCAAGGGCGCGCAGCGCTGGCTGCATCTGGGGATCCTGAAGTTCCAGCCCGCGGAGGTCATGAAACTCGCGGTGCCGATGATGCTCTCGTGGTACCTCGCGCGCGGCAATCTGCCGCCGACGCTGCTGCGGCTGGCCGCGGCCTTTCTCATGATGGCGGTGCCGGCGTTCATGATCATCAAACAACCCGACCTCGGCACGGCGCTGCTGGTGTTCGGCGCCGGAACCTTCGTGCTGTTCCTGGCGGGCATGCGCTGGCGCGTGATCCTGATCCTGCTCGCGGTCATCGCGGTGGCCGCGCCCTTCGCCTGGCATCATCTGCACGATTATCAGCAGCAGCGTGTCCTCACGCTGTTCAATCCCGAGGCCGACCCGCTCGGCACCGGTTACCACACCATCCAGTCGATGATCGCGGTCGGCTCGGGCGGCGTTTACGGCAAGGGCTGGCTCAACTCCAGCCAGGCGCACCTCGATTACCTGCCCGAGTCCTCGACCGACTTCATCTTCGCCGTGTTCGCGGAGGAATTCGGCCTGCTCGGCAGCCTGGTGCTCGTCGGCATCTACGTCTTCATCGTCGCCCGCGGCCTGCTGATCGCCTATCTCGCGAAGGACACCTTCACCCGTCTGCTGGCGGGGAGCCTGAGTCTCACTTTCTTCCTGTATTTCTTCGTGAACATGGGCATGGTCTCGGGCATCCTGCCGATCGTCGGCATTCCGCTGCCGATGATGAGCTACGGCGGCAGTTCCATCGTCACGGTCATGGCCGCCTTCGGTATCCTGATGAGCATCCAGACCCATCGCAAGCTGGCCGAATGAGCGCGCATGCGAATATTTGGCGGCATGAAACCATCTGAACTGTTTCGAAGAAAGATCCGGCGCGTGGCCTTGCGTTTAAGCATGTTATACCGCCGCAATAACCGGAAATCTCGTGATTTAACCGCCCTGCTGCTGTCACTGGCGTGCGTCGCCCTCGCGGGAACCCTCCCGGCACAGGCGCTGGAGCTGAAAAAATACCCGGCCCTGCGGGATCTGGCCGCGGAGATGGAACAAAAATACGGTTTCTCCCGAACCATGCTGCAACGCACTTTCCGCTGCGCCCGGATCCGCCCCGAAATCGTCGAGGCGATGGAACGGCCGAAGGAACTGCTGCCGTGGTATCAATACAAGCAGATCTTTCTCACCGAGGACAACGTGCGCCGCGGCGTGCAGTTCTGGGACGAGCACGCCGGAACGGTGGCGCGCGCCGCGGAACAATACGGCGTGCCGCCGGAGATCGTCGTCGCCATCCTCGGGGTCGAAACCCGCTTCGGCCGGCACGCCGGCGGTTTCCCGGTGCTCGACGCGTTGACCACGCTGACGCTGGACTATCCGTCACGTTCGGATTTCTTCCGCGGCCAGCTGGTGCAATACCTGCTGCTCGCGCGCGAGATCGACACCGATCCCTGCCTGATCAAAGGCTCCTATGCCGGGGCCATGGGCCTGCCGCAATTCATTCCCAGCAGTTACCGGCAATACGCCGTGGATTTCGATGGCGACGGCAAGCGCGACATCATCACGAGCCCGGACGACGCCATCGGCAGCGTGGCCAATTACCTCAAGGAGAACGGTTGGCAGGCGGGCGCACCGGTGATGGAGGACGTGCACCTGGAAGGCACGCTGTATTTCTGGATCGAGAGACTCGGCCTCAAGCCGGCGCTGCCGGCGCGCGACTTTCCGCGTTACGGAATCTTTCCGCGTCGCCTCGACGACAAGGAACAGCGCGCGGCGCTGATTTCCTTCGAGGGCGATTACGGGCCCTTCTACCGGTTGGGCTACAACAATTTCTACGTCATCACGCGCTATAATCACAACAAACGTTACGCGCTGGCGGTGTACGAACTGGGCCAGAGCATCCGCCAGCGCCGCGAGAGGGAACAGTCATGACGACACGATGGCTCTTGCTCTTACCGCTGCTCGTGCTGCTCAGCGCCTGCGGCACCTTCTCGCGCAGCGGCGGTTACTACCAGGACGACGGCCCCGGTTCGAACCCGCCGCCGGACGTGGCCAACATCCCGGACGCCGTGCCCCGGGACGAACCGCGCAGCCAGTCCGGCAACAACCCGTATACGGTCGACGGCGTCACCTACTATCCGCTGGCGCGCGCCGCCGGCTATCACGAACGCGGCATCGCCTCCTGGTACGGGCGAAAATTCCACGGCAAGCGCACCTCGAGCGGCGAACCCTATGACATGTATGCCATGACCGCGGCGCACAAGACCCTGCCGCTGCCGTCATACGTGCGGGTGCGCAATCTGCAGAACGGCCGTTCGATCGTCGTGCGCGTCAACGACCGCGGGCCGTTCCTGAGCAACCGCCTGATCGACCTGTCCTACGCCGGCGCGGCCAGGCTCGGCATCATCGGCACCGGCACCGGCATCGTGGACGTGGAGGCGGTGAGCCCCGAGGAGCCGACGGTCCAGGTGGCCGGACTCAAGAGCCCCTCGTTGCAGATGATCTCCCCGGCCGCGGCAGTTGAACTCCCGGCCAGAACCGCGGCGCCCAGGCTGTATCTCCAGGTGGGCGCCTTCGCCCGCCGGGACAACGCGATCCAGCTGCGCGATCGCCTGGAACGCGAGGCTTTGCAGCCGGTTTTCGTCCAGGCGGCGCAATCGCCTGCGGGCGCCCATGCCGGCGCGGCGGCGCCGATCTATCGCGTGCGCGTCGGTCCGTTCGCCACCGTGGAAGAAGGCGACCGCCTCACCCAGCGCGCCGCGCAACTCGGAGTTGCCAACGCCCTGATCGTGGTCGAATGAAAGACAGGATTAACAGGATTTTTCAGGATTTACAGGATTACGAATTTTCTAAAATAAAATCCTGTCAATCCTGTTTTTAATCCTGTTAATCCTGTGAAATTCCTCTTGTTAGAAGCCCCTAACAAATTCTTTTGTCTGTTGTTAGCGTGCCTGCTATGCGGCCGGGCGGCTGCGGCGGCGCAGCCCGGGGCTCCGGCGCCGGACGTGCCGGCCACGGCCTGGCTGCTGGTCGATCACGACAGCGGCCGGGTGCTGGCGGAACACATCGCCGACAAACCGCTCGCCCCCGCGAGCCTCGCCAAACTCATGACCGCCTACGTGCTGTTCGGCAGACTCAAGGCCGGGCGGCTGCAACTCGACGATCAAATCGAGATCAGCCGCACCGCCGCCGCGGCGCGCGGCGCGCGGCTGTTCCTGCGTCCGGGGACGACCGTGCGCGTGGAGGATCTGATCAAGGGCATGATCGTGCATTCGGCCAACGACGCGGCCGTTGCGCTGGCCGAGCGGGCGTCCGGCGGCGAGAGCAATTTTGTCGCCGAGATGAACGCGCAAGCGCGCACGCTCGGCCTGTCGCGCACGGTGTTCGTCAACGTGACGGGGCATGACGCCACGGGCCAGGTTTCGACGGCGCGCGATCTGGCGCGGCTGGCCTCGGCGCTGATCCGCGACTTTCCCGAATATTACCCGTGGTTTGCGCTCAAGGAATTCACCTACAACGGACTCACGCAGTATAATCGCAATGCCTTGCTGTGGCGCGACGGCGCCGTGGATGGCGTGAAAACCGGGCAGACGCACGCCGCCGGTTTCTGTCACGCCGCCTCGGCCAGCCACGACGGCATGCGCCTGATCGCGGTGGCGCTCGGCGCCCGCAGCGAGAACGCGCGCGTAGCGTCGGCGCAGCGGTTGCTCGATTACGGGTTCCGTTATTACGAGACGCGCCTGCTGTACGCCGCGGACGTTCCGGCCACGCAGGTGCGCGTGTGGATGGGAGATCAGTCTGCGGTCCCGCTGGGCGTGCGCCACAACCTGTACGTAACGCTCCCGCGCGGCTGGCACGAGCGGTTGCACGCGCGACTCACGGTGCCGCAGGACAAACTGTATGCGCCGGTGCAATACGGGCAGGTGGTGGGCACGCTGGCGCTCGACCTCGATGGCCGACCGTTCGCGGAATATCCGTTGGTGGCGCTGAAGCAAATCGGAACCGGCAACCTGATGCGACGCGCCATCGACAAATTTCAACTCTGGCTCCAATGACGCAGGCGAGACGCAAGGCGTAAGGAGTGAGGCGTAACGGCTGTTACCTCTCACTCCTCACACCTTACTCCTCACTCTCAACCATGATGAACATGCAATTGGTCTATTTGAACGGAGAATTTCTTCCGCCGGATCAGGCGAAGGTGTCCGTGTTCGATCGCGGATTCGTCTTCGGCGACGGTATTTACGAAGTCATTCCGGTCTTTGGCGGGCGGCTGTTCCGCCTGCCGCATCATCTCGCGCGCCTGGAGGCGAGCCTGGCCGCGATTCGCATGCGCAACCCGTACAGCGTCGCCGAGTGGGACGCGATTTTCACGCGCCTGATGCAGGCCAATGGAAGCGCCGACCAGTCCATTTATCTGCAGATCACCCGCGGTGTCGCGCCGCGCGATCACGCGTTTCCGCCCAATGTGACGCCGACCGTGTTCGCCTACGCCCAGCCGCTCAAGTATCCGCCGGCGGAGCAGTTGGCCGAAGGCGTCGCGGCGGTCACTGCCGAGGACATCCGCTGGCGGCGCTGCGACATCAAGGCAATCGCGCTGCTGGCGAACGCGCTGCTGCGCCAGCAGGCCATCGACCAGGGCGCGGTCGAGGCGATCCTGGTGCGCGACGGTTTCGTCACCGAGGGCGCGGCCAGCAATATTTTCATCGTCCGCGGCGGGCGCCTGATCACGCCGCCGAAAGGGCCTTTCATCCTGCCGGGCGTGACGCGCGACCTGGTGGTGGAAATCGCGCGCGCACACAAGATAGCCTGCGACGAGCTGCCGGTGAGCGCGGACATGCTGCGCGCCGCCGACGAGGTCTGGCTCACCAGCTCGACCAAGGAAATTCTTCCGATCACGCGCCTCGACGGCCGGCCGGTGGGCGGCGGCAAACCGGGGCCGTGGCACGCGCGGCTGTTCGCGCTGTACAAGGAATACAAGCAGGCCTTCATCGCCGGGCAGGTGAACTGATGCCGCGGCATCCTCGGCTCCGTGACCGCGCCATCCCTGGCGTACTCCTGGCGCGCGCGACATCGCCGCACGAAACCGTGGTGCTGCGCACGCCGGGACGCGTGGACTATGCCGCGGCCTTCGACGCCATGCGCGTGTTCACGGACACGCGCTCGCCGCGCACGCCGGATGAAATCTGGCTGCTCGAGCATCGGCCGGTGTTCACCATGGGCCTGAAAGGCCGCGGCGGCGCGCGCACGCATATCCGCGACATCCCGCTGGTGTACACCGATCGCGGCGGCGACATCACCTATCACGGTCCGGGGCAGTGGGTCGCCTACGTCCTCATGGACCTGGAGCGGCGCGGCTGGGGCGCCAAGCGCCTGGTGCAGGCGCTGGAGCAGGCGATCATTCAGTTGCTCGCCTCCCATCAGATTCGGGCCGATCGGCGCGCGGGTGCGCCCGGCGTGTACGTGGCCGGCGCCAAGATCGCCTCGCTCGGCCTGCGGGTGCGCCGCGGCTGCAGTTATCACGGAATCGCGTTCAACGTGGACATGGATCTCGCGCCTTTTTCCTGGATCGATCCCTGCGGCTATCCTGGGCAGCCAGTCACGCAATTGGTGGATCTGGGCATCCGCCGCGACCTGGCCGATGTGGGCCGGGACCTGCTCGGGCATCTGACCCGCGAGCTGGGATATACTGGTTCCAACCCAGGCTTCGGAGACCTGCCACGCCCCTCCCCATGAGCAGCACCGATAATCCCAAGATCAGCCCCGACCCGGCGTTGGCGCAGAAGGGCGCGGCCAAAACCGCCCGCATTCCGATCAAGATCGCGCCGCAGACCGCGGTCGCGCGCAAGCCGGCGTGGATCCGCGCCAAGAGCCCGACGCACCCCGAAGTCGGCCGCCTGAAAGGCCTGCTGCGCGCGCACCGGCTGAACACGGTGTGCGAGGAAGCCTCGTGCCCGAATCTCGGCGAGTGCTTCGCGCATGGCACCGCCACCTTCATGATCATGGGCCGGCTGTGCACGCGCCGCTGCCCGTTCTGCGACGTGGCGCACGGGCGGCCCGCGCCGCTCGATGCGGACGAACCGGAACAGCTGGCGCGCGCCATCGCCGAGATGAAACTGAAATTCGTCGTGATCACCTCGGTCGACCGCGACGATCTACGCGACGGCGGCGCCGCGCATTTCGCCGCCTGCATCCGCGCGGTACGTCGCGAAACGCCTTCGACCACGATCGAAATCCTGGTGCCGGATTTCCGCGGGCGCATGGACGTGGCGCTCGGGATCCTGGGCGCGGCGGAGCTGCCGGACGTGTTCAATCACAATCTCGAGACCGTGCCGCGGCTGTACAGGGCCGCGCGCCCGGGCGCCGATTACCGGCATTCGCTCGAGTTGCTGCGCCGCTTCAAGGAGCTGCATCCCGGCGTGCCGACCAAATCCGGCCTGATGCTGGGCCTGGGCGAGACCGACGCGGAAATCGTCGAGGTCATGCGCGACCTGCGCGCGCACGGCTGCGACCTGCTGACCGTCGGGCAGTATCTGCAACCGAGCCGGCATCACCTGCCGGTGGCGCGCTTCGTCACGCCCGAGCAATTCGCCGAATTCGGGCGCATCGCCGGGAGCCTCGGTTTCCGCAACGTCGCCAGCGGGCCGATGGTGCGTTCGTCCTATCACGCCGATCAACAGGCGGCCGGCCTGACCCCCTGACGCCCATGGCCGACATCGCGCCCAAGATCGTGGCGTTATGGTTCGTCCCTCCCGGTCTCATCATCGCCGTGGCGATTCTCGGGTTCCTGATCCAGATCCGCTGGGTCTTAGTCGGGAGCTTTATCGTATTCAGCAGCGTCGCGGCACTGCTCATCCTGAGCCTGCCGTTCACGGGTCAGGAGCTGATGCGGGGAATCGAGTCGCGGTTTCCGCCGCTCAATCTGGCCGCCACGCCCGAAGCCGGACCGGCGCCGGGGGCGATCGTGGTTCTGGGGGGAGGCCGTTATACCGACGCGCCGGAATTCGGCGCAGACGACAGCGTCAACAAGTTCACTCTCGAGCGCCTGCGTTATGCGGTCTACCTACACCACGCCACCCGGCTGCCGATACTGGTGAGCGGCGGCAAACCCTACGGCGAGGAGAAATCCGAAGCCGAACTGATGCAGACGACGCTGACACGCGAATTTCAGGCGCCGGCCAAATGGGTTGAGGGAAGATCCGCCACGACTTACGAGAACGCCAAATACTCGAAGGATATTTTGCGCGCAGCCGGCATCCGGCGCGTCTACCTCGTCACGCAGGCCGCACACATGCCGCGCGCGGTGTGGGCGTTTGAAACCATGGGGATCGGGACCATCCCCGCGCCCATGGGATTCACGACGCTCGACAAGGAAGAACGGGAAACGCTGGGATATTTTCCTTCCGCCCGCGGACTGCAGCTGAGCAGTACGGCGCTGCGGGAACGCCTCGGGCTGCTCTGGTACAAGCGCAAATACGCGGCCCCGGTTGCTGCGCCGGCAGACAAGTCGCCGGCGCCCGCCTCCTGAACGCCCGGGGGAAACCTTGGATTAAGTCCGCGGTTCGCCCTGAGCCAGGGTTTCCCTAGGCCACTCCGCGCCACTTCGGGCGTGTCTCGGCGACCCCCGACAACGCCTCGTCGGCGAATTGCTGCTGGATCTCGAGGATGGCATCGATATGCCGCAGCATGACGTCGATGCAGCCGGGGTCGAAGTGGCGCCCGCGCTCGCGGCGCATTTGCTCCAGCGCGTCCTTGAGATTCCACGCCTGCTTGTACGGACGCACCGACAACAGCGCGTCGAGCTCGTCGGCCACGGACACGATGCGACCGACTATCGGGATTTTGTCGCCCACGAGCCCGAGCGGATAACCCTGACCGTTGTATTTTTCATGGTGCGAATGGGCGATGTCCGCGCCCATGCGCAGCAGCGGCGAGCTCGAGTCCTTGAGCACATCGTAACCGATGGTGGTGTGGGTCTTCATGATTTCCCACTCCTCGGCCGTGAGCTTGCCGGGCTTGAGCAGGATCCTGTCCGGGATGCCGACCTTGCCGATATCGTGCATCGGCGCAGCCAGGTACAGCATGTCGCACAACGGCGTGTCGTGCCCGAGCTCGGCGGCAATGAGACGCGAGATGTGCGCCACGCGGTGCATGTGATTGCCGGTTTCCTCGTCGCGCGTGGTGCTGAGATGCGACAGCTTGGAAATAATGAGCTCGTGCTCGCGCTCCAGCGTCTGCCGCGCGAGCAATTCCACGTCGTGCGCCAGGCGCTCCACCCGTTGAAGCGGATTCACCAGGCTCAAACGCAGCGACAGGAGATTGTGCAGGCGCGCGCGGAATTCCTCCGGCTCCACCGGGCGCGTCAGAAAATCGGTAGCCCCGCTGCCCAGCGCCCGTTGTCGCACTTCGCTTTCGGCGGCCCCGGTGACCATGACCATGGGAATGCCCCTGAAGCCCGGCAGCTTGCGCGCCTCCGTGATAAAGGCGACGCCGTCCATTCCTGGCATGTGGTAATCGACCACGCAGATGTCCGGCTCGTGCTGGCGGCACCAGTCGAGCGCCCTGGCGGCGGCGGTGAAGCAGACCGTGCCGGCTTCCGCGCCTGGCAACCCCTTGAGCATCCGTTGCAGTAACACCAGGTTCTCCTCGCTGTCGTCCAACAGGAGAATTATCGGATTCATCTTGGGCACCCCGCGTTCTCTTTCCGCAAGAATCGTTCAAGTTCCATGCCACACCGACTGTTCGCTGCGAGCGGACGCTCCGGTATCGACGGAAGGATAGGGCCTGAACGCATGCACAAGATCCGGAATGCCGTGCGTTTCCCGGGCGTAATTACGCGGTTTACGACATAACCGGTCCGCCCCCCGACCTGCCACCCATTTAATTCTCTGTGAAAAACCGCCTGAACCGTGCTGGCACGGCCTTTGCAAATCTTTCGATCAACTACTGCCCAACGAGACGCGAGGGACCCATGACCGCGAATGCCTATACCGACACCACACCGGCAATGAAGCCGCAGCTTGCGCTCGATCTGAACGGGCTGACTTCTCCCGGTCCATTGCCGTCGCTGCGCCGCGCCATGAATTCCATGGAAGACGGCCAGATCCTGCTGCTCGTCAGCGATTTCCCCGGCATCGAGAACGATCTGCACGTCTGGGCCAAGCAGACGAACAACCAGATCCTGCATGTCGACCGCAGCCGCCCCAAGGGCTTCGGTTTTTATATCCTGAAGGGCGATCTGTGGCCGGTGGAGCGATCAGTGGACGTGATCGGCCAGCGCTGCCCGACGCCGGTACTGGAGGCCGATAAAGCGATGAACCGGGTCAAGGCCGGACAGAATATAAAGCTCATCAGCGACTGCCAGGCCGCGCCAATGGAGGTCAGCGCCTGGATCAAGACCACGGGGCACAAGCTCCTGGGCATGACTGAAGACGCGTGCGGGGTGTACCGGTTCTACATCAAAAAGTAGCCGGCGGGGTTTGCAACCGATGAAGGGGGTCGGCGGATACGCCGACCCCCTTTGCATTTGTCTAGGCGGCGTCGCCCGCGACGCTGCCGACCGACCGTGGCCGGCGCGCCAGCCACAGCACGGCGATCAGGCTCAGAAACAGGCAACCGGAAAGCCAGAAGATGTCATCGGTGGCGAGCATCACGGCCTGTTTGGTCACGATCCGGCTCAGCACGGCATAGGCCGCGTCCGCGCTCCCGGTGAGCGACTGCAGGTGATCGAGCGCCCGGGTGCTCGCGGCGTTGGTGTTCGTGATGTGCTCGGCCAGCTGGCTGTAGTGCAATGCGCTGCGCCGTTCCCACAGCGTGATGCTGAGCGAGGTGCCGAAGCTGCCGGCGAGGATGCGCAAAAAATTTGACAGCCCGGCGCCGCTCGCGAGCTCCTTCGGCGTCAGTTCCGACAGACTCATGCTCGCCAGCGGCACGAAGAAGAACGCCACTCCGATACCCTGGATGAAACGCGGCACGAACAGGTTGAAATAGCCGATATCGGTGCTGAAGCCGCTGGTCCAGAACGATACGCCGGCAAAGATCAGGAACGCGATGCTGGCAAGTACCCGCAGGTCATAGCGGTGCAGGTTGCGCCCCACGAGCGGCGAGAACACCAGCGACAGGATGCCGATTGGCGCCGCCGCCAGGCCGGCCCAGGTCGCGGTGTACTCCATCTGCGTCTGCAGCCACAGCGGCAGGATCACCACGTTGCCGAAGAAGGTCAGATACGCCAGGCTCAACACGATGGTGCCGACGGCAAAATTGCGGTTGCGGAACAGGTGCAAGTCCACCACCGGATGTGCCGCGGTCAGCTCCCAGGCGATGAAAAAGCTCAGCGTCACCGTCGACACCAGCGCGAGCGTGACGATCAGCGGCGAACCGAACCAGTCGAGCTCGTTGCCCTTGTCGAGCAGGATCTGCAGGCAACCTACGCCGACGATCAGCAGCGCCAGGCCCACGCCGTCGATCGGGTGGCGCACGGTTTCGGTATCGCGCTGACGCAACAGCTCCCAGACGAGGAACGCGGACAGGAATCCGACCGGGATATTGATGTAGAAAATCCACGGCCAGCTGATGTTGTCCGTGATCCAGCCGCCCATGATGGGGCCGAAAATCGGCGCCACGATCACGGTCATGGACCACAGCGCCAGCGCCATGCCCTTTTTCTCCGGCGGATAATTGGCGAGCAGCAGGCTCTGCGACAGCGGGATCATGGGCCCGGCGACCGCGCCTTGCAGCACGCGAAACGCGATCAGCATCGGCAGGCTGGTCGCCAGCCCGCACAGCCACGAGGCCACGGTGAACAGCAGGGTCGCCGCCACGAACAGCCGCACCTCGCCGACGCGCCGCGCCAGCCAGCCCGTGATCGGCAGCATGATGGCGTTGCTCACGGCGAACGAGGTAATGACCCAGGTGCCCTGGTTCGGGCTCGCCGCGAGGTCGCCGGCGATTGCCGGAATTGAGACATTGGAGATCGTGGTGTCGAGCACCTGCATAAAGGTGCCGAGCGACAGTCCGACGGTCACCAGCGCCAGCGCGGACCCGGTAAGCGGCTTGGGCGCCATGGCCGAAGGTTCAGCGCGCGGCGGTGGCGCCGGGTCCGGCGTCGTTGGCACGGACGATGGCCGCGATCAGCTTGTCCGCCGCCGCGGTACGATCGGCATAGATCGTGGTCTGATAACGCGCTCCGCTGACCGGGGTACGCGCCAGGATATTGCCGGCGCGATCGTGCGTATCGATCGCGACCTGCATGGATAAACCGACGCGCAGCGGTTTGTCCGCCAGCTCCCGCGGGTCGAGGCCGATGCG
>JBLMXN010000074.1:0-55108 GCA_050257795.1 Bacteroidota bacterium
AGCGCGTCCGGACGCCGCTTCTGTGCTAAAAGTCATCATATGGCATGGCGAATGAAGTAGGGCGTAATCCTAATGACCAGACGAACGACGCAGGGCTTCCTCAAATCATGAACGACGGCAATCCCAATCACGGCATCCCCCCTCTGCAGAAACCCAACAACGGGCCGGACTCGCGCTTCCGCGTGGAAGTGGCGCCCTCGCGCTTCATGTCGCGCGAATCGTGGAAGATCTTCCAGATCATGTCCGAGTTCGTCGCGGGCTTCGAGCGGCTCTCCCAGATCCAGCCTTCGGTAAGCATCTTCGGCTCCGCGCGGCTCCAGCCCGGGCATCCCTATTATGCCCTGACCGAAGAGATCGCGCGCAAACTCTCCGACGCCGGTTTCGCGGTGGTGAGCGGCGGCGGCCCGGGCCTGATGGAGGCAGCCAACAAGGGCGCATTTGCCGGCAAGTCGCCGAGCGTGGGGCTGAACATCCGGTTGCCACACGAGCAGCATGCCAATCCGTACCAGAACGTCACGCTCACCTTCCAGCACTTCTTCGCACGCAAGGTCATGTTCATCAAGTACGCCAAGGCCTACGTGGTCATGCCCGGCGGCTTCGGCACGCTCGACGAGATCATCGAGGCGTTGACGCTGATCCAAACCGGCAAGAGCACGCGCATGCCGGTCATCCTGGTGCATGCGCCGTTCTGGGGCGGCCTGCTCGACTGGTTCAGGGACAAGCTGGTCGCCGAGGGCGTGATCGACAAGACCGATCTCGAGCTGTTCTCGGTAGTCAACAGCGCCGAGGAGGTATTGGACGTGATCTTCCGGTATTATGAAACCAGCGGATTCGAACCTTCCGAAGCGGAACAGGAAATCAAACTCAACCTCTGATCGATACGGTCATGCGCACCCTGCTCATTTTGTTGCTCGCCATCCTGATCGCACCAGCACCAGCGCTGGCAGCCGACACCGGTTCCAAGGATACGGGCAGCAAGACTCCGCCTCCCGTGACCGTGCCGGAACCGCCGCCGCCACCGGAAAACTACAATCCACCGACGGCGCCCGGAGCCCAGAGCACCGAGCAGCCGGAACCGGAAGTGACGATCACCACGAAGGGCACCGAGATTCACGAGGAGTACCGGTTGAACGGTCGCCTGTATATGATCAAGGTCACCCCCAAGCATGGGAAACCGTATTACCTCGTCGACCCCGATGGCAGCGGGCAATTCCGTCGCAGCGACTTTCAGCCGCGCATCGCCGTTCCCATGTGGGTGATCAAGCGCTGGTGATCGGACGCGCCTGATGCTGCGGCGTCGACCCGGACCCGGAATATTTTCAAAGACGACCCTCCTGGAGATCAAGGCATGAGCGATCCGCTAGCGTCCGCCGACCTCCCGCGTCACGCGAGTGGCGCGATCGCCCACGCCGGCAGCTGGATTGCCTGCGGCTGGCGCCTGATCCGGGAACACAAGGCGCCGTGGTTCCGCATGACCGCGCTGTATCTCGTACTCGCCTTTCTGCTGAAGCACATCCCGTTCATGGGCGACCTGCTGCTCATCCTCATCACCCCCATGTTGCTCGCCAGTGTCGTCTGGGGCCGCGCGCATGCACATCGTGCCGATGAGCTGCCGGCCGCCGGTGGCGCGCCGTCATGGTCTGAGGCGTGGTTGATGCGGCCGGCGCGCGAGCTAAGTCTGATCTTCAGTCGTCCGGACAAGGCGTTTCCCGGCGTCCTGCTCGGCATCATCACACTCGTCCTGGCCATGCTGGTCAAGTTCGCGGGCGATCTGCTCATCGGCGGCTCCATGGTTTCGGGATTGACGGCCGCCCGGCTGGACGTACTGCAAATAACCACGGTGCTCGGCATGCTGGTGGTGGCCAGCCTGTACCTCATACTGGCCATGGGGCTGTTTTACAGCGTGCCGCTCACGGTGTTGGCCAACCGCCAACCGCTGGCCGCGATATCGGAAAGCTTTGCCCTGTGCCGGCGCCACGCGCTTGCGTTGGCTGCGCTGGCCGCACCGTTTTTCGTGGTTTACCTGCTGATCGTGACGGGATTCACCATCTCCCATGCGTGGGGATATCTACTCATCGCGACTGCGGGCTGGCTGGCCCTGCCGGTCTTTGTCGCCTCGGTTTATTGCAGCTACCTCAGCTTGCATCCGCCCCATCACTCCACGGCGCATCCCTGACGCTGCGCCGGGTGGCGGCCGGGCGACTCAATCAACCAAGCCTCTTGTGGCGGCCCGGCGTCCTGCTTTCGAAGGAGCTTCGCCGCGAAAAGCAGGCGTCCTTCTGCTCGGAAGGGCGTCGCCCGTTCGCCTCGGGCACTGGGCGCTAGCTTATAATCCCGGCAATGCGCGTGCGGCTTTATCACGGCGAGGCGTTGGCGGCCTACGGTTTCGGACATGGGCACCCCTTCGGCCACGACCGCCAGGCGGCGTTCTGGCAGGAAGCCCTGCGCCTGGGGCTCGACTGGCAGACGGAAAACGGCGTGCCGGTCTCCTGCACCCGCGACGATCTCGCGTTGTTCCACACGTCCGACTATATCGAGCGCGTGCACCGGCAATCGGCGAGCGGCGAGGGTTATCTCGATTACGGTGACACCCCGGCGTTCGTCGGTGTGTATGAAGCGGCGGCAACCGTGGTCGGTTCGGTGCTCGACGGGTTGGAGCACATTCTCGGCGGCGGTTGCCCGCGCGTGTTCGTGCCGATCGCCGGCCTGCACCATGCGCGTCGCGATTCGGCCGCGGGCTTCTGCGTGTTCAACGACATCGGCGTGCTGATCGAGGCGCTGCGCCGGCGCCACGGGATTCGGCGCGTGGCCTACGTCGACATCGACGCGCATCACGGCGACGGCGTGTTCTATGCCTTCGAGGACGACCCCGATCTTATCTTCGCCGACATCCACGAAGACGGCCGCTATCTCTACCCCGGCACCGGCGCCGCCTCCGAAACCGGCAAAGGCCCGGCCCAGGGCACCAAGCTCAACATCCCGCTCGAACCCGGCGCGGACGATTCCGCGTTTCAGGGCGCGTGGGTTCGGCTCGAGAAATTCGTGCGCGCCGGAAGCCCGGAATTTATCATCCTGCAGGCCGGGGCCGACAGCGTTGCCGGCGATCCCATCACCCACATGCAGTTTTCGCCGGCCGCGCACGCGCACGCGGCGGCGCGCTTGTGCGCGCTGGCCGATGAGTTCTGCCAGGGCCGGATCATCGGTCTCGGCGGCGGCGGTTACAATCGCCTCAACCTCGCCGCCGCCTGGACGCGCGTGGTTCAGGCCATGCTGGAGTAAACACACCGCGCGTCTGAATTCGGACAACACATTCTTGCGCCGTGCAAGCGCACCTGCATCGACCTCGTCCGCTGTGCGCGCTCACACTGGCGCAAGCGGCCTTGGCCACCAACAGGCTGAATGCCCGCCGCGCGACGACTGTCGGCAAAGACTCTAGCGGCAATCCGGCGGCAGTTGCCTCGCCGGCAACCCGTCGCCGGTGCACTGCCAGTAGATACGTTGATCCTTGACGTAGGGTTTGTACATGAGACTGCCGCTTGGCTTGTCGCCGTTGGCAAGCGTCATCACCACGACGCCTTGTTCTTCGATGGTGATCGAATAGATACCGGGCCCGTGCCCGGCGGCTGGAAGCTGAAGATCGCTGTTGTTGTTCGGCCACGCCTGATTCTTGATGGCATAGTCGACGACGGCATGCTTGACCGCCTCCGCCTGGGGCAGGGCCGTCGCGAGTTTGGCGCGCGTGACGTAGTCCTGGTAGGCCGGGACGGCGATGGCCGCGAGGATGCCGACGATAGCCACCATGACCATCACCGTAACCAGCCCGCCGCTGCCGGCCCCCGTGCCGACTCGGGGCACGAACAGCGCGAACAGGTAGGCAAAGGGGTTGCGCCGCGGGTGTTTCGGCGGCTGCGCGGCTCCGAGCGCCTGCATCGCCGCCATCCGTTTGACCAGCCAGGGATAATCGCCGACCAGCTCGTGCAGCGACATCCAGAACCCCGATGCGGATTTGGATTGGCCGGCGTAATTCTCCTGGCTCATGGTTTTCCAGCGTTTGCCGCCGGCGGCCAGGGCGGCCAGGCCGTGCTGCGCCTCGCGCGAACTGGCGCAGCACGCGAGCCCGTAGCGGTCACAGGTGTACTCGCGGGCGCGCGAATACCCTGCGCCCAGCAGCGGCAGCAAGCCCGCCGGAAACAGGACCGGCGCCCACACCAGATGGCTGCGCGCGATGTGCCCGAGCTCGTGACCGATGTAAAAGTTCAGGGCTTCCGGCTGTTCATCGAGCGCGTCCACCACGTCCGAATAGAGCACGATGAAATGCCGGCCGAGAAAGCGCGTGGCCAGCGCATTGAACACGCCATTGCCATGCAACAGATAAGCGTCGGGAATTTCCTTGACCCCGAGCTTGGCGCAGCAGGCGGCGATGCGCTGATACAGGTCGGGAAACTGCTGCGGGGTGATTTTTACCGCCGTCCCTTTGAGATAGGAAATGAACGCCGATTGGGCAAACAGATAGAAAAGAAAAAAGAACAACACCCAGATCAGCGCCATGCCCAGCGTCCCCACCAGCAGCGCCGCCCAAAAAATGACAGAGAGCGTCAGCGAAATGACGAACAACGGCTTTTCTTTGTTATACACAAGTTCCACGGCCTGTCTCCTCGACAATGAAATTGCGGTTGTGAATTCGATGCGCCGCACGCTCCCGCGCGCCGGCCATGATCATGGCCGGCAGGTACGGCAGAAACGTTGGATACTGTTAACGGATCTTGCGGGCGACCACCAGATTGCGGCCGCCTTTCTTGGCTTCGTACAGCGCCTTGTCGGCGTGCGACAGGAATTGTTCGAGATCCTCGCCGGACTTGAACTGGCACAGGCCGATGCTGATGGTCAGGTGGATTTTCTCGGCGCCCAGATCGAAGTCCCACTTGCTGACCGAGGCGCGGATGCGGTCGGCGATCTTGCGGCCCTGTGTCAGGGTCGTGTGCGGCAGAATCATCAAAAATTCCTCGCCGCCGTAACGGCCGACCTTGTCCGGCATGCGCAACGCATCCGAAAGAATCGCGGCGACGTCCTTGAGCACGCGATCGCCGGCCTCGTGGCCGTGGGTATCGTTGACTTCCTTGAAGTGGTCGATATCGGCCATCGCGACCGTGAGCGGCGTGCGGTAGCGCTCGGCCTGGGCCATGGCATCGAGCAGGCCCACGGTAATGCCGCGGCGGTTCATGATGCGCGTGAGCGAATCGGTGATGGCCATGCGGCTCATCTCTTCCGCCTCGCCCTCGGCCTTGAGGCGCTTTTCGTATTCCTTGTGAATCGGGTTCAGCACCAGCCAGTAGATCGGCGGGGCGATCACCAGCGCGAGCACGGCGGCATTGATGAACAATGCCAGGGTGCTGAGTTGTTCAACCCCGAGATAGATCAGCGCTTGCGAGATCAGGAATTCGGCGACGAAGGTGATCGCCACGATGGCGAGCATCGCCTTCATTGCCGACAGTACCTCGCTCCTAGCTTGCTTCAACGTTTTATCCCCGTTCCTTCCCGCCAATCCGACTTAGCTGTCTTGCAGTTGTTTTTCTTAACTATAGTCCACCGGTCGGGGATGCAAGGTGGTGGATTGTCACAGGGCCTGCAGGTTGGCGTAACCGATCACGAGCCACTTGGTGCCGGCGGATTCGAAGTTGACCTGGACCCGGGCGTGCGGCCCCTGGCCCTCGTACCGCAGCACCACTCCCTCGCCGAAAGTCCCGTGCCGCACCCGGCTCCCGAGGCGCATGCCGCCCACCGGCGGCTCCTGTACCGGCAAGCCGGCGCGGGCGGGCGGGGCGTACGCGGCCACGGCGGGCTTGGCGCGGATCTCCTGGATCAAGGCTTCCGGCACTTCCCCCAGGAAACGTGACGGGCTGGTGTAATGCTCATTTCCATGCAGGCGGCGCAATTCGGCGTAAGTAAGCACTAGCTGTTCACGGGCCCGGGTCATGCCGACATAGCACAGCCGGCGTTCCTCTTCGAGCCGCGCCGGGTCTTCGAGCGAGCGCTGGTGCGGGAACAGGCCTTCTTCGAGGCCGGTCAGGAACACCAGCGGGAACTCCAGACCCTTGGCCGAATGCAGGCTCATGAGTTGCACGCAGTCCTCCCAGGCTTCGGCCTGGCCCTCGCCGGCCTCGAGGGCGGCGTGCGCCAGGAAGGCCGACAGTGGATCGAGCCCTTCGGCTTCGTCATGCTCGAAGCCGCGCGCGGCGTTGATGAGCTCCTCCAGGTTCTCGAGGCGCGACTCGCCCTTGTCGCCTTTTTCCTTCTTGTAGTGCTCGACCAGCCCGCTGCCCGCAAGCATGTGCTCGACGGTTTCGCCGAGCGTGAGGCCGCCGGTTTCGCGCGCCATTTTTTCGATGAGCTGCAGGAACGCGTGCAGGGCCTCGCGCGCACGAGCCGGCAGGTCGGCGGCGCCAAGCAGTTTCTGCGCCGCTTCCCACAGCGAGATCTTTTCACTCCGGGCGTGGTGGCGCACCGCATCCACCGTCTTGGCGCCGATACCGCGCGTGGGCACGTTCACAACGCGTTCGAACGAGGGGTCGTCGTGCCGGCTGGCGATCAATCGCAGGTAAGCCAGCGCGTCCTTGATCTCGGCACGCTCGAAGAAACGCAGTCCACCATAGACCCGGTAGGGAATTCCCTCGTTGATGAGTCGCTCTTCGAACAGACGCGACTGCGCGTTCGAGCGGTACAGCACGGCGCACTCGGCGCGCGCATGGCCGCGGGCCACCCAGTCCTGGATCCGGTCCACCACGAAGCGCGCCTCGTCGAGATCGGTGTAGCCGCTGTAGAGCAGGATCGGCTCACCGGCTTCGCCCGCGGTCCAGAGATTCTTTCCGAGACGGCCGGTGTTGTGGCCGATGACGGCGTTCGCGGCTTTCAATATCGTGCCGGTAGATCGGTAGTTCTGCTCGAGTCGGATGACGCGCGTGCCGGGAAAGTCTTTTTCGAACTTGAGGATGTTTTCCACCTTGGCGCCGCGCCAGCCATAGATGGACTGGTCGTCGTCGCCGACCACGAACAGGTTGCGCTCGGGTCCGACGAACAGCCGCAGCCAGGCGTACTGGATGCGGTTGGTGTCCTGGAATTCGTCAACCAGCACGTGGCGGAAGCGCGCCTGGTAATGCGCGCGCATGGATTCGTTGTCGCGCAGCAGCTCGTAGCTGCGCAGCAACAGCTCGGCGAAATCGACCAGCCCCGAGCGCTGACAGGTTTCCTCATAGGCCACGTACACCCGGCGCAGCTCGCGCTGAGTCGGGTCGGCGACCTCGCCCAGATCGCGCGGCCGACGGCCTTCTTCCTTGTGGCTGTTGATGAACCACATCGCCTGTTTCGGCGGCCAGTAAGCCTCGTCCAGACTGAGACCCTTCATGATCCTTTTTATGAGTCTTAGTTGGTCCTCACTATCAAGAATCTGAAACGCTTGCGGCAGGTTTGCCTCACGCCAGTGGGCGCGCAGCAGGCGGTGCGACAGCCCATGAAACGTGCCGACCCACATGCCGCTCACCGGCGTGTGCAGCATCGCCTCGATGCGCCCGCGCATCTCGTGGGCCGCCTTGTTGGTGAAGGTCACAGCAAGAATCGAATGCGGCGAGACGCCTTCCACGCCCACGAGCCAGGCGACGCGATGCGTCAATACCCGGGTCTTGCCGCTGCCGGCGCCGGCCAGGATCAGCAGCGGCCCGGCGGGCGCACCGACCGCTTCGCGCTGAGGATCGTTCAGGGAATCGAGCAGGGAGGAAACATCCATACGCGCATTCTACCAGAGGCGCCAGCCCGGGGCGGTACCCGTGGTGGAAGGACGCGCACAAAACACTAACCAGTTTGATACGTGCGGGTGATAGTGAACGCTTCAATCCCGCCGGCGGCGGGCGCTCGGGTTTTGAACGCGCGCGTCGACGAAAGGCGCTGGCTGTTTCCTCCCATGCTGAGCGGAAGGAATTCTTATTCAACCGTGACCGACTTCGCCAGATTCCGCGGCTGGTCCACATCCGTTCCCTTCGCCAGCGCGACGTAATAGGCCAACAGCTGCAGCGGAATGGTGTAGAGAATCGGCGAGGTGTATTCGCCCACTTCGGGCATGCGGATCTTGGTAGTGTTGCTGGCGCGCACGCCGGTGCCCTTGACCGAGAACACGTAGAGCTCGCCGCCGCGGGCACGGACTTCCTGCAGGTTCGACTTCAGTTTTTCCAGCAGTTCGTCGTTCGGCGCCACCGCCACTACCGGCATCTTGGCGTCCACCAGCGCCAGCGGCCCGTGCTTGAGCTCGCCGGCGGCATAGGATTCGGCGTGAATATAGGAAATCTCCTTGAGCTTGAGCGCTCCTTCCATGGCGATCGGATAGTGCACGCCGCGGCCGAGGAACAGCGCGTGATGCTTGTCCACGAAACGCTCGGAGAGTTGGCGGATTTCCTCGCTCAGTTCCAGCACCTTCTGGATGCGGCCGGGCAGCTGCTCCAGCTCCTCAACCAGTTTCTTCTCCTTGTCGGGCGTCAATCCATGCCGGCGCGCCAGCGCGATGGTGAGCAGCAGCAGCGCGGTAAGCTGCGTGGTGAAGGCCTTGGTCGAAGCCACACCGATCTCCGGACCGGCGCGGGTAAGCAGGGTAAGTTCGGATTCGCGCACCAGCGAGGACTCCGGTACGTTGCAGATCGCGAGCGAGTGCCCGTAGCCGAGCTTCTTGGTCTGTTGTAACGCGGCGAGGGTATCGGCAGTTTCGCCGGACTGGGAAATCGTCACCACCAGCGTGCCCGGCAGCACCACGTGCTTGCGGTAACGGTATTCGCTCGCGATCTCGACATTGCACGGCAGGCCCGCCAGGCTTTCGATCCAGTAGCGCGCCACCGAACCGGCATGAAAACTGGTGCCGCAGGCGATGATCTGCACCGCCTTGGTTGCGTCAAAAACCGATGCGGCGGTGACGCCGAAGGCTTCTTCCAGAATCCGGTTTTTTCCCAGGCGCCCCGCGAGCGTGTCGGCTACGGCCTTGGGCTGCTCGAAGATTTCCTTCTCGGTGAAGTTGCGGTACTGGCCGCGATCGACAGTGTCAGCCGAGGCCTCGGACACCCGCACCGGGCGCTCGACCTTCTTGCCCGCGGCATCGTAGATCGTGCATTCGGTGCGGCGCAGATCGGCGATGTCGCCGTCCTCGAGGTAGATCACGTTGTGCGTCACCGGCGCCAGCGCCAGTACGTCGGAACCGATGAAGTGTTCCTCGACACCGACGCCGACAACGAGCGGGCTGCCCTTGCGCGCGGCGATCATGCGGTGCGGTTCGTCGCGGCAGACGATGCCGAGCGCGTACGCGCCCTCGAGCTCGGCGATCGCGGCTTGCGCCGCCTTGAGCAGGTCTTTCTTTTTTATCAGGTGATGGTGGATGAGGTGCGCCACCACTTCGGTGTCGGTCTGGGAGGTGAACACGTAACCCAGGTCCTGCAGCTTTTTGCGCAGCTTTTCGTGGTTCTCGATGATGCCGTTGTGCACCACCGCCACGGCGTTGTCGGAGACATGCGGGTGGGCGTTGTCCTCGCTCGGCACGCCGTGCGTGGCCCAGCGCGTGTGCGCGATGCCGGTGAAGCCATGGGTGTGGTGCTTCTGGATCGAGTCTTCGAGCGCCTTGACCTTGCCGACCGCGCGCACGCGCTCGAGCGATGCGCCGGCGCTGTTGCCCAGGACCGCCAGCCCGGCGGAGTCATAGCCGCGATATTCGAGCCGCTTCAGGCCTTCGATCAGGATCGGGACCACGTTGCGTTGCGCGACCGCGCCGACGATGCCACACATGGGGGAAACCTCTTATTTCTCGCTTTTGGCTTTCTTCACCGGCCGCTTCCAGCCGGCCCGGGTCTTCTGTTCCGCGCGCGACAGCGTCAGCGCTCCCGCGGGCGCCTCACGCGTGATCACCGAGCCGGCGCCGATGGTCGCGCCCTGGCCGACAGTGACGGGCGCCACCAGCGCCGTGTTGGAACCGACGAAGACGTTATCGCCGATGATGGTGCGGTGCTTGTTAGCGCCGTCGTAGTTGCAGGTAATGGTGCCGGCGCCGATGTTCACGTGGCTCCCTAGGGTGGTATCACCGATGTAGCTCAGATGATTCATCTTGCTGCCTTCGCCGACCTCGGATTTTTTCACCTCGACGAAGTTGCCGATATGCGCGGCCTCGGCGATACGGTTGCCGGGGCGCAGGCGCGAGAAAGGGCCGATACGGCAGCGATTGCCGATGTCGGCCTCCTCGATCACGCAGTTCGGCAGGATCTGGGTATCGGCGCCGATGGTGCAGTCCCGAATGACGTTGTTCGGTCCGACCTGAACGCGATCCCCCAGCACGACCTTGCCCTCGAAGATGACGTTGACGTCGATCACCACGTCGCGTCCGCAGCTGAGCTCGCCGCGCACGTCCAGGCGCGCCGGGTCGCGCAGGGTAACGCCCTGGCTCATGAGCCGTTCTGCCTGCTGCTTCTGGTATTGGCGCTCCAAGTAGGCGAGCTCCAGTTTGCTGTTGACACCGACAATCTCAGAAACATCTTGCGGTGTGCAGGTGGTGATCGGCACCCCGTCCGCGACCGCCATGGCAATTATATCAGTCAGGTAGTACTCGCCCTGGGCATTGTGATTGCGCAGGCCGGCGAGCCATTTCCTGAGTTTTCCAACGGGGGCCGCGAGAAAACCGGTGTTGACCTCGCGCACGGCGTCCTCGGCAGGGCTGGCGTCCCTGCTCTCCACGATCCGGGTCACCTGGCCGCCCTGGTCACGCAGGATGCGGCCATAGCCCGCCGGGTTGTCCAATTCAGCCGTTAGCAGGGCCAGGCCGTTACCAGCCGCGCCGAGCAATTCCCGGAGGGTCTGCGGACGGATCAGGGGGACATCGCCGTAGAGCACCAGCACGATTGCCTGATCGGCGACCCGGGGCAAGGCCTGGACCACGGCATGGCCGGTGCCTTTCTGCTCCGCCTGGTGCACCCAATTCACGTCGGTGTCCCGGGCAAAGGCCGCGCGCACCTGCTCGCCGCCATGACCGTACACCACATGGATGGCGGCCGGTTTGACGGCGCGTGCGGCGTCGAGCACGTGCGCCAACAGCGGCCGTCCGGCGAGCGCGTGCAGCACCTTGGGCGTGTCGGAATACATGCGCTTGCCCTGGCCGGCGGCGAGGACGATGACTTCGAGCGGGGCGGGCATGTTGTTAACTATAGGAAAAAACCAGCCGGCAAGACGAGCTACTGCAACGTCGGCAGGTCGCCGGCGGGACGGCCGTTGCGGATTTCCTCGGGCGTGGCGTTGCGGATGTCCTGCACCGTGACCTCGAAAGTGATGGTCTGTCCGGCGAGCGGATGGTTGGCGTCGACCGTGATCTTGCCGTTCTCGATGCGCGTCACCGTGAGCACGATGCTCTCGCCCTTGGCGTTCTGCGCCTCGAACTCGGCGCCCACGCGGCGCAGCTCCGGCGGCGCGTTTTCCAGGTCGTCGGTGAACATGAGCTTGGGGTCGCGATCGCCGAAGGCATCGGCAGGCGTGAGCGTCACCATCACGCGATCGCCGATGTTGCGGCCTTCGAGCGCCTGTTCGATCTTGGGAAACAGATCCGCGCCGGAACCGTGGACGTAGGCCACCGGCAGGTCGCGATACTCGAAGATGTCACCCTTCTGGTTGCGCAATACGTAAGTGAGCGAAACGACCTTGTTTTTGGCGACGACGGAGGCGGACATGGGAATAACGGTATGTGAAACGCGGCTACCGCTTATTTGCGGGTGCGCTCGCGCAGTTTCTGGATGGCGCGCAGTTGCGCGATGGCTTCGGCCAGCTCGGCCTGGGCGCGGGCGTAGTCGATGTCGGCCTGGCGGTTGCGCAGCGCTTCCTCGGCGCGCTCCTTGGCCTTGAGGGCAGCGGCCTCATCGAGGTCCTTGGCGCGTGCCGCGGTATCCGCCAGCACCGTAACCATGTGCGGCTGCACTTCGAGCAGGCCGCCCGAAACGTAGAACGACAGGTCGTCGGCGCCGCTGCGCACGCGCACCTCGCCCGGCTTCATGCGCGCAATCAGCGGCGCGTGCCGTGGCAGGATGCCGACCTCGCCGGTCACGAGCGGCGCGAACACCATCTCCGCCGTGCCGGAATAGATCTCCTTCTCGGCGCTGACGATGTCGACGTGTAGCGTCATGGCCATCAGAGCGTCTTCGCCTTCTCGACCGCTTCCTCGATCGTGCCGACCATGTAAAACGCCTGCTCCGGCAGGCTGTCGTATTCGCCGTCCACGATCCCGCGGAAACCGCGGATCGTGTCCTTGAGCGACACGAACTTGCCCGGCGTGCCGGTGAACACTTCGGCCACGAAGAACGGTTGCGAAAGGAAGCGCTGGATTTTGCGCGCGCGCGATACCGCCAGTTTGTCGTCTTCCGACAATTCATCCATGCCCAGGATCGCGATGATGTCCTGCAATTCCTTGTAACGCTGCAAGGTCGCCTGCACGTCACGCGTGGTGCGGTAGTGCTCCTCGCCGATGATATGCGGATCGACTTGGCGGCTGGTGGAATCGAGCGGATCGACCGCCGGATAAATGCCGAGCTCCGCGACCTGGCGCGACAGCACCACGGTGGCGTCCAGGTGCGAGAACGTCGTCGCGGGCGACGGGTCGGTCAGGTCGTCGGCGGGCACGTACACCGCCTGCACCGAGGTGATCGAACCCTTCTTGGTCGAGGTGATGCGTTCCTGCAGGATACCCATTTCGTAGGCCAGCGTCGGCTGATAACCCACCGCCGAGGGCATGCGGCCCAGGAGCGCGGAAACTTCGGTTCCGGCCAGGGTGTAACGATAAATGTTGTCGATGAACAGCAGCACGTCGCGACCTTCGTCGCGGAAGTTCTCGGCGATGGTCAGGCCGGTGAGCGCCACGCGCAGGCGGTTACCCGGCGGCTCGTTCATCTGGCCGTACACCAGCGCCACCTTGTCGATGACGCCGCCTTCCTTCATTTCATGATAGAAATCGTTGCCCTCGCGGGTACGCTCGCCGACGCCGGCGAACACCGAGTAACCGGAATGCTCGACCGCGATGTTGCGGATCAGCTCCATCATGTTCACGGTCTTGCCCACGCCGGCGCCGCCGAACAGTCCGATCTTGCCGCCCTTGGCGAACGGGCAGATAAGGTCGATGACCTTGATACCGGTCTCGAGCAACTCGGCGCTCGGGGCCTGGTCTTCGTACGATGGCGCCTGGCGGTGAATCGGCATGAGCTTCTCAGCGCCCACCGGGCCTTTCTCGTCCACCGGATTGCCGAGCACATCCATGATGCGGCCCAGGGTCTTGGTGCCGACCGGCACCGAGATCGGCGCGCCGGTGTTGGTCACGTCGACACCGCGGCGGATGCCGTCGGTCGAGCCCATGGCGATGGTGCGCACCACGCCGTCACCGAGCTGCTGCTGCACCTCGAGCGTGAGCCCGCCGTCCTTGAGCTTCAGGGCGTCGTAGACCTTGGGCAGGCCCTCGCGCGGGAACTCGACGTCGACGACCGCGCCGATGATTTGCACAATTTTTCCGTTAGCCATCTTCTATGCCTCAAACTTGTGAATTCGTTAAACCGCCGCGGCGCCACCCACGATCTCCGAGATCTCCTGGGTGATCGCCGCCTGGCGCGCCTTGTTGTAGCGCAGCTTCAATTCATCGATCAGGCCGCCGGCGTTATCCGAGGCCGATTTCATCGCCACCATGCGCGCCGCCTGTTCGCAGGCGAGGTTTTCCACCACCGCGCGGTACACGCGTGCCTCGATGTAGCGCGTCAGCAGGTCGTCCAGCACCTCTTTCGAGTCCGGTTCGTAAATGTAATCCCAGTGGTGGCCGAGGCGCTCTTCCTCATCCTGCTCCGCTGGCGGCAGCGGCAGCAGCTGTTCCACGAAGGCTTGCTGCGACATGGTGCTGGCGAAACGGTTGTACACCAGGATCACGCGGTCGAGGCTGCCGTCGACGTAGGCATCCAGCATCACCTTGATCGTCCCGATCAGGTCCTCGAGCCGCGGCGTGTCGCCGAGGTGTGAAACGTGCGACACGATGTTCGCGCCGATACGCTTCATGAAGACGAATCCCTTGCCGCCGATGGTGCAGACGTCGATGGTCGTTTTCTTCTCCGACCACTCTTTCATCGCCGCCAGGGTGGCGCGCAGCAGGTTCGTATTCAGACCGCCGCACAGGCCGCGGTCGGAGGTCACGACGATGAAGCCGACGCGCTTCGGTTCGCGCGCGAGCGTGAACGGGTGGCGATACTCCGGGTGGGCATAGTGCAGATGGCGGATGACGGTGCGGATCCTCTGGGCATACGGACGCGCCGCCTGCATGCGCTCCTGGGCACGACGCATCTTGCTGCCCGCGACCATCTCCATCGCACGCGTGATCTTCTGCGTGTTCTGGATCGACTTGATCTGCTTGCGAATTTCTTTGCCGACGGCCATAAAATTAGTCCCAAGTAGCAAGTTTCAAGTAGCAAGTGAAAAGCAAGTCATTCCTTCTTACTTGCCACTTGTCACTTGCCACTTGCTACTTAAATTACCACGTATGCGTCGCCTTGAACTCGGTGATCGCCTTCTTCAGCTGCGCCGCCACCTCGTCGCTGTACTCCGGCTTCTGGTTGATTTGATCCATCAACGCGCCATGGTGCGACTTCATGTACGACTGCAACGCGTCCTCGAACGCACGTACTTTCTTTACGTCGACGTCATCGAGGAAACCTTCATTGGCGGCGAACAACGACACCGCCATCTGCGCGACGCTCATGGGCGAATACTGCGGCTGTTTCATGAGCTCGGTGATGCGCTGGCCGCGGTCGAGCTGCTTGCGCGTGGCGGCATCGAGATCGGAGGCGAACTGCGCGAATGCCGCGAGCTCACGATACTGCGCGAGCGCCAGGCGCACGCCGCCGCCGAGTTTCTTGACGATCTTGGTCTGGGCCGCGCCGCCGACGCGCGACACCGACAGTCCGGCGTTGATCGCCGGGCGGATACCGGCGTTGAACAGGTCGGTGTCGAGATAGATCTGGCCGTCGGTGATCGAGATCACGTTGGTCGGCACGAACGCCGACACGTCACCCGCTTGCGTTTCGATGATCGGCAGCGCCGTGAGCGAGCCGGTCCTGCCGGTGACCTTGCCGTTGGTGAGCTTGGCCACGTAATCGGCGTTCACGCGCGAGGCGCGCTCGAGCAGGCGCGAATGCAGGTAGAACACGTCGCCGGGGTAGGCCTCGCGTCCCGGCGGCCGGCGCAGCAGCAGCGAGATCTGGCGGTAGGCCCACGCCTGCTTGGTCAGGTCGTCGTAGATTATCAGCGCGTCGCGCCCGGAATCGCGGAAATATTCGCCCATGGCACAGCCGGAATAGGGCGCGATGTACTGCATCGCCGCCGATTCGGCGGCGGTCGCCGCAACCACGATGGTGTGGCCCATGGCGTCGTACTCTTCGAGCTTGCGCACCACCGCGGCAACCGAGGAGGCCTTCTGGCCGATGGCGACGTAGATGCAGACCACGCCGGTGCCCTTCTGGTTGATGATGGTGTCCACGGCGAGCGCGGTCTTGCCGGTCTGGCGGTCGCCGATGATGAGCTCGCGCTGGCCGCGCCCGATCGGCACCATCGAGTCGATGGATTTGAGTCCGGTCTGCACCGGCTGGCTGACCGACTGGCGCGCAATCACGCCCGGCGCGATCTTCTCGATCGGGCTGGTCTGGGCGGTCTTGATCGGACCGCGGCCGTCAATCGGCGCACCCAGGGCATCGACCACGCGCCCGATGAGCTCATCGCCCACCGGCACTTCCATGATGCGGCCGGTGCACTTGGCGGTGTCGCCTTCGGTGATGTGCTTGTACTCGCCCATGATCACCGCGCCCACCGAGTCGCGCTCGAGATTGAGCGCCAGGCCGTAGGTGTTGCCGGGGAATTCGATCATCTCGCCCTGCATCACGTCGGACAGGCCGTGCACGCGGCAGATGCCGTCGGTGAGGCCGATCACCGTGCCTTCGGTGCGGGCCTGCGCCCGGGCTTCGAACTTCTCGATGCGCGATTTGATCAGGCTGCTGATTTCGGATGGATTCAGTTGCATGGGTGCATTCCCAAAAGTATCAAAAGGGTTCTAGTGGCTTAAAGTGGCTGCGAGATCCGCGAGCCGCCCGCGGACCGAGCCATCGATCACGAGGTCGCCGGCGCGGATCACGATCCCGCCCATCAGTGTCTTGTCCACCTCGGTCGTGAGGTTCACCTCGCGCCCGAGCCGGCGCTTCAGCGCTTCGCCAAGGCTGTGCAGTTGGGCGGCTTCCAGCGGAAACGCCGAGATCACGGTGGCCTCGACGCGCGCCTCGGCCTCGGCCCTGAGCGCCTCGTACTGCGCCACGATTTCGGGCAGCAGCGCCAACCGGCGGTTGTCCACCAGCAGGTGGAAGAAATTCGCGCCCTGGTCATCGACGCGCTGCTCGCACACGCCGAGGAACAACTCGAGAAATCCGGCGCGGTCCACGCGCGGATCGTTTGCAATTTGCATCATGCGCTCATCAGCCGCCACGGCGGCAATGAAGCCTAGCATCTCGGTCCATTTCTTGAGCTGGTTCTGTCCTTTCGCGAGCTCGAACACGGCTTCAGCGTAGGGGCGGGCCAGGGTTTGCCTTTCAGCCATTGGCTTGCGTCATCCTTACAGCTGCTTCACCACGGCCTCGAGCAGCTTGGCGTGGGTCTTGGCGTCGACTTCCTTCTCGAGGATGCGCGCGGCGCCGCTGACCGCGAGTTCGGACACGGCCGCACGCAGCTGTTCCTTGGCGCGGTTCACTTCCTGCTCGATGTCGGCGCGCGCGGCCGCGTGAATACGCTCGGCCTCGGTCTTCGCCTGATTCTTGGCCTCTTCGGCGATCTCGGAGGCGCGCTTCTCCGCGAGCGCGATGACCTCGGTGGCGTCCTGTTTGGCCTTCTTGATGGTTTCGAGCGCTTTTTTCTCGCCCAGCTCCTGCTCGCGCTTGCCGCGTTCGGCGGCGGCGAGCCCGTCGGCGATGGTCTTCTTGCGTTCCTCCAGCGCCTTCGTGAGCGGCGGCCAGATGAACTTCATGCAGAACCACACGAACAGGAAGAATGCGATCGACTGTCCGATCAAGGTGGCGTTGATATTCATGTCCCGTACTCCGGAATCAAAGCGGTCGCGTGTGGCTTAGCCACCGACGACCGCAAACAGGATGTACATGGAGATACCGACGGCGATCATCGGCACCGCGTCGACCAGACCCATGACAATGAAGAACTGCGTGCGCAACGTCGGGATCAGTTCCGGCTGGCGCGCCACGCCCTCGAGAAAGCGGCCGCCCAGAATGCCGATACCCACGGCGGCACCGAGCGCGCCCAAGCCCATCATGATGGCGCCGGCGATATACAGCAAGGATTGTTCCATGATTTTCTCCTGTTGAAATTTCAGAAATATAAAGAAACCGGGTCAGTGGTGCTCCTGGTGCGCCATGTCCAGATAGACGACGGTGAGCACCATGAAGATGAATGCCTGCAGCGTGATGATCAGGATGTGAAAAATGGCCCACAGGATCTGCAGCACGGCCGCAAAACCGCCGAGCAGCAGGCTGGCGCCGTACATCACGGCGATCAGGATGAAAATCATTTCGCCCGCATACATGTTGCCGAACAACCGCAATGACAGCGAGATCGGTTTGGACACGAGGTTGACGCCCTCGAGGAACAGGTTTACCGGGAGGAACACGATTTTCAGCCACAGGGATTTCGCCTGAAACGGCTGCATCGTGAGTTCGCCGAGGAAGCCCCCGACGCCCTTGATCTTGATGCTGTAAAAGATGATCAGCCAGAACACTGCGAGCGACATGCCGAAGGTGATGTTGGGATCGGTGCTCGGCACCGCTTTCAGAAACGGGATGCCGGCCGCGTGGGCGAGCTGTGGCACTTGGTCGATAGACAGCAGATCCATGAAGTTCATCAGAAAAACCCAGATGAAAATGGTAAGTGCGAGCGGCGCCACCAGCGCGTTGCGCCCGCTGAAGGAACCGCGCACGGTACCGTCGATAAACTCCAGGATAGTTTCGATGAAATTCTGCAGACCGCCGGGCACACCGGCGGTGGCGCGTTTGGCTACCAAACGGAACAAAAACAAAAACACCAGCCCGAGGGCGATCGAGATGCCCAGGCTGTCCAGATGGATCGCCCAAAAACCCATTTCCTTCACCTGCTCGTGATCATGCGCGACACCCCACGTGCCGTCGGGCAACCGGCCGAAGGTCAGGTTCTGCAGATGATGCTTGATGTACTCCGACGAGGTCAGCGTTTCGCCCGCCATGGTTCACTCAATCCCGTGATCGTATGCAACATGATTAATCGATTAATCCGGTTCTTGGCGCCGCCTGTCTGTCGCCGACCTGACATTCGCCAGAAATCCGAACTGGGCGACGGCAAAAGCGGCAATCAACGGCAGCGGTGCGAGCTTTAATATGCCCAACCCCAAGCCCAGGCACAGCACGGCGATTCCGTAGCGTGTGATGAAGTTCGCATACAGCGATCCCAGGCCGCGCGCGCGCCACACACCGAGACCCAGCCATGCACTCAGCAGGATGGCGGTGCCACCACCAAACAGCGCCGACAAAAATTCCGCCCGGCCGCGCATATAGCCAAACCCGGCGGCGACCAGCAGCGTCAACAAGGCCTGGAACGATACAACCCGGCGCACCCCTTTGCGCAGCGCTTCCATCTTTCCCTCGGTCCGCAATCGGTCCATCGCTGTGCCGCTTCTCCGCGGCAGGGCTGATGTCGGTGCCATGCGGTTTACCGTATTTTTAACCTTAAAACGGCGGAAAGGGGCCTTTTAAAGGCGGCGAAGTATAAGGTCAGCCCAGAGGAGGGGTCAATATAGGCCGATAGAATCTGATTATGGCGCCGGATATTGCTGCCGGCGACGACGCACATACAATTTGCGGTTCGCCGTTGAAGGCCTTGGTGACGCGAACTACGGCTCAACAACAGATTGAGCCCGCCGCGCGCGGGCGACGGGTTGCCGCAAAGTCACGTCACGGAGTGGACGGAGTGGAAGGCGGTGTTTCTTTGGCCGGTTCCGGGGGCGCGGATGGCGAAGTGTCTGGAGCGGCGGCTGGAGCTTCCGCTTTTTCAGGTTTATTCGGGACCAGCCCGGCCGACATTTTCTCCGCCGCCTCGATTTCCTCGGGTTTCATCTGCGATTTGAGGTGATCGCGGCGCGTGACCGCGAGCACGTTACCCTGGTCCGCCGCGCGCAGATACCAGGCGAGCGCGGTGACGTCGTTCTTCGGCATGTTGTACCCGAACTCGTACAGGATTCCGACCTCGAGCTGGGCCTCGGCATTACCCTCGGTAGCCGCCTGCCGCAGTTGTTCGAGCGATGCCTCGTCCTGCGCCGCCCCGATCACGGGCAGCAGCACGAATGCCATGACAAGCCATGTCTTTTTCATCATAGGCATAAGAATAGGTCCTCCATTGCCTCCTGCAACCATCATTGCCACCCCGAAAATCCGCCGCGAAACCGGGAAAAAACGCTAGCGGAGGTGCGCGAGAATACCGTCGAGCTCGTCGAGCGTGGTGTACTCGATCACCAGCCGCCCCTTGCCCTTGGCGTTATGCTGGATGCGCACCTTGGTACCGAGCTTTTCCGAGAGCTGTTGTGCCAGTGCACGGGTGTCGGGGTCCAACCGGGCGCCCGAGGTCTTGTGTCCCGTCGGCTTGGAAAGCAGGCGGCGCACCAGGTTTTCGGTTTCGCGCACCGATAGCCCCTTCTCCACCACGTGATGCGCCGCCTGGCTCTGATCCTTGCCTTCGAGGGCGAGCAGGGCACGCGCGTGGCCCATGTCCATCCGTGCGTTTTCCAGCAACTCGCGCACGTCGGGGTTGAGCGTCAGCAGCCGCAGCAGGTTGGTCACGGCGGCGCGCGAGCGGCCCACGGCGTCGGCCACCTGCTGGTGCGTCATGTGAAACTCGTCGATCAGGCGCGTGAGCGCGTTGGCCTCTTCGACCGGATTCAGGTTCTCGCGCTGGATGTTCTCGATCAGCGCGATCGCGATCGCGGCCTCGTCGGGAATCTGGCGCACCACCGCCGGCACGGTCTCGAGGCCGGCCAGTTGCGCCGCGCGCCAGCGGCGCTCGCCGGCGATGATCTCGTAGTTGCCGGCCGACAGCGGGCGCGCCACGATCGGCTGCACCACGCCCTGGGCCTTGATCGAGGCGGCCAGCTCTTCCAGCGCCTCGGGGTTCATGTGCGTACGCGGCTGGTATTTGCCGCGCTGCAGCTGGTCGATGGGGATCTGGCGCAACTCGTCCTTTACCGCCGGCGTTTCGTAGGCGCCGAGCAGCGCGTCGAGGCCGCGCCCGAGGCGCTGGGGTTTCTTGGTGGTCATCACGGTTGAAGCCTCTTTTTGATTTTCATGCCCGACACCTCCGCTAGGCCTGACAAAACCAAAACGCCTTCTTGTCGGCGTCCGGCAGCATTCGCGGCAACTCGCATCCCCGCTTCGCGGGGCCCCTGCTCACTGCTCATGCCCGGCGCCTCCGTAAGTGCACGACTACCCGAGGCAGCTCGTCGTCGGCGCCCAGCGGCATTCGCCACGGTTGCATCCCCACGCTTCGCGTGGGGCCCCTGCGCCCGGCTCATGCCGCTACGACCTCCTCTTCGCGGCGCAGCATCTCGCCGGCGAGGGCCAGATAGGACTGCGCGCCCTTCGATTGCATGTCGTAGGCGATCACGGGTTTGCCGTGACTGGGCGCTTCGGCGAGGCGGATATTGCGCGGAATGATGGTGCGGTAGAGCTTGTCGCCGAAGTGCTGTTTCAGCTGCGCCGAAACTTCGTTGTCGAGATTGTTGCGCGGGTCGAACATGGTGCGAAGCAAGCCTTCAATCTCGAGTTGGGGATTCAGGGTTTCGCGGATCTTGCGCAGCGTGTTGAGCAGCGCCGTCAGGCCTTCGAGCGCATAGTACTCACACTGCATCGGAATCAGGACTGATTGCGCCGCCACCAGCGCATTGATGGTCAGCAGGTTCAGCGCCGGCGGACAGTCGATGAAAATATAATCGTATTGCGTGCGCACGTTCTCGATCGCGCCGCGCAAGCGCCGTTCGCGCCGATCGAGCTCGATGAGCTCGATCTCGGCCCCGGAGAGCCGGCTGTTGGACGGCACCAGGTCATAACCGCCTTCGGTGGGGGTCAGCGCCGCTTCCACCGGCTCGAGGCCGATCAGCACTTCGTAGGTGGTAACGCGGCAATCTTCCTTGTTGATGCCGCTGCCCATGGTGGCGTTGCCCTGTGGGTCGATGTCGATCAGCATCACCCGGCGGCGCGTCTTGGCGAGCGAGGCGGCGAGGTTGATGCTGGTCGTGGTCTTGCCGACCCCGCCCTTTTGATTGGTTATCGCGATGACCTTGCCCATCGGGCCGCTGCTCCTTCCCCTGTCAACCCGGCGCCACGATGACCAGATGCCGCGCGGCATCGAGCCCCGGTACGTGCAACGCCTTCACCTCCGCCTGGTATCCGTCCGTCACGGCCGCCAGCTCCTCCTGCGGAAACACGCCCTTCATCAGCAGGAACCGGCCGTGCGCTGCGCACAGGTGCCGACTCGACGCCAGCATATCAGGAATGGAAGCAAACGCGCGAGCAATCAGCGTATCGAATTTTTCCGCCGGATGGAATTTCTCCACGCGCTCCTGCACCACCTGCACGTTTTTCAGCCCGAGCTCATGGATCGCCTGGGTGACGAACCGGGTTTTCTTGGCGTTGCTGTCGAGCAAGGTAAAAGCCAGCGCCGGACGGGCGAGCGCCAGCGGGATGCCGGGAAGGCCGGCGCCGGTGCCGATGTCGAGCACGCGCGATCCCTGCAGATAGGGAAGCACCGACAGGCTGTCGAGCAGATGGCGCGGGACCATTTGTTCCGGATCGCGCACGGCGGTGAGATTGTAGGTGCGATTCCATTTTTCGAGATATTGCAGAAACTTCAACAGTTTCTGCCGGATGGCGGGCGTCAGCTCGATGCCCATTTCCTGCAGGCCCTGCGCCAGCCGTTTTTCGAGTGTCACCTGGCCCCTCCCTTTTTGCATTCGCGACAGACGCCAACATGCCGGATTATAAAATCATATTCGTTATGATACGGATTAACTGGGGACATGAATCAACATAAATCTCTTATAAATCCTCCGTACTGGTACGCCGCCCCTGCTCCAGCCGCCGGATAAACCGCCCGACTGCTTCGATAGTCCCTTCATCCCCTTTTGGCAGCCACTCGCATTGGCTGGGCTAAGCTCGTGGGAAAACGAGCCGAAAAGGGGAAATCGACCATGAAGCCGAAAGTTCAGGCCCTGTTTGTATTGGGCATCCTGTGCATGCCGCTCGCCGGCAACGCTGCCGATACGAATCAGGCGCCGGCGACGAGTGAACCTGCCGCAGTACCAGCGCAGCCCGTGGTCCCGGCCGCCGGCCGGGTGACGCGCGCCCAATTCACCAGCGCGGTAAAAAACCTCGAGCCGCTCGACTCGCTCATGGCCTTGAGCAACGACAAAACCCGTGTTGCCTATTTCACCGAGATCCAGGACATGGCCGGGCAGACGGTCATTCATCGGTGGGAATACAACGGCAAAGTGATGGCGGAAGTCCCATTCAAGGTGGGGGCGGCGCGCTGGCGGGTTTACTCCAGCAAGACCCTCGATCCGTCCTGGGTCGGCGAATGGAAGGCGTCGGTGGTCGACAGCACCGGCAGCAGTCTGAGCGTGAACACCTTCACCTATACGAAGGCATCTGAGTCCAATTCCCCGCCGGCTGCTTCGACGTCGTCAACACCTGCGCAGTGACCCGTCACCGGCGGCTAGGCGCGCCGGCGACGCAGGTGGATCAACAGCAGTGAGATCGCGGCGGGCGTCACGCCCGAGAGCCGGGCGGCCTGACCCAGAGTGGCGGGACGGTGCGTCAGGAGCTTCTGCCGCACCTCGATCGAAAGCCCGCGCACGTTGTGATAATCGAAGTCCTGCGGCAGCGCCGTCTCTTCGTGATGCCGGTGCAGCGCGATCTCTTCCGACTGGCGTTCGATGTAACCGGCGTATTTGGCCTGTATTTCCAGTTGCTGCGCGGTCTCGTCATCCTTGACGGCCTCGCCCGCGCCGGGCAGAGACATCAGTGTAGCGTAGGAAACCTCGGGACGCCGCAACAGCTCCATGAGATTGGCCTCGCGCGCGAGTGGCTGGCCGATGACGCGCGCGGCGACTTCATCCGGTAGCGCACCGGGACGGAGCCAGGTTTTTTTCAGGCGCTCCTGCTCGCGTGCGATCGCCTCGCGTTTCGCGTTGAAACGCCGCCAGCGCGCCTCCTGCACCAAGCCGAGGCTACGGCCGGTTTCAGTCAGACGCAGATCGGCGTTGTCCTCGCGCAACGTGAGCCGGTACTCGGCGCGTGAAGTGAACATGCGATACGGTTCGGTCACACCGCGCGTGATCAGATCGTCGATCATCACGCCGAGATAGGCCTGATCGCGCCGCGGCCACCATGAATCTTTCTCCCGCGCCCGAAGCGCGGCGTTAATGCCGGCGACCAGACCCTGCGCCGCGGCCTCTTCGTATCCGGTCGTGCCGTTGATCTGGCCGGCGAAGAACAAACCTTCGATGACTTTGGTTTCAAGCGTGGGCTTCAGGTCGCGCGGATCGAAATAATCGTACTCGATGGCGTAGCCCGGACGCGTCAGCACGGCATTCTCGAACCCCTTGATCGAACGCACCAAGTTCCATTGCACGTCGAACGGCAGGCTGGTGGAAATCCCGTTGGGATAGACTTCGTGCGTGTTGAGTCCCTCGGGCTCGACGAAGATCTGGTGCCGGTCCTTGTCGGCGAAGCGCATGATCTTGTCCTCGACCGACGGACAATAACGCGGACCCACGCCCTCGATGACGCCCGTGTACATCGGTGAGCGGTCGAGTCCGCCGCGGATGATCTCGTGGGTGCGTGCATTCGTGTAGGTGATGTGGCACGCGACCTGGCGCGGGTGTTCGTCGCGCGAGCCCATGAAGGAAAACACCGGTGTCGGCACGTCGCCCGGCTGCGCTTCAAGCATGGAATAATCGATGCTGCGCCCGTCGAGGCGCGGCGGCGTGCCGGTCTTCAGGCGCCCGACGCGCAACGGCAACTCGCGCAAGCGCGCGGCGAGCGCGTTTGCCGGCGGATCGCCGGCGCGGCCGCCCTGGTAATTCGAAAGCCCGATATGGATGCGTCCGCCGAGAAAGGTGCCGGTCGCCAGCACCACCGTGCGGGCGCGAAACTTCACACCCATCGCGGTCACGACCCCGACGACCCGCTCGCCGTCGACGATCAGATCCTCGACCGCCTGCTGGAACAATGTGAGGTTTTCCTGGTTCTCCAGCATGCCGCGGACCGCGGCCTTGTACAGCTGGCGGTCGGCTTGGGCGCGGGTGGCGCGCACCGCCGGGCCTTTGCGCGCGTTGAGAATGCGGAACTGGATGCCGGCATGGTCGGCGGCGACTGCCATGACGCCGCCGAGGGCGTCGATTTCCTTCACCAGGTGCCCCTTGCCGATGCCACCGATGGCGGGATTGCACGACATCTGCCCGATGGTTTCGATGTTCTGGGTCAGCAGCAGGGTCTTGGCGCCCATGCGCGCGGCCGCGTGCGCGGCTTCGGTGCCGGCATGGCCACCGCCGATGACGATAACATCGTAATGTTCCGGATGCAGCATGTAACTCGCTGGACAGGTTGGGCAAAATTTGGGCAGGTGATCATAAGCCAGAGCCAGGCGAATTTCACCTTCCCGCCGCTCTCGGCTATAACATTAAGAGACGCTTTGCACCGGTTTCCCGAAACCTCCGGTCTTAAACCAACATGCCGCTTGCTCCGGAAAAACCCTCTCCCCCGGCCCATATTCTGGACGCCGTCATCAACCGCATCGGTCAGATCGTGCTCGGCAAGGAACGCCAGGCGCGCCTGGCGCTCGCCTGCCTGCTCGCGCGCGGTCACCTGCTGATCGAGGACCTGCCGGGGGTGGGCAAGACTACCCTGGCGCACGTGCTGGCCCGGGTGCTGGGACTGCAATTCCAGCGCGTCCAGTTCACCAGCGATCTGCTGCCGGCGGATATTCTGGGCGTTTCCATTTATCAGCCGGACGCCAAGGCGTTCGTGTTTCATCCAGGACCGCTGTTCGCCCAGCTGGTGCTGGCCGACGAGATCAATCGCGCGACCCCCAAGACCCAGAGCGCGCTGCTCGAGGCCATGGAAGAGCACCAAGTCACGGCCGACGGCGTGACGCATAAACTGCCCGAGCCGTTCTTCGTCATCGCGACGCAGAACCCGCATCATCTTATCGGCACCTTCCCGTTGCCGGAGTCGCAACTGGATCGTTTTCTCATGCGCATCGAGATGGGTTACCCGGACCGCGCGGCGGAGCGCGCCCTGCTCAAGGGTCGCGACCGGCGCGAGTTGCTCGAGTCGCTCGCGCCGGTGATCAGCGCCGACAAGCTTTCCAGCCTCCAGCAACTGGCCGCGCGCGTGCACGTCGCCGAGCCGTTGCTCGATTACGTGCAGAACCTGCTCGAGGCCACGCGCCACACCGGTGATTTCGCTGAAGGCCTGTCGCCGCGCGCCGGGCTGGCGTTGTTGGCCGCCGCGCGCGCCTGGGCGCTGCTGGCTTCGCGCGACATGGTGCTGCCGGAGGACGTGCAGGCGATCGCGCCGTCGGTGATCGGCCATCGCCTGCGCCCGGCAAACGGCGGGCGGGCGCTTCCGGTCGCGCGCTTGCTCGAATCGGTGCCGATTCCCTGATGTCCACCGCTCGTGCGCCCGCGGAAATCGTTTTGGGGCGCCGACAGCTGTTCATGCTGCCGACCCGGTACGGGCTGCTGTTCGCGGTTCTGCTGGCGGTGCAATTGCTGGCCGCGATCAATTACGGCAACGGCCTGGCGTACGCGCTCACGTTTCTCCTCGGCTCGGCGGCGGTGGTGTCGATGCTCTACACTCATCGCAATCTCCTGCAGCTGCGCCTGTCCGCCAGTCGCGAAGCGCCGGTGTTCGCCGGCCAGGTCGCGACCTTCCGGATTCACTTGGCCAACAACGACGCCGTGCCGCGCTTCGGCGTTTCGGTCGTCTGCGATATAAAAGAAATAGCCTGCATCGATGTCCCGGCACGCGGTTCCGCAGAGGTCGAGCTGCCCGTGCCCGCCGCCAAACGCGGCTGGCTCGCGGCGCCGCCCATTTCGATTTCGACCCGCTTCCCGCTGGGGTTGCTGTATTCCTGGTCGCGACGCGTGGCGCTCGGCCAAACCTGCCTGGTCTATCCGCACCCGGCGGACCCGATGCCGTTTCGCGCGAGTCCACCGGAAGACTACGAAGCGACACCGGGATTGCACGCCGGCGACGACTTCATTGGAGTGCGCGAATTCCGCCCCGGCGACTCGCCGCGTCACGTCGCCTGGAAGGCGGTGGCGCGCGGCGAAGCCTGGCACACCAAGCAATTCGGCGGTGGCTATCGGGCCACCGTGTGGTTCGACTGGGACACGCTCGCCGGATTTGACATCGAGACACGACTTTCCGTGCTGACTCGCTGGGTGCTCGAAGCGCAGCGCCTTGGAATGCTTTACGGCCTGCGACTGCCGGAAAAGACATTGCCACCTGACTGCGGAGACGTGCATCAACATGAGTGTCTCAAGGCACTTGCGATTTTTGGGCTTGAACCGTGAACGCCATCCCCGTCGACCGACGCGTGCTGCACAGCCTGCTGGTGGCAGGCGTGGTGGCGGTAGCACCGCACGCGCTTGAGCTGCCGCCGTGGGTTATCGCAGTGTTTATGGTGGGTGCGGCCTGGCGCTACCTGTGCGAGCGCCGCGCGTGGCCGCGCCCGGGCCGCCTGCTGCGCACCGCCATCACGCTGTTGATCCTGGTCGCGGTGTTCCGGCAATACCACACCCTGCTCGGGCGCGATCCCGGCATGGCGCTGCTGGTCACGCTGCTCGGTCTGAAGTTCCTCGAAATCAAAAGCGCGCGCGATTACATCGTCAGCCTGTTCCTGTTTTATCTCGTGATCCTGGGGAGCTTTCTCTATTCGCAGGCGTTGTGGCTCGGTGCCTGGGCGCTGCTGGCGGTTACGGTCGGCACCGCGGCACTGATTCACCTGATTCAGCCGACGGGACTGGCCATCCCGCAGCGTCTGCGTCTGTCCGGCGTCATGCTGGTCAAGGCGCTGCCGCTCATGGTCATCGTGTACCTGCTGTTCCCGCGCATCAGCGGCACGCTCTGGGGTCTGCCGGCCGACGCCTACAGCGGGTTGACCGGCATGCCGGACGCGATCCAGCCGGGCAGCATCCGCAGTCTGAGCCAATCTTCCGAGATTGCTTTCCGCGCGACATTCGACGGCGTGCTTCCGCCCATGCGCGATTTGTACTGGCGCGGCCTGGTGCTGGAGCAAACGGATGGACGCGGCTGGAACCGGATTCCGGCATCCACCACCGGAGAAATTCCGTTTGAGCCGCATGGCGAACCGCAGCGCTACCAGGTGACGCTCGAACCCAGCAATAAACCCTGGATGCCGGTGCTGGGCCTGCCGACCGGCGCACCGAAGGGCGCCAGACTGAAATCCGACTTCACCCTGGTACACAACGAACCGATCCGGGAACGGCTCAGCTACGCGCTGACGTCCTATCTCCGGTACCGCACCGGCTCGCTCGACGCCGCAGAACGGGCGCGCGATCTGCAGCTGCCATCGCGACTGAGCCGACGGGTGCGGGCGCTGGCCGAACAATGGAGTCGCCAGGGTCACGGTCCGTTTCAAGTGGCACAAGCGGCGCTCGACTATTTTCGCCGGGAAAATTTCGTGTACACGCTCAACCCGCCGTTGCTCGGCGACGACCCGATGGATCAATTTCTGTTCGACACGCGTCGCGGCTTTTGCGAACACTACGCCTCGGCCTTCGTCACGCTCATGCGCGCCGCCGGTGTGCCGAGCCGTGTGGTCGTGGGTTATCTCGGAGGCGAGATCAATGCCGCCGGCAATTATCTCATCGTGCGTCAATCCGACGCGCACGCGTGGGCGGAAATCTGGGTGCCCGAGCGCGGCTGGGTGCGCATGGACCCGACCGCGGCGGTCGCCCCGGAGCGCGTGGAACTGGGCATCGACGCCGTGCGCCGTCTGGAGGAACAGGGGGTTGCGCTCGGGAGCCTGCCGACCGACGCGGTGCTGCGCGCGTTGCAATTGGACTGGCTTGAACGCGCGGTGCGCCAGGCACGCTGGTATTGGGATTTCACCAATCTCACGTGGTATCGCTGGGTGGTGGATTACGGCAAGGAACGCCAGGAGCGGTTCCTCGCGTCACTCGGACTGGTGGATATTTCCTGGAACCGCATGCTCGGTCTGACGTTCGGCGGCGTGTTGCTGGTTACCCTGCTCTACGCGTTGCCGCTCCGGCGACCGGGAAAATCCATTGACCCGGCACAGGCTGCTTATCTCCACTTCTGTCGCAAGCTCGCGCGTGCGGGTCTTGAGCGCGCGCCCTGCGAAGGTTCACATGCGTTTGCTGAACGCGTGGCGCGCAAGCGCGCAGACCTGGCGGCCCCGGTTTCTGAAATCACCGATCTTTATGAAAACCTGCGCTACGGCCGCGCGACCCCTGATCGCGGGAAATTCACCGCGCTGAGAAAACGCATCGCGGCATTCCGCCTCTGACTATTTTCCGATACAAAAACTGGAAAATATCCGCCCCAGCAAATCCTCCGGCGTGAGCTCGCCGGTGATCTCCGACAGCGCCCGTTGCGCGAGCCGCAGTTCTTCGGCCAGCAACTCGCCGGCGAGCGTTTCCTTGAGCTGCGCCCTGCCGCGTGCGATGTGGTCCTGCGCGCGGCGGATGGCATCGAGGTGCCGGCGGCGCGCCATGAAAGTGCCCTCGCCTGCCGGCTGGAATCCCATGCACGTCTTCAGATACTGGCGCAGATCATCGAGTCCGGCGCCGGTTTTGACAGACAAGGCGATCTCGACGGCGCCCGCGGAATTCGTGGTACCGGCCGCACGGCCGGTGAGATCGATCTTGTTGCGAATCACGGTGCGCGGCAGCGCGGGTGGAACATGTTTCAGAACCTCCAATGTCGCCTCGGCGCCGGCGGCATCATCCAGCACCAGCAGCACGCGGTCGGCACGCTCCATCTGTTCGCGTGCGCGGCGTATGCCCTCGGTTTCGATTTCGTCGCGCGACTCGCGCAGGCCGGCGGTGTCGACCACGTGTAACGGCATGCCATCGAGATGAATCCGTTCACGCAACACGTCGCGTGTGGTGCCGGGGATGGCGCTGACGATGGCGGTATTGCGCGCGGCCAATGCATTCAATAGGCTCGACTTGCCGGCGTTCGGCGGGCCGGCCAGCACCACGGTCATGCCGTCGTGCAGCAGCACGCCTTGCTGCGTCGCGGCGAGCAGCGCGGCGATCTCCCGCGTCAGCCCGTCGAGCTCCTGCAGCACGCGCTCATCGGCGAGAAAATCGATCTCCTCTTCCGGAAAATCGATCGCCGCCTCGACGTACATGCGCAGCCGCGTGAGCGCCTCCACCAGCGCATGCACGCGTCCGGAAAATTCGCCTTCAAGGGATCGTAACGCCGAGCGCGCCGCCGATGCCGATCCGGCCTCGATGAGGTCGGCGACCGCTTCCGCCTGGGCCAGGTCCAGCTTGCCGTTCAGAAACGCGCGTTCGGAAAATTCACCCGGGCGCGCCAAGCGGGCGCCGAGTTCGAGTGCGCGCGCGAGCACCATGTCGAGCACCACCGGTCCGCCATGGCCGTGCAGTTCGAGCACGTCTTCGCCGGTGAATGAATGCGGCGCGGGGAAAAACAGCGCCAGTCCCTGATCGATGGGTTGTCCGGCCGCGTCGAGGAACCGCGCGAAAGTCGCGTGACGCGGGCGCGGGAGATGACCGAGCATGGCCTCGGCGATGCGGCGCGCCGCCGGGCCGGAGACGCGCGCGATGCCGATGCCGCCGCGTCCGGGCGGCGTCGCGATGGCGGCGATGGTGTGCGCGCTACGTGCCTGGTTATCGGCGGGGATCACGGCGAGCGTGATGCGGCGGTTACTTCTTGCCCTCGATCACGCGGGTGATCCGCCATTGCTGGGCGATCGACAGGATGTTGTTCACTGTCCAATACAGCACCAGGCCCGCGGGGAAAAACAGGAACATCGCGGTGAACACCACCGGCATCACCATGAATACTTTCTGCTGCACCGGATCGACCGGCTGCGGGTTCAGCTTCTGCTGCAAGAACATAGACAGGCCCATGACGAGCGGCAGCACATAGTGCGGGTCCTGCGCCGACAGGTCCTTGATCCACAGTATCCACGGCGCCTGGCGCATCTCGACGCTTTCGAGCAACACCCAGTAGAGTGCGAGGAACACCGGAATCTGGACCAGGATCGGGAGGCAGCCGCCGAGCGGATTGATCTTCTCGGTCTTGTACAGTTCCATCATCGCCTGGTTGAGCTTCTGACGGTCGTCGCCAATGCGTTCCTTGAGCGCCTGCATCTTCGGCTGCAGCTTGCGCATCTGCGCCATGGATTTATAGCTGGTCGCGGACAACGGATAAAACGCGGCCTTGATCAGAATCGTGAGCACAATGATGGCCCAGCCCCAGTTGCCGAGCAGTCCGTGGATCGCTGCGAGCAGCAAAAATAGCGGTTTCGATATTACCGTGAGCCAACCGTAGTTAACCGTCAGATCCATTCCTTCCGGCAGAGTCTTCAGGATTTTGTGTTCCGTGGGGCCGGCGTAGAACCGCTCTTTGAGCACGCCGGTCTGACCTGGCGCCACCCTGGTGGGGTTGAGGTTCTTGAATCCCAGCACGTGATACTTGTCGTCGAGCACGCGGCTGTAGAACTCATTGCGCTGGTCCGGCGGCAATAACCACGAACTCACGAAATACTGCTCGAGCATGGCGACCCAGCCGCCGATTACGTCTTTTTTGAGCGGCTTCTTGGCCATCTCATCGAGCGGGACCTTCTCGAATTTGTTGTCCGGGGTATAAATCGCACCGCCGGTGTAGCTCGGGGTGGCGCCGAAGAAACCGCGCTTGGCTACTGCATGCGTGCGCTGGAACTGGCCGTAGAAATAGCCGGCCCATTCCTGGTGGCTGGCGTTTTTCACGGTGAATTCCACGTCCACCACATAGCTGCCGCGATGAAACACGTAGGTCTTGGTGTACTGCACACCGTCGGCGGCGCGCCAAGTCAGCGGCACGCGCAATTCGTCGTTACCAGCGGCGAGCTCGTACCGGTCTTTCTCGGCGGCGAAACGTACCTTGTGGGTCGGATATTTGTTCGGGTCGTCGGTGCCGATGAGCCCGGACTGCGCGATATAAAACTCGGGGCCCTTGTCCTGCATCAACGAGAACGGCTCAGCGGGTTTATCAATGCTGACCGGATACTGCCGCAAATCCAGTTGGCGGATGTCTCCGCCCTCAGTATCGATTACGGCGTCAATAACGTCGGTGCTGACCCGAATGCGCATGCCGCGCGGCAGCGCTTCGGCAATCTTTGGAGCGATTGCCCGCTCCGCGCCTGGCTGCGGAGGGGCCGTGGGTACGCTGGGCGTACCGGGAGAGGATGGTGTGCTTGCAACAGGCGCCGTGCTGGTTGGTAGCGGCGCATTTTGTTGTTCCCAGGCCTGCCAGATCAGCATCAAGACCATGGCGAGCGCAAAGAAAAGAAACAGGCGCTGATTATCCATGCTTTGGCCCGGTGACTCGGGGTGGAACCGGATCGTAGCCGCCGGCATGCCAAGGATGGCAACGCAGAATCCGCCTCAGAGACAACCACGCGCCGCGAACGGCCCCGTGGCTCTCGATTGACTCGATCGCGTAGTGGGAACAGCTGGGGTGGAACCGGCAATGATTCCCCAGCCAGGGACTCAGCATATAGCGGTATCCACGAATTAGTGCGATCAGGATCTTCTGCACTGTTGTTCGACCATCTCCCACATCTGTTGCAATGAACCTCGCAGGCGTTCAGCACTAGCTTGGGCGGCCGTTGGATTCGCCACTACGACAATATCCAAACCGGACAGTTTTGTATGACTATGCCGAAACGATTCACGTATATGACGCTTGACGCGATTCCGTATTACAGCCCGCGGCGAAACCCGGCGCGATATCACGATACCCAGACGCCCATACGAGTGTGGATTCGGAACCGCGTAAACCCTGAGAAGCTCGTCGCGCCAACGCTGCCCGCCCTTCTGGGTTGCTGTGTATTCAGTCGGTTTTAATAACCGATGTGACTTGGGCAGCCCATAACGGGCGCTGGTCAAATTACACGCCCAGTCGGGCGCGACCCTTGGCGCGGCGCGTGGCCAGCACTCGGCGACCGCCTTTTGTTTTCATGCGGGCGCGGAATCCATGGGTGCGTTTGCGTTTGACTACGCTGGGTTGAAAAGTGCGTTTCATCGGGCTCTGTTTTCGTGGCTGCGGTGGTTGTTACTGCAAAAGGCCGGCAAACTTACTGCCTTCTATCAAGGTTTGTCAACAGATTATCGGTTTAACTCTCTGTATATTCTTAAGACGATTCATCCCTGTGGATAACTCCAGACGGAGCGGATAGACTTCCGCTCCCCTTTGTACAGTGTTGGATCCACGAATGCAGTCACCCGTTTGGAACAAGTGTCTTGAGCGGCTTGAGGAGGAGCTGTCCGCGCAACAGTTCAACACCTGGTTACGACCTCTCCACGCGGTCCAGGATGCACAGACGCTGCGACTGCTTGCGCCAAATCGGTTTGTCATGGATTGGGTGCGCGACCGGTTTCTGTCGCGCATTGCCGAGCTGATCAACGAATACAGCGGTGGCGTCTTGAAGGTTCAGGTTGAAGTCGGCAGTCAGGTACGGCAGGGGGGTAAACCGTCAATGACCGCTGCGGCGATTGTTGAACCCATGATACCCAAGGCTCCGTCGATTGTCGGGCGACTCAATCCCGACCTGACGTTCGAGACGCATGTTGAAGGAAAATCAAACCAGCTGGCGCGCGCGGCGGCTAAGCAGGTGGGTGAAAATCCCGGCGGCGCCTACAACCCGCTGTTTATTTATGGTGGGGTTGGTCTGGGAAAGACGCACCTAATGCAGGCGGCGGGCAATCTGATGCTGACACACAAGCCTGGGGCGAACATTGCCTATGTGCATTCGGAACGATTCGTGGCCGATATGGTGAAGGCACTGCAGCATAATGCGATTAATGAGTTTAAAAGAATCTATCGCAACCTAGATGCATTGCTGATCGATGATATTCAGTTTTTTGTCGGGAAAGAACGATCCCAGGAAGAGTTATTCCATACATTCAATGCGTTACATGAAGCTAAGCGACAGGTAATCATTACCGCTGACCGCTTCCCTAAAGAGTTGGTGGGTGTCGAAGAGCGTCTTATATCGCGTTTTGGGTCGGGTTTAATCGTTTCGATTGAGCCTCCGGAACTGGAGACGCGCGCTGCCATCTTGATCAAAAAAGCGAAACACGAAGGCGTGGATTTGTCAGATGAGGTGGCATTTTTTATCGCCAAGCGGGTCAGATCAAACGTCAGAGAACTCGAGGGGGCGCTGCGGCGTATCTTAGCTAGCGCTTACTTTACTGGACGTCAGGTTGATACCGCATTAGTCAGCGATAGCCTCAAGGATTTAATATCGTTCCAGGAACGCCTTGTCACGATTAACAACATCCAAAAAACCGTCGCTGAATATTACAAAATTCGCATTGCCGATCTGCACTCGAAGAGTCGCTCACGTCAGGTTGCCAGACCCAGACAGGTGGCTATGGCATTGGCTAAGGAGCTGACGGATCATAGCCTGCCGGAAATTGGTGACGCTTTTGGTGGCCGGGATCATACGACCGTGCTGCACGCCTGCAGAAAAATCCTCGAGTTGAAAACCAAAGATTCGCGGATGGAGGAGGATTACAGCAACCTTATGCGAATCCTGTCTACTTGAACAAAAGTGGCGCTTAAGCTGTGCATAAAGTTTGTAGAATCCAGTTGAGTCGGTATTATTCAGAAATCGATCGTCTTATTCACAGCAGCAGACACACGTTGCAAACAGGTTGCCTTCAGGAAAAATCGTTAACAAAAAAGCACCTATCGACCTTATTCACAAAAAACCGTATAGCTAATTACTACTACAAAAATACTCTTTAAGGTAAATACAGATGCAAATAAACATCACACGCGACGAGCTGCTGAAACCGCTGAGCTACGTTGCGGGTGTCGTGGAAAAACGTCAAACCCTGCCCGTACTTTCCTATGTACTGCTGCGGCAACAGGGCGGTTCCATGACGCTCACGGGAACTGACCTCGAAATTGAGGTCATTGCGACAATTAAAAAAACCGAAGGCAGTGACACGGACTTAACACTGCCAGCGCGAAAGCTATTCGATATCTGTCGTGCTTTACCTGGTGGCGCCGAGATCACCATCAGAAAAGATGGTGAGAAAGCTATCATCAAGTCAGGAAAAAGCAGATTCACCCTAGCGACCATGCCAGTCGCGGATTTCCCATATATACAGGCTGCACAATGGGAGCAAGCACTCACTCTTCCGAGGAAAAGCCTGAAGCTTTTGCTCGAACAAACACACTTTTGCATGGCCCAGCAGGACGTACGGTATTACCTTAACGGTCTCCTGCTGGAGTTTACCGAAAAGCGAATACGTGCCGTTGCCACTGATGGGCATCGGATGGCAGTTAGTGAGGTTGCGATAGAAAAAGGGATCAAGAGCGGGAAACAGATCATAATTCCACGTAAAGGCATACAGGAAATGATGCGGTTGCTGGATGATACTGACGAGGCAATTGAAATTCAGGTTGGTACCAATCACCTTAAGGCGCAAACCGCGGATTACGCATTTACTTCCAAGCTAATTGATGGCCGCTACCCGGACTACACAAAAGTCATCCCCTCCGCTCAGTCAAAACTGCTGAAGCTACCCCGGGAAACTCTGCGTGAAACACTGTCGCGAGTTGCTATTTTATCCAGCGAGAAATATCGCGGTGTGAGGCTGAGTTTGGGAAATAAGTTGCTGCGGGTTACTGCACATAATCCGGAGCAGGAAGAAGCTCAAGAAGAGCTCGCAACGGACTATGCCGGCGACAATATGGAGATCGGATTTAACGTAAATTACATGATTGACGCCATTTCAGCCCTTCACACCGATCAGGTGATATTCGGGCTAAATGATCCTAATAGCAGCTGTACATTTGTATCACCCGACACTCAATACCCACAGTACGTTATAATGCCAATGCGGCTCTAAAGATATGCCCAGCCGAACCACGTTCCACGTGAAACACACAGCATTTTGCTCCACGTGAAACATCGACCGCCGACTAAATGACCCAATCTAAGAAAGATTCAGCGCCTGCATACGATTCAGCAAGCATTCAAGTTCTTAAAGGGCTTGACGCAGTGCGCAAGCGCCCGGGTATGTATATCGGTGATACCGATGACGGAACCGGGCTACATCACATGGTGTTTGAGGCTGTTGATAACTCCATTGACGAGGCATTGGCCGGTTTCTGTAACCGCGTCACCGTAACCATTCATAGCGACGATTCCGTCACGGTTTCTGATAATGGACGGGGAATCCCAACCGATGTTATCCCCGAGGAAGGGCGCTCCGCCGCAGAAGTTGTAATGACCGTCCTGCACGCAGGTGGAAAATTCGATCAAAACTCTTATAAAGTTTCTGGTGGCTTGCATGGTGTGGGTATCTCTGTGGTTAACGCCTTGTCCGATCAGCTGGAACTGACAATTCGCCGGGGTGGGAAGGTATATCAGCAAAAATATCGCTTGGGCGACCCGGAAGCACCACTTAAAACGACAGGGGAAAGCAGCGAGACGGGTACAGACGTCCGCTTTAAGCCCAGCAGCAAGATCTTCAGCAATACCGTATTCAACTACGACATTTTGGCCAAACGGCTGCGTGAGCTTTCGTTCCTAAATTCCGGGGTGCGTATCTCACTGGTTGATGAGCGCAGCGGGAAAGACGACACCTTTGAGTACAAAGGCGGCATCGCCGCATTTGTCGAGCACCTCAACCGCAACAAAAACCCGTTACACCAAAAGCCGGTATACATCGCCGCTGAACGCGACCTCATGACGATTGAGCTTTGCATGCAGTGGAATGATACATACCAGGAAAATATCTTCTGTTTTACCAACAACATTCCACAGCGTGACGGCGGCACCCATCTTGCCGGTTTACGTGCCGCCATGACGCGCACGCTAAATCAGTACATTGAAAAGACTGGGCTGGCTAAAAAGGAAAAGGTCGAAATCAGCGGTGACGATGCTCGCGAAGGCCTGACCGCTGTCTTATCGGTAAAAGTTCCAGACCCCAAGTTTTCATCACAGACGAAGGACAAGCTCGTTTCCTCCGAGGTAAAAGGGGTGGTGGAGTCGGTCGTAAACGAAAAGTTGTCCGAATTTCTCGACGAGAACCCGGCAGACGCGAAAGCTATCGCGATCAAAATCGTTGAAGCTGCCCGCGCCAGGGAAGCTGCCCGTAAAGCGCGGGAGATGACGCGCCGTAAGGGTGTGCTGGATGTGGCTGGGCTACCGGGAAAGCTTGCTGACTGTCAGGAACGCGATCCAGCCAGGTGCGAGCTGTACTTGGTGGAAGGCGACTCGGCAGGTGGCTCGGCAAAGCAGGCAAGAGATAGGCGGTTTCAGGCCGTGCTCCCATTGAAGGGCAAGATCCTCAATGTTGAACGCGCCCGATTCGATAAAATGCTGGCGTCCACCGAGGTCGCTACATTGATTACTGCCTTGGGGACCGGGATAGGAAATAATGATTTTGATATCAATAAGTTAAGATACCATCGCGTCATATTAATGACCGACGCAGACGTCGACGGATCACATATTCGCACCTTGTTGCTGACGTTCTTTTATCGGCAGATGCCGGAGATGATCAGTCGCGGTCATGTCTATATCGCCCAGCCGCCCCTCTTCAAAATCAAGCAGGGAAAGCAGGAGCGTTACTTGAAGGATGAAATCGAGCTTCAGGAATTTCTGCTTGAGGCAGCGCTTGCTGATGCCGTGCTGCAAACGGCCGGTCAGCAGGCTGTGAGCGGGGTTGAACTGGCGAACCTCTGCCGCAGCTATCTTGCCGTTGAACAGACCATAAAGCGTTTGGCGCGTCGCTATGACGCTGAAGCGCTGCGGCGCATGATTTACCTCTCGCGGCTAAACCCCGAGATGCTGAAGGACAAAAAACAGTCCGAGAAGATAGCGCAGGAATTACAGGCACGGTTAACAAGCGACATCAATCATGGCCGTCGCTATGAAATCACCATGGGCATCGACACCCGCAACAATCTCCAGGAATTTATCATAACGCGCCATGAGCATGGCACAGCGACGCGCACGAAGATCGACGCCGAGTTTATTTCCTCAGGGGAATACGCATCGATGCGTGCCCTGGGCGAGCGCTTGGAAAAATATTTTGCCGCCGAGGCCACTGTCCAGCGCGCCGACAAGAGTCAGAAAGTAGCGAGTATCGATGCCATGCTGGAGTGGCTGATGAGCGAAGCCCGCCGCGGTCAGACGATTCAGCGTTACAAGGGCCTGGGTGAGATGAATCCCGAGCAACTGTGGGAAACGACAATGGATCCGCAAACGCGCAGATTGTTGAAGGTGAATGTGGATGATGTCGTCGCGGCGGAGGATGTCTTTACCACGCTGATGGGCGATCAGGTCGAGCCGCGCCGCGAGTTCATAGAGAAAAACGCACTCCAGGTCAGTAATCTGGATGTGTAGGTTCGCCATCTAATCGCCTCAATTCGTTGCCGATACCTGCTTAGTTCTTTAATTTCATTAACTTTGCTGTCTGATCTGTTGTCAGGCTGTTAATGCAGAGTGCGCGGTATACTGAGGGTAAACACCGGTATTTCTGCGTCGAACTGGGTTCCATCATCGGCCATCATCTGATAACTGCCCCGCATCGTTCCAACAGGGGTTTCCAATATCGTGCCACTCGTATACTGGAAACTGGTGCCCGGAAGCAGGTAGGGCTGTTCCCCGACGACACCTTCCCCCCTAACTTCGCGCGTCTGCTCGTTGGCATCGGTGATGATCCAGTGTCGCGTCACCAGGCGCGCCGGGACCGAGCCTGAATTCGTAATGGTGATGGTATACGCAAAGACATAGCGGTTTTGATCCGGGGCCGACTGGCCGGGGAGATAGACCGTCCTCACGTCGATCTGAATCTGGTGTTTATCGCTGGCGGTCATTGGCGCTCGCTGGGAATCTGGAGGCGTAACCATTTTGCATCACTTTGCGGCACATGGGTATCACCCCTTTTTGCGCATCGGGGGATAAAGCCACCAGGTCACAACCACAAAGCAGGCAAAAACCGTATAGACAGCAGTGAATACCCATTCCGGCGCGGTGTAAAAGATCAAACGCTCCAGCCAATGGCTGACAAAACTTCTTTCGTACACCGTGGCCCCGGACTTCATGCGCAAAATATTTTCCAGAACCGTGAGCGGGCAGGTAACGCCAAGCCACCCCTCGAGCAGCACGAAACCGATGGAGATCAGATGAATCAGGCGGAACAACAGGTCACGTGTCCAGTGCCAGCCGCAGACCCAACCAGCCAGAATCAACGTTTGGCCGCCGATGACGAACAGCACATACGCGGCATGCACGGCGAGCGTTAAGTCGGCGAGCCAAACCCAGGTGTGCTGCTCAGGCGTCATGCGGGATCAAGTATTGCGGACAATCGACGCTTGAGAAATTTATTGGCTGACTATCGAGCCGCGCCGCCGTGAGCGTGTGCCCCCACAAACAACCGCTGTCGAGACAGACCACGCCGTCTCCGCGCCAGCGTCCCAGAGTCGACCAATGCCCGAAAATAATTCGCAGGTTGCGGCTGCGCCGTGCGGGTAGCTGGAACCACGGCAGCAAATCCGCAGGTTGTATACCGGGCGATCCTTTGAATCGCAAGTCCATGCACCCTTCGAGATCGCAATAGCGCAAACGCGTGAACGCATTGACGATGACGCGCAGGCGATCGTAACCGCTCAGGGTCTCGTTCCAATGGTCGGGCAGATCACCGTACATATGTTTGAAGAAATCTCCGTGACTGTCGTTTTGTAACGCCGCTTCGACTTCACGCGCCAGGCGCCGTGCCTCGGCGAGATCCCAGGACGGCAACAGGCCTGCGTGAATCAGCGTGTAGTCCAGTTCCGCGTCGTGGTGTAATAGCGGGCGTGTTCGCAACCAGTGCAACAGATCGTCCCGGTCCGGAGCGCTCAAGATCTCATGCAGGGTGTCATGCTTTTTAAGTTTGGCCGCGCCTGAGGCTACGGCGAGGAGATGCAGGTCGTGGTTGCCCAGCACACAAATTGCGCGCTCGTCCAGATCCCGGACGAAGCGGAGCACCTCGAGCGATTGCGGTCCGCGATTGACGAGATCGCCGGTGAACCACAGGCGGTCTCGCGCGGGATCGAATTGAATTTCAACCAGCAGCGCCCGCAGTGCCCGATAACAACCCTGGACATCGCCGATCGCGTAAACGGACATCAGGAAAAATCGGTGGTTCTGAAGCGCGCGGCCATCTCGATGGTGGCCTGGACCAGCGCTCCGCTGGTGCCCGGTTCGGCCGCAGAATGACCGGCATCCGGGATGATTTCCAGGCGTGCGTCCGGCCACGCGCGCGCCAGTTCCCAGGCATTTTGAATCGGACAGACGACGTCGTAGCGGCCGTGCACGATGATGCCGGGAATGCCGCTCAGACGCGATACATCGCGCAAGATCTGGTCAGGCTCGAGGAACGTGTCATGCGCGAAGTAGTGTGCTTCGATGCGTGCGAGCGACAGCGCGACGTGCGGCGATCCGAAAAAATCCACGACGTGCTTGTTCGGCAATAGCGTGGCCGAACGGCCTTCCCACAGCGACCAGGCCTTGGCGCTTGCCATGCGCGCGACCTCATCCTCGCCGGTCAGGCGTCGGTAGTGCGCGCGCAGCAGGTCGTGGCGTTCGGTCTCCGGGATCGGCGCGATGAATTCCTCCCAGTGGTCGGGAAATAAACGGTTCGCGCCTTCCTGGTAAAACCAGTGTATTTCCCAGGCGCGACACAAAAAGATCCCGCGCAAGATGAGCCCGAGCACTCGTTGCGGATGGGTTTCGGCGTACACCAGGGAAAGCGTCGACCCCCAGGAGCCACCGAACAGGATCCAGCGATTGATCCCGAGATGTTCGCGGATTTTCTCCATGTCGGCGACCAGGTGCCAGGTCGTGTTGTTTTCAAGACTGGCGTGCGGGATCGAACGGCCGGCGCCGCGCTGGTCGAACAGGATGATGCGATAGACGTTGGGATCGAAGAAACGCCGGTGGTATTCCTCGCAGCCGGCGCCCGGGCCGCCATGCACGAACAGCACCGGCAACCCTTTGGGATTGCCGGACTCCTCGAGATAGAGCTCATGTGGCGACTGCACTTGCAGCCGATGGGTCGCGTAAGGTTTGATCTCGGGATAAAGCTTGTGCACGGTGTGTCGCCTCAGAACGACTCGGCTTGGACTTCCCGATAGGTCGCGTCGACAACACGCGCCAAACGATCGAAACCGGCCCAGCCCTTGTAGGCCGCCAATTCGTTCTGCAGTTTACCGGTCGTTTGGGAATCGCTCAGGCCCTGATCGTAGTATTTTTTGACCGCGGTGTGCAGCATGACCAGAAAACCCCGTTGTGCCAGAGCGATTTCGCGTCCGCCGCTCGCCCCGTGCCCCGGTATGAAATGGCTGGCCTTGGACTTGAGCGCGGCGTCGATCGCAGCGATCTGGCCTGAAATGTTTCCCTGTTCCGGGAAGCCGACGGCGATGCGTTTGTTCATCACGATATCGCCAAGGAAGATCACGCCTTCCTGCGCCACCTCGATCATGATGTCATTACCCGTATGCGACCGCTCCTTGTGGACAATGCGAAAGCTCATGCCGTGGAGCCTGAGAACATCGTCGTTGTCGACACCCAGGTCCGGCGCAACAGCGACGGTGCCGCGGCTCGCCCCCTGTGTCGCCTGGTCCATCATTTTAACCCAGCTCTCGCCCGCGCCCGCCTTGATGGCTTCGATCATTTCCGGATGCGCATAGATGATCGCTTTCGGGTACGCGGCTTTGATCGCCTGATTGCCGAGCCAGTGGTCGCCATGCAGGTGCGTATCGAAAACCGCGATGACGGGGTCGCCGGTGACACCGGCGATTTTTTTAAGCAGCATCTCGCCGACCTGCACGCTCGCACCCGGGTCGATGACCACCACGCCGCCGCGCACCAGCACGAATCCCGGGTTGTTGGAAAATCCCTGGTTTTCCCGGTTCGGCGCCTGATTCGGACCCTCGAGGACGTAAACGTGGTTGGTGATTTTCGTCAGCGGGTAATCACGCTCGATCGGCGGCGCCTTGGCGGGGCTGCAGGAAAGCAGTGGCGCCAGACAGGCCGCCACAAGAAGCCAGGCGCGTGCAGTCACGTCAATGCCTGAGCCAGATTTCATAGATGTAAAGCATCACCTCGAGCACGATGAGCGCGACGATGTACCACTCGACGCGCAGCATGCTGCGATTCTGCATCAGGTTCACCGCGGTTTCGGCGGTCTGGGCGATAAGCGCCAGCTTGCGGTCGAGCGCGGTGTTGCGTTCGCGCAGCTCGTATTCGTTTTCCAGATGCAGGTACAGGCGCTCGACTTCCGGATGGTCCCACAGCAGGTCGGGTTTGTCCTGGATCTCCACGCGCCCGGTCATTTTGTGCTGCACCAGCAGCGTGCCGCCGATATGGCGCAGGAGCTGACGCAGCCGCCGCCCGCCGCCGCGCGGATGCTCCAGTTGCCGTGCCAGCGGTTCGATCAGGTCGAAGGCGCTGGCCATGGCATTTTCGTAATAGGCCAGCGCGACGCTGCGCGCCAGCGCCGTGGCCACGATCTGCAGGCGCGCGAGCGAAAGATCGGCGACGCCGATGCCTTCCGGCGTGACGCCTTCCGGCTGCTTGCCGGCGATAAAGAGTTGCGCGTCCTCGGTTTCCATCCGGCGCAGCGGGTTTTCCACGCGCGGCCGCAGGTCCTTGAGAAAGTTTTTCTGTTCCGCTTCGGTCAGGTTGAATAGCACCGCGGCGCCGTAGCGGAACAGCACCGCCAACCCGGCCTCGCCCGCCGGCAGCACCAGCGGGCCCAGACTGACCTGCGGTTCCGTCTGCGGTTCGGACAGCCCGCGAAGATGCAGGCGTTCCCCGAGAAAAACGGCGCGCGCCGCAAACGGCTTATCCTTCGGCAGCCGTCCGGTCGGATCGGTGGTTTTGGGTGTCATAAACGCCTTTCTTGGCGGGACGATTCGTGGTTGGCCTACAGACCCAGGCGCTCCCAGATGGTGCAGGTCGGCCCGGCGCGATTGAGCGTGTAGAAATGCAAACCCGGAGCGCCGGAGCTCAGGAGCCGGTCGCACAACTCGGTGGTGACATCGAGTCCGAAAGTGCGGATGGCGTCGAGATCATCGCCGAATCCCTCGAGGCGCCGGCGTATCCAGCGTGGGATCTCGGCGCCGCAGGCGTCCGAGAACCGCGCGAGTTGCTTGAAGTTCGTGATCGGCATGATGCCCGGCACGATTGGCACTTCCAGCCCCTGCGCTTCGCATTCCTCGACGAAGCGCCAATAGGCGTCGGTGTTGAAAAAATACTGGGTGATGGCGGAGTTGGCCCCGGCCCTGACCTTGTTGATGAAGTGCCGGATATCGGCCTCGGCGCTCGGCGATTCGGGGTGGAATTCCGGATAGGCCGCGACTTCGATGGTGAACTCGTCGCCAGTTTCGGCGCGAATGAAGCTCACCAGATCGTTCGCGTAATGGAAGTCACCGGTCTTGGGGGCGTCTTTCGGCAGATCGCCGCGCAGCGCGACCAGGTGATGGATGCCGAGCTGGCGGTAGCCGTCGAGCAGCTCGCGAATATCGGCGCGCGTGGTGCCGATGCAGGAAATATGCGGCGCTGCCTTCTGGCCCATCGCCTGGATTTCCTTGACGGTTTCGTAAGTGCCTTCGCGCGTGCTGCCGCCGGCGCCGAACGTCACCGAAAAGAATTTCGGTTTGAGCTGCGCCAGCTGCTGCATGGTCTCGCGCAGCTTGACCCGGCCTTCCTCGTTGCGCGGCGGGAAGAACTCGAAACTGAAGGTGCGCGGAAATTTTTTCTGCGAGTCCATGGAATTTATAGATAACGTAGGTTGGGTAGAGGCGGGTCGCGCCGAGACCCAACAACCCTTTTTCGGTGACGATGGGTCTGGCTGCGCTCAACCCAGCCTACGTCAATAGCGGTAATGACCCGGCTTGTACGGCCCTTCCACCGGCACGCCGATGTAGTCGGCCTGTTCCCGGGTGAGCGGCGTGAGCCGCGCACCGATCTTCTTCAAGTGCAGGCGCGCCACTTTCTCGTCGAGCTTTTTCGGCAGTACATACACCTTCTTTTCATATTTACTGGCATTGTTGAACAGTTCCATCTGCGCGATGGTCTGGTTGCTGAACGACGCCGACATCACGAAGCTCGGATGCCCGGTGGCACAGCCCAAGTTCACCAGACGGCCCTTGGCGAGCACGATGATCTTTTTGCCGTCGGGGAAAATCACATGATCGACCTGCGGCTTGATCTCTTCCCACTTGTAATTCTTCTCCAGTGAGGCGATGTCGATCTCGGAATCGAAGTGACCGATGTTGCACACGATGGCCTCGTTTTTCATGGCCTTCATGTGGTCGTGACTGATGACGTGCACGTTGCCGGTGGCGGTGACGAAGATGTCGCCCTGGCTCGCGGCGTCGTCCATCGTGACCACGCGGTAACCTTCCATGGCCGCCTGCAGCGCGCAGATCGGGTCGATCTCGGTCACCCACACGGTCGCGCCCATGCCGCGAAACGCCTGCGCGCAGCCCTTGCCCACGTCGCCATAACCCAGGACCACGCAGATCTTGCCCGCGACCATGACGTCGGTGGCGCGCTTGATGCCGTCGATCAGCGACTCACGGCAGCCGTAGAGATTGTCGAACTTGGACTTGGTCACCGAGTCGTTGACGTTCATGGCCGGGAACATCAGCTCGCCGCGTTCCTGCATCTGGTACAGGCGATGCACGCCGGTGGTGGTCTCCTCGGTCACGCCGCGGATGCCCTTGGCGATTTCGCTCCACTTCTTCGGGTTGGCCGCGAGGCTTTTCCTGAGCAGCCCGAGGAACACCTTCCATTCCTCGTTGGCGTTGGCCTCCGGCTCCGGCACCTTGCCGGCCTTCTCGAACTCCATGCCCTTGTGCACCAGCATGGTGGCGTCGCCGCCGTCGTCGAGGATCATGTTCGGACCCTTGCCGTCCGGCCAGGTGAGCGCCTGCTCGGTGCACCACCAGTATTCCTCGAGCGTCTCGCCCTTCCAGGCGAATACCGGAACGCCGTCGGCGGCGATGGCCGAGGCGGCATGATCCTGGGTGGAGAAAATGTTGCACGAAGCCCAGCGCACCTGGGCGCCGAGCGCGACCAGCGTCTCGATCAGCACCGCGGTCTGAATGGTCATGTGCAGCGAGCCGGAGATGCGCGCGCCCTTGAGCGGTTTCTGCGCGGCGAACTCCTCGCGCAGCGCCATGAGGCCGGGCATTTCAGTCTCGGCGATCTGGATCTCCTTGCGGCCCCAGTCGGCGAGCTTGATGTCCGCGACCTTGTAATCGGAGAATTTCGGATTGACGACAGCGTTCATGATGCTAGCTCCGTGAATTGAGCGAGCGCCGTTGTTTTAACTGACGTTCTCTCCGAGCCTGGCCCCAGCGTGAAAGCTTTGGGGGTTGCAACGCTCCTCGGAGAGCAACGCCTCGCCGCCGTGAAACCGGCGGTGACAGGAAGAAATTACGCGCTGGCGGCGCTCCTTGCCTTGATACCGGCGGCCTCGCGCAGCGCCTCGGCCTTGTCGGTACGCTCCCAGCTGAAGCCGGCTTCGGTGCGGCCGAAATGGCCGTAGGCGGCGGTGGCCTGGTACACCGGGCGCAGCAGGTCGAGCATCTGCACGATGCCCTTGGGGCGCAGGTCGAAAATATGCTTCACCAGCTCGGCAATCTTCGCATCCGGAATCACGCCGGTGCCGAAGGTGTCCACGTGGATAGACACGGGTTTGGCGACACCGATGGCATAGGCGATCTGGATCTCGCAACGCGCGGCGAGCCCGCCGGCGACGATGTTCTTGGCCACGTAACGGCCGGCGTACGCGGCCGAACGGTCGACCTTGGACGGATCCTTGCCGGAGAAAGCGCCGCCGCCGTGGCGCGCCATGCCGCCGTAGGTGTCGACAATGATCTTGCGGCCGGTCAGGCCGGCGTCGCCCACCGGGCCGCCGATCTCGAAGCTGCCGGTCGGGTTGATGTGATATTCCGTGTCTTTGCCCAGCCACTCTTTCGGCAACACCGGCTTGATGATCTCTTCGATCACCGCTTCCTTGAGCTCCGCGTGCTTGATGCCCGGGGCATGCTGGGTCGACAGCACGACGGCGTCGATGCCGGCCGGCTTGCCGTCCACGTATTTCACGGTCACCTGCGATTTTGCATCCGGACGCAGCCACGAGAGTTTGCCGTGCTTGCGCACTTCGGCCTGGCGTTTCACCAGGCGGTGCGCCAGGGTGATCGGCATCGGCATCAGCACGTCGGTTTCGTTGGAGGCGTAACCGAACATCAGGCCCTGGTCGCCGGCGCCCTGCTCGAGGTCCGGCTTGTCCACCCCTGCGGCGATGTCGGGCGACTGCCGACCAATGGCGGTGAGCACGGTGCAGGTGTCCGGTCCGAACCCCATCGCATCGGTGTAGCCGATGTGGCGGATGACGTCGCGCGCGATGCGATCGAAGTCCACCGTGGCGCGCGTCGTAATCTCACCGGCGAGCACCACCAGGTTGTTCTTGACCAGCGTTTCGCAGGCGACCCGCGCGGTTTTGTCCTGCGTCAGGATTGCATCCAGAACGGCATCGGAAATCTGGTCGCAGACCTTGTCCGGATGACCTTCCGACACCGATTCCGAGGTAAAAAGGTAACTGTCAGCCATGTACGTCACTCCACCCTGTTATGCCTGCATTGGGACCGCGCAGTTTAATCAAATCCCCGGTAAATTACACCACAATAGCCGATGGTCAGCACTGTTCCCATGGCAGGCCATGAAAGCGCCAGCCGCCGAGGGTGCTGCGGTGATGGGTATCGTCCAACTGTCCCTCGAAGCCCTCGGCCACGTTATAGACCTCCTTGACGCCCGCCTTGGCCAGAACCTTGCCGGCCTCGAGCGAGCGCACCCCGCTGCGGCAGATCAACACCACCGGCGCCGCTCCGGTGGCGCCGCCGAGCATGGCTTGGCGCACCAGGGTCACGAAATGGGGGTTGATCTTCCAGTCCGGTTCGTCGATCCACGGAATGTGAATCGCCCCCGCCGGATGGCCGACAAACAGGTATTCCATGTGCGAGCGCACGTCGATGAACACGGCGTTCGGGTGTTGTTGCAGGAATTCATAGGCTTCTTTGGGATGCAGGGTTTTGACATTCTCGCTCATGATAGCCCTCACTCCTCCGGGACCGTGCCCGGATCGTTCCAATTGGGCATAATAGACAGATGCTAGCTGCCACTATTCAGCCCGTTTCCATGGCACGCCCGCGGCCGCCGAAATCGCTGCTGCGCGCCGCCGGTGCGGCCATCGCCGATTACACCATGATTCAGCCGGGTGACCGCGTGCTGCTTGGTCTGTCCGGCGGCAAAGACAGCCTGTCGCTGCTACATGTCCTGTTGCATCTGCACGACAAGGCGCCGGTGCGTTTCGAACTGGCGGCCGCCACGGTCGACCCTTGCATCGACGGTTTCGATCCGTCGTTTCTCCAGGACTATGTCTCGGCCCTGGGGATCCCGTATTACTACCGGCGTCAAGATATCGTCGGGCGCGCGCTCAAGACCATGCGCGGCGATTCATTCTGCGCCTATTGCTCGCGCATGCGCCGCGGCATTCTGTATGCCACGGCGCGGGAACAGCGATACAACGTGCTCGCGCTCGCGCACCACCTGGACGACCTGGCGGAAACCTTCCTGATGAGCGCATTTTATGGTGGCAGCCTGCGCACTATGAAGGCGCACTACCGCAATGATGCCGGCGACCTGCGCATCATCCGCCCGTTTGTGTACGTACGCGAGCGTCAAACCGCCGATTTCGCCACTCGTGCCGGTCTGCCGGCCATTATGGACAACTGCCCCGCCTGTTTCCGCATGCCGAGTCAGCGTAGGCATATGAAAAGCATGCTTTCGGAGCAAGAAAAAACCCACAAAAGGATTTTCTCAAGTTTATTGACGGCTATGAAACCACTTATGTCTAATGGCAGTATCAAATAAGAATAATATTCCCACTTTATCATTATTATAGCGTTCTAGTTGTTAGTTATGTGCAAAGTGGGATTAATTATTTGTTTTTGGCGGGTTTATAGCTAGCTAAGTGGGATTTAATAATCATTTCAAAACGGTCAGTTACCTTGAGTTGGCTCGCATATTTGTCCAAACGCCGTTCCATGGCGTTTGTCACCAGTTCCAAGCGCTTTTCCGAGTCTGGGTGGGTTTTGAACATTAAGGACACGGCGTCATCCTTGGGATTGATGGAGGCCAGCGTCTGTAATACCGCCGGCAAGCCATAAGGGTCATAACCGGCTCGTGCGGCCAGCACGACACCCATGCGGTCGGCGGCGAATTCGTCCGCCTTATCCAGCCCGCGGGCATAAATTTCGGTGCCGGCGCTGACCAGCTTGGCGTACTCCGGTTTGCCGCGGCTCTGGGCGTAATCGCCGAGCTTTTCGCTCAGCATGCCGGTCAGCTTGTCTTTGCGCATGGTGTTCAGCGCGTGCTTGGCGATCACGTGGCTGATTTCGTGCGCCAGCACTCCGGCGAGCTCGGACTCGTCGTGCATGCGCAGCAGCATGCCGCGGGTGATGAACACGTAACCGCCGGGCGTGGCGAAGGCATTGACGCTGTCAGTGTCCATCACGCCGAAATGCCACGGCAAATTCGGCCGGTCGGTGTGCAACGCGATCCACTGGCCGACCTTGTTGACGTAGCTTTGCAGCGCCGGGTCGTCCACCAGCGGTGAGGCCCCCAGCAGGTTGGCGGCGACGTCCCTGCCGAGCGTAATTTCATCGTTTTCGGACGGCTGGCGCAGCGGTTTGAGTTTCTCGCCGACATCGCGCAACTTCTCGACGTCGAGCTTAAGGGCCATCGCCGGCCAGGGGGCGGTCAGTGCGAGCGCGCCAATGAGCAGGATGAATTTAGTGATTTTCATAACGCTTCCAGATTACTGACTCAAGAACGGAACGTTTTTCTCTTTGAGGCCGGCGCTCTGCGCGTATTGGCGCGCCGTACTGTCGCTCGCACGATAGGCATCCATCGCCGCCACCGCCTGCGGATTGGGTTTGGCGGTTTTCAGATCCTCCGCGCTCAGGCCGCGGATGCCGGTGGTGGCGACGATGCCCTGGGAACCGGAGCGCCCGGTCTCGCCGATGTTGCGCAGGATCGCCAGACCCTCGCCGGATTTTTGGGCTTCCGGACCGGTACCGGTGCGCACCTGGAACAGCTTGGCCCAGCCGGTTTTGCCCTTGCCCGAAATGCGCATCCAGCCCCCGCGGCGTTCGAGAATTTGCACCGTGGTGTTTTGCGGTAATTGTCCGGCCGGCTTGGCGTCGCTGTACGGCCCGGCCATCAAGTTGACGGCGGTGCGCGTGCTGCCGGTTTCCCCGGCGGCGGTGTCGGCGAGTTTGGCGCTCGCAGTGGTTTCAGTGGTTTGTTTAGTCGCAACGGCGGTGTTATTGGCGGAGCTGACGCTGGTTTCCTTGGGCGCGGTGGCGGTTTCTTTGCCACACGCCGCGGTCACGGCCGCCAGGCCGAGGGCTAATGAAAGCAACAAAACTCGTTTCATGATGATTTCCATTCCGTTCACACAGATCAACTTTTCTTCGTTGTCTTCGATTTCGGTCTGGCAGTTCCGGCAAAGGCAGAGCGCAGGCCCGGCAAACCTCGCGTGCCGGCAGATACTCGCCATCCTCGAGCGCCATGATGGCACTGCCGCGGTATTTGTCCAGCGTCCCTTAATGTGACCCTACTCGCTACGCCCGATGGTCTTGACGACAAACCAGCCCTACTTCGCTGCGCTCCGTTCGTCCTGTCATAATATGACCACAGGCCAAGACCAATCCAGCAGGGAGCGGAATCATTATGCGCCGGCCAAGCGGGGCGGCGCGCATCCGGAATCGATGAGTCCTTCACGCCACAAGAGATCCAAGACCGACAAACCGGACGCATCGCTTTCATTTCTGACACTCAAGCACACGCGCGGCAGTTACGAGCCGCGCTACTGGACGAGCTGGCTGTGGCTGCTGCTGTTGCGGGCGACGGCGGCGCTGCCGCTCGCGTGGTCGCGCGCCGTCGGCGCCGGCTTCGGGCTGCTCATGATGATCTCGAATGAGAAACGCCGCCGCATCGCGCGCATCAATCTGGAAATGAGCTTTCCGAAGCTGAGCCTGCGCGAACGCGAAAACCTGTTACGGCGGCATTTCATCGTGAGCGGCCAGAGCTATTTCGACCTGGCGTACCTCGCCTGGGCCTCTGAGCGGCGCATCCTGCGCAAGACCCATATCCGCGGCCTCGAGACCTACCACGACTTGCGCGGGCGAAACCTCATCCTGCTCGCGCCGCACTGCGTCGGCATGAATTTCGGCGGAGCCGTAATCGCGCGCGAACGCGCGCAATTCTCGATGGTGAAACTGCAGCGCAACCCGGTGGTCAACTGGCTGCTCAATCGCGGACGCATGCGCTTCGGCTGTTTTCTGCTCTCGCGCCAGCAGGGATTGCGGCCGGTGATACGCGGACTCAAGCAGGGGCTGGCGTTCTACTATCTGCCGGATGAGGACTTCGGTCAGCGCCAGTCGGTGTTCGTGCCGTTCTTCGGCGTGCCGACGGCGACGCTCGCCACCCTCGGGCGGCTTGCCAGCCTCACCGACGCGCTGGTGGTGCCGTGTTTTACGCGACTGCTGCCGGGCGGGCGCGGCTATGAAGTGATTCTCAAACCGCCGCTCGAAGACTTTCCGACCGGCGATCGCCTGCGCGACGCCGCGCGCATGAACGCGGCGATCGAGGAGGGCCTGCGGCACATGCCCGAGCAATATCTCTGGACCTTCAAACTGTTCAAGACGCGCCCGGGCCGCGCGCCCTCGCCTTATGGCTGATACCCGGCTGAGCAATTATTTTCATCCACGCTACTGGCCCACCTGGGTCGGTCTCGGCTTCATGCGCGCGGTGAGCTGGCTGCCGCTGCCGGTCATTGCGCTGTTCGGCAGGGCACTGGGGATGTTGTTGTATGCCCTGCATGCCTCGCGGCGGCATGTGGTGCACGTCAACATCCGGCTGTGTTTCCCGGAGCTGTCGCCACGCGCCCAGGCGCGCATTGCGCGCAAACACTTTCGCGCCTTCGGACAGACGCTGCTCGATATTGGCATTGGCTGGTGGGCTTCGGAATATCGATTGCGGCGCCTCACGCGTTTTCGCGGGCGTGAGCATTACGACAAGGTTTTGCGCGAGAACAAGAACATCATTCTGCTTGCGCCGCACTTTCTCGGACTCGACATCGGCGGCATACGCACCTCGGCCGAACGGCCGGTGACATCAGTGTTTCGCCACCCGGTCAACGAGCTGCTCGCGCATGTTATGTATCACGCGCGCGCGCGCTTTGGGGCACATTTGGTTGAGCACAACAAACCATTCACGGCGCTGGTGAAACAGACGAAAAAAGGCGTGCCGCTTTATTACCTGCCGGACCAGGACGCCGGCCCACGCCAATCGGTGTTCGCGCCGTTCTTCGGCATTCCGGCGGCGACGTTTGTCGTTTTACCGCGCCTAGCGGAAATGACGAATGCCGTCGTAATTCTCTGCGTTACGCGACAATTATCTTGGGGCCGCGGATACGAGATCACCTTCTACCCGCCGCTGGAAAATTTTCCCTCCGGCGACGCACTGGCGGATACGACCAGAATGAACAAGGAAATTGAAAACGCGGTTCGTGAAATGCCGGAGCAGTATTTCTGGCTGCACAAGCGCTTCAAGACGCGCCCGCCAGGCGAGCCGCGTTTCTATTAGTCCGGCCGCCGTCCGGGATTATTGGCTATCCTTTCCGGCAGGAGACCACCGAGGGACAGGGTATGATCCGGTTCATCAACTGCATGCGCAAGCGACCCGGCATGAGCTCCGAGCAGTTCCGCCAATACTGGAACGACGCGAAGTTCGACGCCATCATCGGTCGGGTGGTGGAGTACACCGGCGCCGCGGGCTACTGGAAAAATCTTACGCTGCTGGTCGCGGCCAACGAGCTGATGCAGGAGCGGCGCGGCGGTTCTGCGCAACCCTTCGACGGAGTGCTGGAATACTGGTGGGATGACGGCGCACGGCTCAACAGCGTGCTGCACACGCCGCAGTGCGATCTGCTGATGAAGTCGATGCTGGAGTATCAGCGCGGGTTTGTCGATCTGGAAAATTCCTGCGCGTTTTTCGCCGAGGCGCAAGCGTGAGCGCCTGCAAAATTATTTTTGCAGGCGCTTGAGAAAAACCGACATCTCCTTCGCTGCCTGCTTATCGCCTTTTTCCTCGGCAACTTTGATCCCATCCTCGTAGGCTTTGATCGCCTCGTCCGTGTGCCCAGCCTCGGCAAGCGCTTTGCCGAGCAGCTTCCACGCGGCGGAATATTTCGGATCGTGCGCGACGGCTTTACGCAGTTGCTCGGCGGCCTTGTCGAATTGATTGAGCTTCAGATATTCGCCGCCGAGGCTGTAACGCAGCAGCGCGTTGTCCTGGCCGCGTGCGAGCATCGCTTCGAGGTTGTCGACGATCGCCACGGGGCTATTCCTTGGGTGGCTTGGGGTTGACGCCGAGCTGCTTGAGCTTGCGGTAGAGGTGGGTGCGCTCCATGCCGGAAAGGCGCGCGACTTCGGCGACGTTGCCGCCGGTGCGTTTCAAATGGTGCTCGAGATAGGCCTTCTCGAACTGGTCGCGCGCGTCGCGCAGCGGCATCTCCATCAGGGTCGGCGGATAGGCTTCGGCCGAAACCAGCGCCGGCGACCCGAGCGTCTGTTCGACTTCGGCTTCCGTCACTTCCTCCCCGCGGTGCAGAATCAGCAGCCGTTGCACCAGGTTTTTCAGCTCCAGCACGTTGCCCGGCCAGGAGTAATTGCGCAGCAGGTTGAGCGCGCCGGTGGTGAACTTGCGGTACGGCAGATGCTCGTTGTCGGCCATCCAGTTGACGTAGAAATTGATCAGCTCCGGCACGTCCTCGCGGTGTTCGCGCAACGGCGGCACGCGCAGCGGCACGACGTTCAGGCGATAGTAAAGATCCTCGCGAAAGCGTTTGTCATCCACCGCCTTCTGCAAATCCTGATCGCTCGCGGCGAGAATGCGCACGTCCAGCTCGATGGGTTCGTGACCACTCACTCGCGTGAAACGTTTCTGATCCAGCGCATCCAGCAGGCGCGCCTGCATCGCGCTGTCGAGTTCGGCGATTTCGTTCAACAGCAGCGTGCCGCCTGCGGCCTGCTCGAAGCTTCCGGGTGTCGCGGCGCCTTTGTGTTCGTGACCGAACAGTTGCGCCGCCACGTGCGCCGGCGGGACGGCGGCCAGACTCACCTCGACGAACGGATGCTCCTTGCGCGCGCTCTGAGCGTGCAGGTAGCGCGCCGCCACCGCCTTGCCGCTGCCGGCCTCGCCGCCGATGAGCACCCAGGCGTCGGTCGCGGCGATGCGTTCGATGTTCTCGCGCAGCTGCTGCATCACCGGGCTCTTGCCGATGAGTGTGGCGGCGGGTTCGGCCTGCCGGCGCAGGCGCAGATTTTCACGCCGCAGCTTGTCGTTCTCGAGCGCCCGCTCCACGGTCAGCAGCAGCTTGCCCATGGACAGCGGTTTTTCGATGAAGTCATAGGCGCCGAGGCGCGTGGCCTCGACCGCGGTTTCGACCGTGCCGTGCCCCGAGATCATGATGACCGGCATTTCCAGATTGCCGCTCGTGGCCCACTCGCGCAGCAGGCTGATGCCGTCGGTGTCCGGCATCCAGATGTCGAGCAGCACCAGGTCGGGACGTTGCTTGCGCACGGCCTCGCGCGCCGCGCGCGCGTTTTCCGCCGCGACCACCTTGTAGTGCTCGTCCTCGAGGATTTCCTGCACCAGCCGGCGGATGTCCGGTTCGTCGTCGACCACCAGAATATAACCGGGGTTCATGCCTTGGTCTCCGCGTGCACCGGTTTTTGCAGCGGCGCCTCCACCAGCGCCGCCTCACCGACTGGCAGACGTATGGTGACGCACGCGCCGCCTTCCTTGAGATTTTCCGCGTGCGTCGTGCCGCCGTGCTCCTCGACGATGCGCTTGACGATGGCCAGCCCCAGCCCGGTGCCCCTTTCCTTGCTGGTGACGTAGGGTTCGTACAGGCGCCCGAGCATCGCTTCCGGAAAACCCGGCCCGTTGTCCTGCACCTTGAGTTCGACGAAACGATGCAGGTTCTCCGCAACCGCGCGCGTGCTCACGCGGATCACCGGTTTGGGCGTGGCGGCCAGGGCATCGCGCGCATTGAGCAACAGGTTGTGCAGCACCTGCCGCAGCCGTCCGGGGTCGGCCGATACCACCGGCAACTCGGCGTCGAGTTCGAGCTTGGTGGCGACCGGTCGCGGCGCCTTGCGGCCGGCTCGGCCGGCCACGCCGTGCAGCGGCACCACGCCGGCGGCCGCGAGCCCGCGTTCGTTCTTGTACAGCTCGACGACGTCCCGGATCAGATCGTTGAGATCGACCGGGCGCGAGCGCAACTGGGCCGAACGCGCGTACTCGGAGAAGTCGTTGACCATCGACTTGAGCGCCTCCACTTGTTCGATGATCGTGCGCGTGGCGCGGTCGAGCGCGCCGCGCTCTTCCTCCTCGACTTGGCGCAGGTACTTGTGGCGGATGCGCTCGGCGGAAAGCTGGATCGGCGTGAGCGGGTTCTTGATCTCGTGCGCCATGCGCCGCGCCACTTCGCCCCAGGCGGCGTTGCGCTGCGCCTGGATCAGGGTGGTGATGTCGTCGAACACGACCACGTACCCGCCGCGCTTGCCGCGCCAGGACGGCAGCAGCGTGCCGCGCACCATGAGCGTGCGGCTGTGATTGTTGGCCGGCAGCTCGATCTGGGTGCGCCATTCGCTGTCTCCGGCGGCGGTCGCCTGCTCGATCGACTCGGCGAACGGCTGCAACGGCGGATAGCGTTCTGCCAGCGACGCCAGCGGTTTGCGCTCGAGCGCCTTGAGCTCGACGCCGAGGATATGGCTCGCCGCCGGGTTATGGGTGCGCAGCATCAGCCTCTGGTTGAAGGTGAGCACGCCGGAGGACAGGTGGCCGAGCACGGTTTCGAGGTAGGCGCGCTGGATCTCGGCCTCCTGCTGGCTGCGCTTGCTCTGCGACTGCGCGCGATGAATGCGCCGCGTCATGTCGTTGAAGGATTCGACCAGGATGCCGATCTCGTCATGGCTGGTGACGGGCAGCTGTTTCTGGTAATCGCCCTGCGCCACCGCGCGCGTGCCCTCAGCGAGCTCGCGGATCGGCGCCGCCAGCCGCCGCGCCGAGAAGATCGCGGCCCACACCGCGATCAGCAGCGTCAGCAGCGCGATCAGCGACAGCGTGAGCGTGAACCCGAACTTGAGCGGTCCGCGCAGGTACACCAGTTTTTCGTAATCGGCGAACGCCGATTGCACCGATTCCCCAAGCTTGGCGTAGCGCGCCGGCAGCGCCTGCAGCGCCTGCAGCGCGCGGTTGGGGGCGCCGACCTCGCGCGGGTGCACCGGCACCACCACGCGCAGCTGTAGCCCGGATTTGCCGATGGCATCGAGGTTGGCGTAGACCAGCCCCTGGCGCACCTGCGCCAGGATCGCGTCGTTCGGCCGATCCGGCAGCAGCGTGCCGGTGTCGAGGCTGGCGTCGCTGCTCGAAGCGACGATCTTGCCATCCTGGGTGAACAGCGTGAGTTCCGTGATGGCGTATTGTTCGCGCAGGGCGTTCAGCAACGACAGTTCCG
>JBLMXN010000075.1:0-3190 GCA_050257795.1 Bacteroidota bacterium
CGATGGTGGCCGGTGTGGATGTGTGGCTGAACACGCCGCTGAAACCGCTGGAAGCGTCCGGCACCAGCGGCATGAAGGCCGCCTTCAACGGCGTGCCGAGCCTTTCGGTGCTGGACGGCTGGTGGATCGAAGGCTGCGTCGAGGGTGTGACCGGTTGGGCGATCGGTGATTCGGCGCAACCCGCGGATGTCGTCGACGCCGTCTCGCTTTATGACAAACTGGAGCACGTGGTCCTGCCCCTGTATTACGGCTATGCCGGCGATCAGGCGGCGTGGATCGCGGTGATGAAGGGCGCGATCTGCAAAAGCGCCTCGTTCTTCAACAGCCATCGCATGATGCGCCGCTACGCCACCGAAGCCTATATCCGCTAGAGGCAACCCGTGCGCATCCTGGTCTTCAACAGCGGCAGCTCCTCTCTGAAATTCCGGCTCTTCGAGAGCGCGGCAACGAGCGACCCGGTCTGCCTGCTCAAGGGAAGCGTGCAGCAATTCGGCGCCGCCGCGCCGTGCGAGTGGGGCGTGAATGGCAAGCGGAGCGAGGAGCGAGTCGCGGTCCACGGTCATGCCGAGGCGGCGCGCTGGATTCTGGATCTGCTGCAGGATGGCGCCCGCCTCGGGCGCAATCCGTTCCACGACGTCGCGGCGATCGGACACCGGGTGGTGCACGGGGCGGACGCGTTCAGCGCGCCCGTGATCGTCACCGACGAGGTGCTCGCGACCCTGGAGTCGCTCAGCCGGCTAGCGCCGCTGCACAACCCGCCGGCGCTCGCGGTGATGCGCGAAATTCGCGCGCGGTTGGGCGATCGTATTCCCATGGTGGCGGTGTTCGACACCGCGTTTTATTCGGCGTTGCCGGAGCCGGCGCGGGTGTACGCGCTGCCCGAGGAATGGACCAGGCCGTCCGGCATCCGGCGCTACGGCTTCCACGGCCTGGCGCATCGTTACCTGGTCGAACGTACGCTCGCCCTCACCGGCGCGGACGCGGCGACCAGTCGCATCATCACCCTGCAACTGGGTTACGGTTGTTCCATCACCGCCAGCCGCGGCGGGCGGCCGGTCGACACCAGCATGGGCTTCACGCCGATGGAGGGCCTGATCATGGCGACCCGTCCCGGCGATGTCGACGCCGGCGCCTTGCTGCACCTGCTGCTGCATTCCGGCGTGACGGCGGACGCGCTGAGCGACGGCCTGAATCACCGCGCCGGTCTGCTCGGCCTGTCCGGCGTGAGCGCGGACATGCAGGAGCTGTTGCGTTACGAAGCCCAGGGCCATGCCGGCGCGCGCCGGGCGCTGCAGGCGTTCTGTCATCGCGCGCGCAAATATCTCGGTGCGTATCTCGCGGTGCTCGGCGGAGCGGACGCGGTGGTTTTCGGCGGCGGCGTCGGCGAGCATGCGCCGGCGATCCGCGCCCGCATCTGTGACGGCATGCGATGGTGCGGCCTGTCCCTGGATGAAGCCGCCAATCGCGCGGCGGTCGGGAGCGAAACGCGCATCTCCGCCGCGGATGCGCGCATCTCCGCGTATGTGATCCCGGTGAACGAGGAGCTGGTCATCGCGCGCGACGTGCAACGGTTGCTCACGGCGCCGGCGCGTTCCGGCGCGCGACAAAATATCGAGGCGTAATATCTTCAGCGGAGGCAGATCATGGAAACGATGACACGCGCGGCCCAAATCAAGACCAGGACGACACCAGCCGGCCCGCTCTCGGCCGAAGAGTTGCGGAACATCCACGCCTGGTGGCGCGCGGCGAATTATCTTTCCGTGGGCCAGATCTATCTGCTCGACAATCCGCTGCTCCGGGAACCGTTGCAGCTCGAACACGTGAAACCCCGACTGCTCGGCCATTGGGGCACGACGCCGGGACTCAATTTCATCTATGCGCACCTGAACCGCGTCATCAAGGCGCACGATCTCGACATGATCTACATCGCCGGCCCCGGTCACGGCGGACCCGGCCTGGTCGCCAACACGTATCTCGAAGGCACTTACAGCGAGTTCTATCCCAACGTCACGCGCGACGCCGACGGCATGAAGCGGCTGTTCCGCCAGTTCTCGTTTCCCGGGGGAATACCGAGCCACGTCGCCCCGGAGACGCCTGGGTCGATCCACGAGGGCGGCGAGCTCGGTTATGCGCTGTCGCACGCCTACGGCGCCGCCTTCGACAACCCCGATCTCCTCGTCGCCTGCGTCGTGGGCGACGGCGAGGCCGAGACCGGTCCGCTCGCGACCGCGTGGCACTCGAACAAGTTCCTGAATCCCGCCAGCGACGGCGCGGTGCTGCCGATCCTGCATCTCAACGGTTACAAGATCGCCAACCCGACGGTGCTGGCGCGCATCTCGCACGAGGAGCTGGAGAGCCTGTTCATCGGCTATGGCTACCGGCCGTATTTCGTCGAAGGCGACGATCCCGAGGTAATGCACCAGCAAATGGCGGCCACGCTCGAACGCGTGATCGCCGAAATCCGCGCGATCCAGCAGGCGGCGCGCGCCCGCGGGCTGACGGAACGGCCGCGCTGGCCGATGATTGTCCTGCGCTCGCCGAAGGGTTGGACCGGACCGAAAGAAGTGGACGGCAAGAAGACCGAAGGCTTCTGGCGCTCGCACCAGGTGCCGTTCGCCGAGCTCGCGGAAAAGCCGGAGCACCTGCGGCTGCTGGAAAGCTGGATGCAAAGTTACCGGCCGGAAGAGCTGTTCGATGAGAATGGCGCGCTGCTGCCGGCGCTGGCGAAACTGGCCCCATCGGGCGCGCGGCGCATGGGCGCCAATCCGCACGCCAACGGCGGATTGCTCTTGCGGGATCTGAAGCTGCCGGATTTTCGCGACTACGCGGTGACGGTGCCGCGGCCCGGCGGCGCGGAAGCGGAGTCGACGCGCGTGCTAGGTACGTACCTGCGCGACGTGATGCAGCTCAACCGCGAGGCGCGCAACTTCCGGGTCATGGGACCGGACGAAACCGCCTCGAACCGCCTCGGCGCCCTGTTCGAGGTGACCGATCGCACCTGGATGGCGGAGCGGCTGCCCGAGGACGAGAGCCTCGCGCCGGACGGGCGAGTGATGGAAATTTTGTCGGAGCACACCTGCCAGGGCTGGCTCGAAGGTTACCTGCTCACCGGACGCCACGGCCTGTTCTCCTGCTACGAGGCGTTCATCCACATCGTCGACTCGATGTTCAACCAGCACGCCAAGTGGCT
>JBLMXN010000076.1:0-4232 GCA_050257795.1 Bacteroidota bacterium
CCGCGCTGCCTGTCGGTCGTAGCCCGGATGGAGCGTAGCGCAATCCGGGGCATCTGTAGGATTTCCCGGGTTCCGGCCCCCGGCTTACAACATGCCGGGGCAGGCTCTGCGGGCCTGCACCCGGGCAACATCTCAGCCTCGCAACATGGGAAACGCGCGGCGTCCGGGATAAACCGCAGCGGAACCCGACTCCTCCTCGATCCGCAGCAGCTGGTTGTACTTGGCCACCCGATCCGAGCGCGACAGCGAACCGGTTTTGATCTGACCGGTGCCGGTAGCCACGGCGAGGTCGGCGATGAAGGCATCCTCGGTCTCTCCGGAACGGTGCGAGATGACGGCTGTGTAGCCGGCCTGGCGCGCCATGGCGATGGCCGCGAGCGTTTCGCTCAGGGTGCCGATTTGGTTCACCTTGATGAGAATGGAATTGGCGATCCCTTCCGCGATACCGCGTTGAAGTATGGCCGTGTTGGTCACAAAAATGTCGTCACCGACCAGCTGAATTTTGCGACCCAGCTTCTGCGTCAGCGCCTTCCAGCCGGCCCAGTCGGCTTCGCCGCAGGCGTCTTCGAGCGTGATGATCGGATACCGGTCGACCCAGCCGGAGAGCTTGTCGATGAACTGTTCCGCGGTCAGGCTGGCGTGATCCGACTCGAGCTCGTACTTGCCGTTTTTGTTGAACTCCGAGCTTGCAGCGTCGATGCCGAGACAGACGTCGGCGCCCGGCCGGTAGCCGGCCTTCTCTATGCCCTGCAGGATGACCTGTAATGCGTCTTCGTTCGACTTGAGATCGGGCGCGAAACCGCCTTCGTCGCCGACGGAGGTGTTGAGTTTCATGCCGTGCAGCACTTTCTTCAGCGCATGGAATACCTCGACCCCGCAGCGCAACGCCTCGGCGAAGCTGGTGGCGCCGACCGGCAGGATCATGAACTCCTGGAAATCGATGTTGTTGTCGGCGTGAGCGCCGCCGTTGATGATGTTCATCATCGGCACCGGCATCTGCATCGGCACTCCGCCGGCGATGCGGTTGAGATGGCGGTACAGTGGCTGATTCGACCCGGCCGCGGCCGCCCGTGCGCCGGCCAGCGACACGGCCAGAATGGCATTAGCGCCGAGACGCGATTTGTTCTCGGTGCCGTCGAGCTCGATCATGATGCGGTCGAGCGTTGCCTGATCGTCCGCGTCCTTGCCCAGCAGCGCTCTGCGGATTTCTCCGTTGACATTGGCGCAGGCGTTTTTGACGCCCTTGCCGCCGTAGCGTTTGGCGTCGCCGTCGCGCAACTCGATGGCCTCGCGGCTGCCGGTCGAGGCGCCGGAGGGCACCGCGGCGCGTCCGCGCGCGCCCGATTTCAGGATGACGTCGGCTTCAACAGTGGGGTTGCCGCGCGAGTCGAGTATCTCGCGCGCATGGATATCGGTAATAACGGACATGGTTGTTATGCAGGTAGATTGGAATTATTGATTTTAAACCGCCAGGACGCCAGGAAATCAGAATAGGCTGTCATTCCGGACAAGCAAGCCGTCAGCGCGTAGCGCGCAGGGCGCAATAGCGCAGCGTATTGCGCCGGATGCTTTCCGGCATCAAGGCGATACACATTCGGCGGAATACGGCCTTCGGCCTATTCCGCCCTACGTGAACTTCAGGTTGACATCGGGACATGGAATAAACATTCGTGAAAAGATCTTTCTGTCGACCCTGGGTCCTGGCGGCAAAAATTCATAATCAATTCGGCATCAGTGACATTTCAGCGAAACCGCGACGCTTGACCGCGGTGTCCAGCTCCTTCAGCGTTTCCAGCAGTTCCCTCATGCGCCCGAGCGGCCAGGCGTTCGGTCCGTCGGAGAGCGCCTTGTCCGGGTCCGGATGGGTTTCCATGAACAGGCCCGCCACCCCGGTGGCAACCGCGGCGCGCGCCAGCACCGGGACGAACTCGCGCTGGCCACCGGAACGCGTCCCCTGCCCGCCGGGCAACTGCACCGAATGCGTGGCATCGAACACCACCGGGCAACCGGTCTCGCGCATGATCGCCAGCGAGCGCATGTCCGAGACGAGATTATTGTAGCCGAAAGACACGCCGCGTTCGCACACCAGGATGCGGTCCCGGCCGCCGGCCTCGACCGCCTTGTCCACGACGTTCTTCATGTCGTGCGGCGCCAGAAACTGGCCCTTCTTGATATTGACCGGTTTGCCGGCCGCCACCACCGCGCGGATGAAGTCGGTCTGGCGACACAGGAACGCCGGCGTTTGCAGCACGTCCACCGCCGCCGCCACCGCCGCGACATCTTCGGCCTCGTGCACGTCCGTCAGCACCGGCACGCCGATCTGTTTCCTGACCTTGGCCAGTATCGCCAAGCCCTGTTCCATGCCGAGTCCGCGATACGATTTCGACGAGCTGCGGTTGGCTTTGTCGTAGGAGGATTTGTAAATGAACGGAATACCGAGGCTCGCGGCGATTTCCTTGAGTCGTCCCGCGGTGTCGAGCGCGAGCGCCTCGGATTCGATCACGCATGGACCGGCAATGAGGAAAAACGGCCGGTCGAGCCCGGCCTCGAAACCGCAAAGTTTCATCATGTGGCGGCGACCTGCGACGGGCGCGGCACGGCCTGGGCGCGCCGGTTGCGCGCCGCCTGGATATAGCCCGTGAACAACGGGTGACCGTCGCGCGGATTGGAAGTGAACTCCGGATGGAACTGCACGCCGACGAACCACGGATGATCCTTGAGCTCGACGATCTCTACCAGCAATCCGTCGACCGACGTACCGGCCACAACCAGCCCCTTTTCCTGCAGCATGTCGCGGTAATGGTTGTTGAATTCGTAGCGGTGCCGATGACGTTCGATAATGGAATCCTTGGCGTAAAGACCGCGCACGTGCGTCCCGGGCATGAGCCTGCACTCCTGACCGCCGAGACGCATGGTCCCGCCGAGGTCGCCACCCGCGCTGCGCTGTTCCTTGCCGCCTTCCGCCGTGGTCCACTCGGTGATCATGGCGATCACCGGATACGGCGTCTTCTGGTTGAACTCGGTGCTGTGGGCACCCTTGAGGTTCGCGACGTTACGAGCGTATTCGATCACCGCCACCTGCATGCCGAGACAGATGCCGAGATAGGGAACGCCCTTGGTGCGCGCAAAATTGACGGCCCTGATCTTGCCCTCGATGCCGCGCTCGCCGAAACCGCCCGGCACCAGGATCGCGTCGGCATCCTCGAGCGCGGCCGTACCGTGGGTCTCGAGCTGCTCGGAATCCACGTAGCGGATGTTGACGCGCGTCAGCGTGTGCAGGCCGGCGTGCTTCAGGGCCTCGGACAACGACTTGTAGGATTCGGTGAGATGCATGTATTTGCCGACCATGACCACGGTGATCTCCTCGGTCGGATGTTCCATGGCATAGACCACCTTGTCCCACTCGGACAGGTTGGCCTTGCGCGCATTGAGATGCAGTTTTTCCACGACGATCTCGTCCAACCCCTGCTCGTGCAGCAGCCGCGGGATCTTGTAGATGTTGTCCACGTCGATCGCCGAGATCACCGCCCGTGTCGGCACGTTGGTGAACAGCGCGATCTTGCGGCGCTCGTCCTCCGGCAACGGCCGCTCGGCGCGGCACAGCAGGATATCCGGCTGGATGCCGAGCGACAGCAATTCCTTGACCGAGTGCTGCGTGGGCTTGGTTTTGAGCTCGCCGGCGGCGGCGATATAGGGCACCAGTGTCAGATGGATGTACACCACGTTGCTCTGGCCGTGTTCCACGCCCATCTGGCGGATGGCCTCGAGGAACGGCTGCGATTCGATGTCGCCGACGGTTCCGCCGATCTCCACCAGCGCGACATCGGCGTCATTGGCGCCCTGCTGGATGCAGCGCTTGATCTCGTCGGTGATGTGCGGGATCACCTGAACGGTGGCGCCCAGATAGTCGCCGCGGCGTTCCTTGCGGATGACGTTCTCGTAAATCCGGCCGGTGGTGAAGTTGTTGCGTTTGGTCATCGTGGTGCGCACGAAGCGCTCGTAATGGCCGAGGTCGAGATCGGTCTCGGCGCCGTCCTGCGTCACGAAGACTTCCCCATGCTGATACGGGCTCATCGTGCCCGGATCGACATTGATATAAGGATCGAGTTTCAGGAGGGTGACCTTGAGGCCGCGCGCTTCCAGGATGGCAGCCAGGGAGGCGGAGGCGATTCCTTTGCCCAAGGAGGACACCACGCCGCCGGTCACAAAGACAAATTTGGTCATTTCGGCCC
>JBLMXN010000077.1:0-6791 GCA_050257795.1 Bacteroidota bacterium
TCGCGCGACCAGTGCAGCGAGGCTCCCATCCGGCGCAGTTGTTGGGTAATGCGGCCGCCGGATTCGGCCTTCCATTGCCAGATGCGTTTGACGAATTGCTCGCGCCCGAGATCGTGGCGCGTCTTGCCTTCGGCCTCGAGCTGGCGCTCGACCACCATCTGGGTGGCGATGCCGGCGTGATCCGTGCCGGCCTGCCACAGGGTATTGTCGCCGCGCATGCGGTGATAGCGGATGAGCGCGTCCATCAGCGTGTCCTGGAACGCGTGTCCCATGTGCAGGCTGCCGGTGACGTTGGGCGGCGGGATCATGATGCAGTAGGGATCGCCGCGATCTTCATGCGCGAAATAGCCAGAGCGCTCCCAGGTATCGTAAATCCGCTTCTCGATCGCGTGCGGATCGTAGGATTTATTCAGGGCTTCTTCGGCGGCGCTGGCGCCGTCGGCGGGATTGGGGTGTTTATGGCTCATGCAGGCGCAAAACGTGAAAACGGGCCGGATTTTAACAGACTGCCGCGAAAAGGTGGGGTTGTTCATTGCCCCGGGCAGGCGGCGGAACAGCGTTGGCGCCCTGATCGAGGACGGCGCGCCGGACAGTCTATTTTTCGCCGTCCTTTTCGAGCTCTTCGCGGATCAGCTGTTGCAGGCGCAGGATGGTTTTGGTGTCGAGCCCGATGCCGCCAGTGCGGCGCATCTCGACATTGAGCTTGGCGACGGCGCGGACCACGAGATCGCGGGCGCGATCCGGGGATGGCCGGGGAGGCGGCGTGCGCGCGGCTGGCGGTTCGGTGAGCAGGGAGCTGCCCGCAGGCGGGGCGACCACCTCCTTCAGCACCGGGATATCGTCGAGATTGAACGGCGGGGGGTTGGCTGCCGCCGGTGGCGGCGGTTCAGTCGTTTCTTCGGGCCTGGCCGCGACGTCCGCGGAGGGTGTCGTGGCATCTTGCGGCTTGAGCTTGACCGGTTCGGCATCCAATCCGTCTTTGGCTTCCGCGGCGGGCGGCGCTGCCGCGGGCGCCGCGGTAATCGGTGCCGGTGGTTCGCTGTCCGGTAACGGCGTGTCACCGGCCGGCGGCGCGGAAACTTCCGCCCGTGGTGGCGGGAGGTCCACGGTAGCGAAATCCACCGACGGCATGATGAGCGGGTTCTCCGCGCTCGGCTCGGTGGCCAGTTCCAGGGTGGTTTTTGTTTGGGGTAAAAGTGTGTCGGATGGCGCAGGTTCGGGTGTCGCCGCTATCTTGCCAGTGCCAGCCGCGCCATTTTGAATTTCCGGGGCGATGGTCGTGGTGGATTCAGGCGCCGTTTCGAAGTAGGCGGCGGCACCGAAATCCTCTTCGACTTCTATCGTCGGCAAAGCCGTATCCGGTTCCGCCGGCAAAGCCGGGGTCGGAGCCAGGTTGGCGCTCTCCGGTGTCACTGCCTCGGCGGCTGCCGCCGGTTCGGAGTTGGATGGCGGTGCCGACACCGGCGCCGGTTCCCGCGGCGGTAATCTCGCCTCCACGACCGGCGCAGGCGGGACATCGAACGGGAGTTCCTGTTGTGTTGCCACGGCGGATTTATTTTCCGTGCTGGTATTTTCTGTTTTCACCGACGGCGCTGGCGCGGGTTCAGGTTCTGGTTCAACGATCAATTCCTGCTCGATGTCTCCCGGCAGTTCCGGCAGGGCGGTTGCCGGCGGCGTGGCGGCTATCGCGGCGGCGGTTTCATCCAGCGTCAACTCCTCATCCAGCGGCGCAAATGCTTCCGGCGTGTATTCTTCCGGCGCTGGCTCGTCCGCGTCCGCCGGCGCGTGTCGCGCGCCGAACGGCGGCGGCGCTTCGATGGACTCGGGTTCCGCGGCCGTCGCCGGCGCGGATGCCTCGCCGGTATCGAGCTCGTTGTGGATGAGATCCTTGAGCGAACGCACGACGGCGTTCAGGTTGACCGGGCCGGATTCCGGCGTGGTCGGGGCGAAGTCCTCGCGCGCCGGTACGGCGGGTTCCGAGGGAGATTTTTCCAGCGTCAAGCTCGCCCGGTCGGACCCGCCTGCGGCGTCACCCGCGACCGGCACGGATTCCGATTTGGCGGCGGCGGATTTGGCGTCGAGCAGGTCGTTACGGATCAGGTCCTGCAGCGACTTCAGAACCTCCTCGAGCGTGTGCTTGGGGGAGGGCTTGTGCTTGTATTTCGACGGATCGTACGTGGTCATGGTCCATCCCCACGGTAGTCCAGTGATAATTGGTGCGTCTGCAGCGTGTAGCCGCGGTCGCGATAGAAACGGAAACGTTCGCGCGCCTGCGCCTTGCCATCCTCGCTGCCATCCACGATTTCGGCCACGCGCTGGAAGCGGCTGAAATATTCCGGCACCTTCGGTGCCAGCTGGATCAGCACGTCTTCGTGCGCCGCCGGCGGAGCGTCACGGCCGATCAGCACGGGCCAGTCGGCGTCCCCGCTTTCCGAACCCGTCGCGTGCGGAATGAAGCTCCCGGCACTGAACGTCCACATCAGCCGGTCCAGCCGCCGCGCGTCCTCGTCATGCCCGGTAAGGATATAGATGCGGTGGCCGAGAAGAAAGGCCTTGTGCGCGAGCTTGCAGACGGCGAGGTCCGTGCCGTGGTCGGCGGCACTCTCGATCAGGTAAAAATCGACCCGGGTCATGCCGTTTCCGCGCCGTCCTTGCTGGCGCGGTTGAGCAGGAACTGCACCAGCAGTGGCACCGGCCGGCCGGTCGCGCCCTTTTCCTTGCCGGTTTTCCAGGCCGTGCCGGCGATGTCGAGATGCGCCCACCTGAAGTTCTTGGTGTAGCGCGCGAGGAAGCTGCCGCCGATGATGGCGCCGGCCTCGCGTCCGCCGATGTTGGCCATGTCGGCGAAGTTGCTGTCGAGCTGTTTCTGGTAGTCGTCCCACAGCGGCAGCTGCCAGGCGCGGTCGTGGGTGTACTTGCCGGCGCTGATCAGTTCGCGCGCGAGCTGATCGTTGTTCGCGAGCAGGCCGCTCGCGTGCGCGCCGAGCGCGATCACGCACGCGCCGGTCAGCGTCGCGACGTCCACCACCACCGCCGGCTTGTAGCGTTCGGCGTAGGTCAGCGCGTCGCACAGGATCAGCCGGCCTTCGGCGTCGGTGTTGAGCACCTCGATCGTCTGGCCGGACATGCTGGTGACGATATCGCCGGGCTTGTTGGCGTCGCCGTCGGGCAGGTTCTCGGAGCTCGGGACGATGCCGACGACGTTCAGCGGCAGTTTCATTTCCGCCGCCGCCTTGAGCGCGCCGAGCACCGAGGCGCCGCCGCACATGTCGTATTTCATCTCGTCCATGCTCGCCGCCGGCTTGATCGAGATGCCGCCGGCATCGAACGTCAGTCCCTTGCCGACCAGCACCACCGGCGCTTCGTCGTCCTTGCCGCCGCGGTATTCGAGCACGATCAGCTTCGGCGGCTGGCGGCTGCCGCGCGCCACCGACAGCAGCGCGCCCATGCCGAGCTTCTGCATGTCCTCTTTTTCGAGAATCGTGGTCTTGAGATTGTATGTTTTGCCGAGCTCGGCGGCCTGTTCGGCGAGATAGGTCGGGGTGCAAATGTTGCCGGGCAGGTTGCCGAGATCGCGCGCGAGCTTCACGCCGGCGGCGATCGCGAGTCCTTCCCGGATCGCCTGTTCGCCCGGCCCGAGATCACTGCGCTTCGGCACCGCCAGCACCACGCGCTTGAGCGCGCGGCGGTTGTTGTTCGGTTTGCTCTTGAGCTGGTCGAAGCGATACAGCGTGGCCTCGGTGACCTCGACCGCGTGCCTGACTTTCCAGGCGATGTCGCGGCCTTTGACTTCGAGTTCGGTGAGATAGGACGTGACCTCGGTCGCGCCGGTGTCCTTCAGCGCGCCGACCGCCCTGGCGGTGACTTCCCGGTAACGGCCTTCGTTGAATTCCTTTTCCTTGCCGCAACCCACCAGCAGCACGCGTTCGCTCGGCAGGTTCGGCACGTTGTGCAACAGCAGCGTCTGGCCGGACTTGCCGTCGAGGTCGCCGCGCCGCAGGATGGCGGCGATCGCGCCGCCCGAGACTTCGTCGATCTGGTGCGCCACGGCCGAGAGCTTGCGCGTCTCGAATACGCCGGCCACGATGCAGCCACTGCGCTGTTTTTCGGGTGTGCCGCTCTTGACGATGAATTCCATGCCGTTCCCCTAATTTATTTCACTCCCCGGGCGGGGAGGTATGGTATATTTTTGCGAGTTCCGGCGCATGGTTCCGTTTGGCAATCAAGTCCTTAGAGATGACTGTGCGGAAAAAGACGGTGTTTTTGATTGCTTGTCCTCAAGTCCGGCCATCGAGCCGCATTTTCCAATGTTTGCTCGCCCCTTGTCAAAATACCCGTGTCGGTCCGCGGCTTGATCATTGACCGGGCGTTTTACCGCGAAGCCGCCGGCACCACGCTGGCGATCGCCGTGGTGCTGCTGGTGGTGATGGTGCTGATGAGCATGACCCTGTTGCTCGGCCGGGCCGCGCGCGGCGACCAGCCCGTGCAGGTCGTGTTCCTGCTGCTCGGTTTCCAGACGCTCGCCAGGCTCGACGTGCTGTTGCCGCTGGCGTTTTACTTCGGCGTGCTGCTGACGCTGTCCCGCTGGTACCGTGACAACGAGATGACGGTGCTCGCCGCCTGCGGCGTCGGCCTGTTGCACTTCCTGCGGCCGGTGCTGCGGCTCGGGCTGATTTTCACGGTCGTGGTGTCGCTCTGGGCGTTTTACCTCACACCGCTCGCGACCCGGATGATCGAGAACATCAAGAGCCAGACCGCCAGTCAATCCGAACCCACCTTGGTCGCGCCCGGCGTGTTCACCGAACTCGCGGGCAGGAACCGGATTTTATACGCTGAAAAGATCGAACCGGACGGCAAATTCGAAGGCGTATTCGTGAGCAGCCTCGAGCAGGGCCGGCAGGGCGTGCTGGTCGCGAAATCGGGTCATCCGTTCACCGATCCCAAGACCGGCGACAAATTCTTCGCGTTGCACGACGGCACGCTCTACGACGGCGAGCCGGGGATGGCCGATTACCGCATTCTGGAGTTCAACGTCTATAACCTGCGCATCGAACCGAAAAATGTCGAAGCGACGCCGGTGCCGACCGCGGGCCTGCCGACCCTGGCCCTGCTCAGGCAGGTTGCCGATCCCGACGTCAACGCCGAGCTGCACTGGCGTATCGGCAAGACCATCGCCCTGTTCGTGCTCGCCGTGTACGCGGTGGTTTTGGCATACACCGACGTGCGCCGCGGACGGATGTCGAACCTGTTCGTCGCGATCGTGGTTTATTTCATCTATTCCAATCTGCTCAGCATCGGCGAGACCATGTTGCAGAAAGGGCGCGTGCCGCCGCTCGCCGGCCTGTGGTGGGTGCACGGGGGCATGGCGCTGGTGGCGTTCTATCTGCTGCGCCAGCGCGCGCGTAACCGGTCGATGATGACCCTGCCGGCGTGGTTCAGGAACTGACCATGCTCACGCTGCTCGACAAGCTTATCGCGCGCCACGTGCTCTACAGCATGCTGCTGGTGCTGAACATGCTGGTGGCGCTGGCGGTGTTCTTCATCCTGATCGACGCCCTGAAGGACTACGGCAAGGCCGATTTCGGCGCGCTCGCGCTCCTCAAATACGTGCTCCTGAAGCAGCCGGGGCAGGTGTACGACCTGTCGCCGATCGCGGCGCTGATTGGCACGATCATGGGCCTGTCGACGCTGGCACTCAACTCTGAACTGATTGCCATGCGCGCCGCCGGCGTGTCGATCGGGCGCATCGTCGGCGCCGTCATGAAAATCGGCCTGGTGTTCGCCGTGGTGATTCTTCTGGTGGGCGAATATGTGGTCCCGGTGTCGGAGAACCTGGCCCAGACCGGCCGCGCCAAGGCGCTGGCGCAGGCGCTGGAGCAGAAGAGTTCCGGCATCTGGCTGCGTAGCGGGACGTCGTTCGTGAACATCGGCGAGGTGCTGCCCGATTTGAGCCTGCTGCGCATGAACGTCTATGTCTTCGACGACCATTCGCACCTGCGCTCGCAAACCTACGCCCGGCGCGCCTGGTACGACGGCGACAAATGGCGCCTGGAAGACGTCAACCAGAGCCACATCATCGGCAACGAGGCGGTGCAGATCCAGCGCATGGACAAGGAAGAGTGGCGTTCGGCCATGACGCCCGACGTGGTGTCGCTGTTCGCGGTTGATCCGGACGGGCTCTCGATCCAGCAACTGTACTATTACATCGGTCATCTGGAGAGCAACAACCAGGACACGCGAAATTTCAAACTCGTGTTCTGGCAGAAAATCTACATGCCGCTCGCGACCCTGGTGATGATGCTGCTGGCCACGCCGTTCGTGTTCCGGCATATCCGCAGCGGCGGCATGAGTCAGCGCATCTTCATCGGCATCATGCTGGGGCTTACGTTCATCATCGTCGACCAGAGCCTCGGTTACTTCGGCGTGCTGTACGCTGTCCCGTCCGCCATCGGGGCGCTGATGCCGATCGTGATCTTTTTCGTTTTCGCGCTGTTCCTGCTGTACCGGGCGGCGCGCGGACTGTAACCGGCTTCAGACGCCGGCGAGCTGCACCCCGAGCAGCACGAACCGCACGATCCCGCTCACCAGCAGCGCCACCCCGACCGACAGCGCCACCGACGCCAGAGCCTGCCGCCGGCCGAGGGTCCTGAGCATCACCGCGAAGGTCGAGACGCACGGGAAGTAGAAGGTCAGGAAGATCAGGAAGGTCATGATCTGCACCCAGTCGAGATGCGCGCCGATGTCGAAGGTGCCGAGCGCCTGGTACACCATCAGCAGCGACAATTCCTTGC
>JBLMXN010000078.1:0-2827 GCA_050257795.1 Bacteroidota bacterium
CAGGCTGGTCAGGGTGTCGATCCCGGCCACATAAAACGACAGCCGCGTGACGCGCGCGTCGGCATGCAGGTAAGCGCCGTACATCAGCATCGCGCCGGCGCCCAAGCCGAGACTGAAAAACGCCTGGCTCAGGGCGGCCAGCAGGCCGTCGGTGGACAGCCTGTCAAAATCCGGCATGAACAGCACGCTCGCGGCGTGCGCAAAGGCGTCGCTGGTGGCGGCATAGGCGGTCAGTCCAAGCAACAGGATGAACAGCAACGGCACCGCAAAACGCGCGATTGCCTCGAGACCGTAACGCACGCCACGCCCGGCGACGACCATGGTCATGGAGATGAACAGCGTGTGCCAGAACAACTGCTTCTCCGGGTCCTTCACCAGCTGCGCGAACTGCGCGTTCATGCCATCGGCGGTGAGCCCGGTGAAAACACCGAGGCCCGCGCGCAGCGCGAAGGCGATGACCCAGCCGGTGATCACGCTCAGGTAGGACAGGATCAGGAACACCGCGAGCACGCCCATGCCGCCGACCAGTTGCCACAGCGAATCGGCGCGCACGCGGCCCGCGAGCAGCCGGAACGTCGCAACCGGCGAGGCCTTGCCGGCGCGCCCCATGGCGAATTCCGCCATCAGCATCGGCACGCCGAGGAACAGCACGCACAGCAAATAAACCAGGACAAAAGCGCCGCCGCCGTACTGGGCCGCGAGCTGGGGAAACTGCCAGAAATTGTTGAAACCGATTGCCGCGCCGCCGGCCGCGAGCACGAACATGCGCGGCGAGGACCAGCGCTCGTACACGGTTTTTCTGCCGCTGCGCAGGGGGTCCCGGCGCGCCGGGTGCTTGTGGGTCGGTATCATCGCAATCTGCCCGCCGGAACGGAACCGTGTTTTTCTCGCACGGGGCGAGAATGTGGCATACTCGGCGCAGGGCGTCCACCGACAAACCGCATCACGCGCATCCTCACGATATCGATTCCTTATATTTAAGAATAGGCCACAACCCACGGCAATTCCGGCGCCCCGGCGCGACACCACTCATGAGTAAGAAAAAAGAAGAAGCGCACAGTCCCGCGATCGCCCAGAACCGCAAGGCCTGGCATGACTATTTCATCGAGGAAAAATTCGAGGCTGGCCTGGCGCTCGCGGGCTGGGAGGTCAAAAGCCTGCGCGCCGGGCGCGCGCAACTGAAGGAGGCCTACGTCGTCATGGACCGCAGCGAGGCGTGGCTCATCGGCGCGCACATCTCGCCGCTGGCCTCGGCCTCGACCCACGTGCAGGCCAATCCGGTGCGGGCGCGCAAGCTGCTGCTGCATCGCGCGGAACTGAACAAGCTCATCGGTGCGGTGGAACGGAAGGGTTACACGCTGGTGCCGCTGCAACTCTACTGGAAGCACGGCCGCGCCAAACTGGAGATCGGCCTGGCGCGCGGCAAGCAGGCGCACGACAAGCGCGCCGACCTCAAGAAGCGCGAAACCGACCGCGAAATCCGGCGCGTCCTGAAAACCCGCTGATGCCGCGTCTGCGTTCCGGTCCGGCGCGCGGGACAGCCCGGGTCATTGCAGCGTGGTGTGGAAGCGCTTGAAACTGATATAGCCCGAGACCACGGCCATGAGCGTGAGGATGCCGACGTGCTGCAGCGCGATATCGAGTTCCCCGCCCTTCAGCATGATGTTGCGCAGCAGCGCCAGGTAGTGGGTCACGGGGTCGACGTAGGCCATCCACTTCATGGCGAGCGGCATGTTCTCGATCGGGAAGAACAGGCCCGAGAGCAGGACAGCCGGGAACAGGAACAGGAAACCGCCCATCATCGACTGCTGCTGGTTCTGCGCGAAGGTGGAGATCAGCGTGCCGATCGCGACCGACGTGCACACGAATGCCAGCGAGGCGATCGCCAGCATCACGAGCGATCCACGCATAGGCACGTGGAATCCGATCACCGCCACGCCGAGGATCAGCGGCAAAGAGGCCATGCCGAGCACCATGTACGGGATGGTCTTGCCGAATACCACCTCCGAGACCGTGACCGGCGCCGAGATCAGCATTTCGAACGTCCCCAGCTCCTTCTCACGACTGATCGACATGCTGGTCAGAATCATCGTGTTGATGATCATCAGCATGGCCATCACGCCCGGAACCATGAAATACGAGGTCTCGAGCGTGGCGTTGTACAGCACGCGCGTGTCGAAACGAATCGGCGGCTCCGGCGGCTCGAGCCGCAGATCCTCCGCCACCACGCGCGTGACGATGCTGCGCAGGTAGCTGTCGATCGACTGCGCCTGCAGCACGTTGGTGGCGTTCACCAGCAGCTGCAGGTCGGCGTCGCCGCGCGCGATGGCGCGCGTCAGCCCGCCCGGCGGCGGAATGACGGCGGCGTCGATCTTCCCGGCGCGCAACAGCTCGAACGGGTCACTGTTGCGGTCGGCGTCGGCGGGCAGGAACCAGCGGCTGGCGATGGCGCGCTCGTACACGTGCTGCAGCACGGTGTCCCCGGAATCGCGCTGCACCCACAGGTGGATGTTCTTGACGTCGTTCGAGATCGCGACGCCGAACAGGACGAGCTGCACAATCGGCGCCAGGAACAGCAGGATGCGCATGCGCGGATCGCGCAGCGCCTGCTTGAGTTCCTTGCCCAGGAAACCGGCGAGCGTGCTCATCATGGCTCGAGGTCCGACTTGAACTTGCGGGTCGCGAGCAGCACCATGATCGCGCACAGGATCGCGAGCGCCGCAAACGGCTCCCACATTTCGGTGAACGTCGCCCCCTTGAGATAGGATTCGCGCGCGATCACGGTGAGCCAGCGCGCCGGCATGATCATGGTGAGATACTGGAAGAA
>JBLMXN010000079.1:0-21041 GCA_050257795.1 Bacteroidota bacterium
AGCGTGCCGGTGTCGAGGCTGGCGTCGCTGCTCGAAGCGACGATCTTGCCATCCTGGGTGAACAGCGTGAGTTCCGTGATGGCGTATTGTTCGCGCAGGGCGTTCAGCAACGACAGTTCCGAGCCCGGGCCGCCGATCTTGCGCGTCACTGAAATGGTCTCGATTTCGCCCGCCATGGTCTGGGTGTTCTTGACCAGGTCCTGCTTGAGCGCGTCGAGCGCGGTGCGCCCGAGCAACAGCGCGTCGTCGAGCGCGCGCTCGATGCGCACGTCAAACCAGTTGTCGATGCCGCGGTTGAGCGCCTGGATCGAAAAGAAGAACACCACCGACACCGGCACCACCGCGAGCACGACGAACATCACCAGCAGGCGCACGGTCAGGCGCGTGCCGGTCACGCGCGCGCGATACTGCTCCAGGAGATGGAACAGATTGAGCAGGATGAGCGCGAGCAGCAGCACGACGCCGAGGATGTTGACCAGCAGCAGCACCGAGTACAGCCGCCCGAACAGCGCCGAGTTCTGCGCCGCCGCGTTCATCATGATGAACGCGGCAATCAGCAGCGCCGACAGCACCGCGAGCGGTGTCACGCCCGTGACGTAGCGGGTGACGTAACGATTCCAGCCTTCGGTCCGTTCACGGGGCGCTCCGGCCCCGCCTTTCAGCGCGCCACCTTCCATGTGGTCCACCCGCTGTTAAGGTGCCAGGCGAAGGAGGTGTAGGCGACCGGCCGCAGGGGCGTGGGCAGCGCCTCGATATCGAGGCTCGCGCGCACGTCGACGGAATAATTGTTGTCAGCAGGCACGTGGTTCGTGAGCGTGAGCCTGAGGTCGTTCAGGCTGCCGAGTGATTTCAGCGCTTCCTGCTGGGTGAGCAGGCTCTCGCGGGTTTCCGAATCCGGATCGCCCGCACTCACCAGATACTGCCCGGAAAGCGCGTGGTACTGGATGCTGCGATGCAGGGTCCAGGCGGCGACTTGCTTGTCCCACAGAAACCGGCGGTACTGGTAAAGACGGACTTCGATGACGACCTCGAGCGGAATGCCCTTGGACAACGCTTCCTCGACCTGGGAGCTCAGGCCGAGGTCGATATTGCCGGAGAGCACCAGCGACTGCTCCGCGAACTTCGGTTGCACGTCGGCGACCTTGAAATCGGCCGCGGCCCGGCCGAAAACCGCCAGTCCCAGGAGCAGCGCGGCGAGGCGTCGCCAGTTAGTTTTTGTGCAAACACGCATAGTAAAAGCCGTCCATGCCGGATTCACCCGGCAAGATCTGCCGGCCGACGACGCGCGCCACCCCGGCGGTCAGCGGCAGGCCGTCTTCCGCGGCCTCGGGATGGCGCGCCAGAAACGCCGCCATCTGTTTTTCATTCTCGGCCGTGAGGATCGAGCAGGTCACGTACAGAAGCTTACCTCCGGGTTTGAGCAAGGGCCACAGGCTTTCCAGAATGCGCGTTTGCGTCTCGAGAAGTTTAGGCAGGTCTTGGGGCTGGCGCCGGACCTTGATGTCGGGGTGACGGCGGATGACGCCGGTGGCTGAGCATGGCACGTCGGCGAGAATCCGGTCGAATTGTCGCCCGTCCCACCACGCCCGCGGGTCGGTGGCATCGCCGGTGACGACCGTGGCGGTCACGCCGAGTCGCGCGAGATTCTCTTCGATCAACGCCACCCGCGCCGGTTCCCGGTCGAGCGCCACCAGCTCTGCGAGCCCCGGCGTGCGTTCCAGCAAATGTCCGGTTTTGCCGCCGGGCGCAGCGCAGGCGTCGAGCACGCGCTCGCCGGCCTGCGCATCCAGCAGCACGGCGGCGAGCTGGGCCGCGCCATCCTGCACCGAAACTTCGCCTTGCGCGAAACCGGGAAGCGCATCGACGGCCACGGGAGTTTCCAGCCGGATGGCGTCCGGCAGCGCCGGCAGCGCCGCGGCCGGAATGCCGCCGCCGGCGAGGCGCGCGAGATATTGTTCACGTGTGAGCCGGTGCCGGTTGACCCGCAGCACCAGCGGCGGACGTTCGTTGTTGGCGGCGAGAATTGCCCGCCAGTCCTCAGGCCAGTCGCCGCGGAGGGCGTCGATGAGCCACGCCGGATGGCTGAAGGCGGCCGCCGGTGCCGCTGCGATGGCAGCCTGGGCACGCGCTTCTTCGCGCAGATAGGAACGCAGGCAGGCGTTCAGCAGACTTTTTGCCCACGGTTTTTTCAAGGCCGCGGCCGCGTCTACGGTTTCTGTCACCGCCGCGTGCTTGGCCACGCGCATGTGGCGCAGCTGATACAGGCCGATGAGCAGCAGTCCCTGGATATCGCGATCTTTTTCCTTCAGGGGTTTGGTCAGGAACAGCGCCGCGACGGTTTCGAGCTCGTGAAACCAGCGCAGCACGCCATAAGTCATTTCCTGGATCAGCGCAGCGTCGCGCGCCTGCGCGACCGGCAACGACGCCAGCGTTTGCGCCAGCGCCGTGTCGAGATAGCGTGCACGGGCGACGACCTCTGCCACGGTCCTGGCCGCCGCCGCGCGCGCGTTGATGCGCCTGGCCGCCGCGCGCCTAACCGGCCGTGCGGTCTTGTTGTTCATTGCCCAGGCAATCGCCCGCCGTCAGGCGATGACCGTTCAGGAAATCACCCGCGGCCAGTGCCTTGCCGCCCTGCGCCTGCAGGCGCGTGATGTTGAGTACGCCATCGCCGGTGAGCACGCGCACGCCCGAGGCGTCGGCGCGCACGATGGTGCCCGGTGCGTCCGAAGTGCGCTGGTTTTCCAGCAGACCCACTTCCCATAACCGCAAGGTTTTTCCCTGCCACACGGTGCTCGCCACCGGCCAGGGATTGAGTGCGCGGATCTTGCGATGCAGCACCGCGGCCGGCTGGCGCCAGTCGATCGGCGCTTCCTCCTTGCGCAGTTTTTTGGCGTAACAGGCGTGCGTCGCGTCCTGCGGCGTCGGCGAGACCGCACCGTGCTGCATGCGTTCGAGCGTGCTGACTAATGTTTCGGCACCGAGTTGCGCCAGGCGATCGTGCAGCGTCTGCGCGGTATCGAGGTCGGCAATCGGCGTTGACGCTTCGGCCAGGACTGGCCCGGTATCGAGGCCGGTCTCCATCTGCATGATGCTCACGCCGGTCACGTGGTCGCCGGCCTCGATGGCGCGCGGGATCGGCGCCGCTCCGCGCCAGCGCGGCAGCAGTGAGGCGTGTACGTTGAGGCAGCCGTGGCGGGGAATGGCAAGGATTGCGGGCGGCACCAGCAGCCCGTAGGCGATGACGATCATCGCCTCGGGCGCGTCGGCGCGCAGTCGCGCTGCTTCGCCCTGCAGCTTTTCCGGTTGCCGGATTTCGATGTTGAATCTTTCCGCGTATTGCTTGACGGGAGTTGCCGTGAGCTGGCGACCGCGTCCGGCCGGCCGGTCCGGCTGGGTGTATACCGCGCGGATGACATGGCCGGCGCCGCGCAGCGCTTCGAGCGCGGGCACGGCAAATTGCGGCGTACCAGCGAAGATCAGGTTCATGAAATGAAAAAATAGACTGGATGAACAGGATTAAACAGGATTTACAGGATCATGAATGGGAATTTTCATTTTTGGTTTTGTCCTGTCAGTCCTAAAAATTCCTGTGAACCCTGTAAATTACATCGCCAACCGTTGCTGCTTTTCCAGCTTCTTGCGGATACGTGTTTGTTTCAGGCGCGAGAGATAATCCACGAACACCTTGCCGTCGAGATGATCGATTTCGTGCTGGATGCAGGTGGCAAGCAGGCCTTCGACTTCGACTTCGAACGGCTTGCCGTCGCGATCGAGCGCACGCACGCGGATGTGGTTGGCACGCACCACCGGCTCGTAAATGCCAGGGACCGACAGGCAGCCCTCTTCGCGTTCCTGCTCGCCTTCCCTGAAGGTAATTTCCGGGTTGATGAACACCTGCAGGCGATCGCGGGTCTCGGAGATGTCGATCACCACGATGCGCCACGGTTCGTCGACCTGGACCGCGGCGAGTCCGATGCCCGGGGCCTGGTACATGGTTTCGGCCATGTCATCGACCAGCCTGCGGGTGTCGTCGGTGACCGCGACCACGGGGTTGGCGCGGCGGCGCAGGCGCGGGTCCGGGTAATGGAGAATGGTACGAACACTCATGCTAATCGGGCCAGAAACGTACGGTTTACTTCCTGCCAAACTGGATTATTATCAGATTGGATGCTACTGAATAACAAGAAAATTCGAGTCTCATGCCGTCTTGGCGTTACTTGCCGGCATGGACTACACTGAAAACCGTCATCAGATTACACGGAAAGTCAACGAATGTCGCCTAAACACTTACTAGGATCCGGCTTTCTCTCACTTATTATTGCCGCTTGCCTGCTTTCGCCCCGCCACGCCGGGGCGGATGAAGTTCAGCTCAAGCCCGACCATCCGGAACGGTATACCGTGGTCAAGGGCGACACCCTGTGGGACATCTCTACCCGTTTTCTGAAAAGCCCCTGGCTGTGGCCGAAGATCTGGAAGATCAACCAGGACATCAAGAATCCGCACCTGATTTATCCCGGCGACGTTATCGTTCTGCGCATGGTCAACGGTCAGCCGGAACTGTCGGTGCTGCGCAAGGAAAAGCTGACGCCGTCCGCCGGGGAATTGCCTGCTCCGGCGGCACCCGCACCCGTCGAGGCGCCGGTGGTGACGGATGGACGCACCGTGAAACTTTCGCCGCAGGTGCGCAGTGAGCCGCTCGAAGCGGCGATCCCGACCATTCCGCCCAACGCGATCTTGCCGTTCCTGACACGGCCACTGGTAGTCCAGGACGATGAGCTCGATAAAGCCGGGTATGTCACGACCGGTCTGGACGACCGCATCGCCCTCGGCGACAACAGCCAGTTTTACGCCCGTGGTTTGCAGGACGCCAGTCAGGAGTATTACTACATCTTCCGTCCCGGCAAGGCCATCCGTAACCCGGACACGCGCGAGCTGCTCGGCTACGAGGCCATCTATCTCGGCGATGCCGAGCGTCTCGAAGGCGGCGATCCGAGCAAACTCGTGGTAACGAAGGTGAAGCAGGAAATCGTCCCGGCCGACCGGCTGCTGGCGGCGCCGAAACAGGTATCTCTGCCTTACTATTATCCGCACGCGCCCAAAAACCAGGTGGAGGGCCGCATCGTCACGGCACTCAACGCCGTGGCCGAAATCGGCCCCTATACCGTGATCGGTATCTCGCTGGGCACGCGCGAAGGCATGGAGGAAGGCACAGTACTTCGCATCATGCGACATGTCGGCACCAGCAAGGATCCGGTGACGCGCGAAACCTACAAGCTGCCGGATGAGGATTCCGGCCTGCTGATGGTTTTCCGCACCTACGAAAAGATGAGCTACGCGCTGGTGATGACGGCGACCCGCCCGATTCATCTGCTCGACACGGTAATCACACCCTGACGTCTTCGCGTCGACCGGAGTAGACTGCGCCCCATGAACGGGGCGCCGTCCTCAAGCCTTCCACCTGAAGCCCTGCCTTTATGGCTCACTCTGCGGCGCTTGCCGGGCGTGGGTCATCGCACGCAGCTCGATCTGCTGGAACATTTCGGATCGGTCGAAAACATTTTTTCTGCAAGCCGCGGCTTGCTGGATAGAGTGCTGACTGGCAGACCGGAAGCTGTCCGCGCGATTCTGGACGGACCGGACGCACCGGCTCTGCAAGCTGAGCTCGACTGGTTGCGCCAGCCCGGACACCATCTGATTACCTGGGCTGATCCCGACTATCCGCCGTTGCTGCGGGAAATTCCCGATCCGCCGTCGATGTTTTACGTTTTGGGCGAGCGTGCGTTGCTGTCGGGCCCGCAACTTGCCGTCGTCGGCTCGCGCAATCCCACGCCAATGGGACGGGAAAACGCGCATGCCTTTGCCAAGAGTCTGGCCGCGGCGGGACTGACCGTCACCAGCGGGCTGGCGCTCGGCATCGACGGTGCGGCGCATCGCGGCGCGCTCGAGGCGGGCGGCACGACCGTGGCGGTTGCCGGCACCGGCCTCGATCGCGTGTATCCGGCGCGCCATCGCGAGCTGGCGCATGAAATCGTCGGGCACGGCGGTGCGCTCGTGTCCGAATTTCCCCTCGGCATACCGCCGCTGCCGGAGAACTTTCCAATACGCAACCGGATCATCAGCGGCCTGTCGCTGGGCACTTTGGTGGTGGAAGCGGCGTTGCAAAGCGGATCGCTGATCACGGCACGGCTCGCCACCGAGCAGGGGCGCGAGGTGTTCGCCATTCCCGGCTCGATTCACTCCCCGCAGGCGCGCGGTTGCCATGCGCTCATCCGGCAGGGCGCCAAGCTCGTTGAAACGGCGCAGGATATCCTCGAAGAGCTGGGACCGCTGGCCAGTTTGACGCGTCGCGCGGCGCCGGAAAACGCCGACGCAGTGCGGCCGCTCGATCCGTCAATGAATGCATTGCTCGAACATATCGGCCATGATCCGGTCACAGTCGATGTGTTGATCGAGCGCAGCGGATTGACGGCGGATGCGGTTTCCTCCATGCTCTTGCAAATGGAGCTGAACGGACTCGTGTCCAGCTGTCCGGGCGGCAAGATCCAGAGGATTTCCTGACGAGACGAGAGAAGAGCACCAGACGCTGATGAAAGAAAATGTTTTCGATGTGCTGATGTATCTGTTCGAAAACTACATGGACGAAGGCACCGAGTTTCAACCCGATCAGGAAGCGCTCACCCACGAACTGACGCAGGCCGGTTTCCGCCGCGGCGAAATCCGCAAGGCGTTCACGTGGCTCGACGGGCTGTCCGCCATGCGCGCCAGCAGCACCGGTCAGGCGCGCCAGCGAGTCGTCGGTGCGATCCGGCACTACACGCCGCAGGAGCAGGAAAAACTCGATGAAACGTGTCGCGGTTATCTGCACTTCATGGAAACGAGCGGCCTGATCGACCCGGCGACCCGCGAGGTCATCATCGATCGGCTGATGGCGCTCGAAGCGAACGACATCACGCTGGAGCAGCTCAAGTGGGTGATGCTGCTGGTGTTGTTCAACCAGCCGGAACAGGAGCACGCGTATCACATGCTCGAGGACCTGGTGTTCGACGAAATGCAGGGCCATCTGCATTGATTCACATCGTCAATTTTGTCACCGTTTCTGCCGTCGTGTCGCACCGTCCGGTAACCCCAGACTTGACAAGCCCCGCCCGTTATCGACAACAATTCGCGGCATGAGACAACCCGGGCGCCCGCGGCAACACCGGGAACCGACGACGCGGTGTTCAGACCGCGTCTTTTTTTTCAGGATAACGGCGTTCACAGCAATCGTGGTGATGGAATAACCGATGTCTAAACATCTTATCGTGGTGGAATCTCCGGCCAAGGCCAAGACCATGTCCAAGTATCTGGGCAAGGACTTCACCTGCCTGGCTTCCTATGGGCACGTGCGCGACCTGATCCCGAAACAGGGTGCGGTCGAAACCGAAAACGGTTTCGGCATGAAGTACCAGCTGATCGAGAAAAACAAGAAACACGTCGACGCCATCGTCAAGGCAATGAAGAAGGCCGACTCGCTGTATCTCGCAACCGACCCGGACCGCGAAGGCGAGGCGATTTCCTGGCATTTGCATGAAATCCTGAAGGCAGAGGATGTGCTGGACGACAAACCGGTGCATCGTGTGGAATTCCACGAAATCACCAAGACCGCCATCCAGCACGCGATCGAATCGCCGCGCCAGCTTTCCGAGAACCTCATCAACGCTCAGCAGGCGCGGCGCGCCCTCGACTACCTGGTGGGCTTTAACCTGTCACCGCTGCTGTGGAAGAAAGTGCGGCGCGGGTTGTCGGCCGGGCGCGTACAGAGCCCGGCGCTGCGGCTGATCGTCGAGCGCGAGGAGGAGATCGAGAAATTCATCGCGCGCGAGTACTGGACCATCGAGTCCGACCTCAACACCAAGGGCAAGGACTTCGTCGCCCGCCTGACCCATTTCAACGGCGAAAAACTCGAGCAATTCAGCGTCGACAACGGCGCGCGCGCCGCCGAAATCGACGCCGTCCTGAATACCGCGGCGCAAGGCAAGCTGCAAGTGCTGTCGGTCGAGAAGAAGCAGCGCCGGCGCAATCCGGCCCCGCCCTTCACCACCTCCACGCTGCAGCAGGAGGCCTCGCGCAAGCTCGGCTTCTCGGCCCAGCGCACCATGCGCACGGCGCAGCAGCTTTACGAAGGCATGGATCTCGGCCACGGCGAAGTCGTGGGTCTCATCAGTTACATGCGTACCGACGCGGTGAACCTGGCGAACGAGGCGGTGGCGGAAATCCGCGACGTGATCAAGGACCGTTTCGGCGCCGACAACCTGCCGGACGAGCCGATCGTGTACAAGAACAAGTCGAAGAACGCGCAGGAAGCGCACGAAGCCATCCGCCCGACCTCGGCCGCGCGCACGCCGGATTCGATCAAGGGTCACCTGAAGCCGGACCAGCTGCGGCTGTACGAACTGATCTGGAAACGCACCATGGCCTGCCAGATGGTGCCGGCGGTGCTCGATACCGTCACGGTGGATCTGGCCGCGGGCGCAGGCAACGTGTTCCGCGCCAACGGCTCGACCGTGGTCAAGCCCGGTTTCATGGCGGTGTACCAGGAAGACACCGACGACAAGCCGGCGGACGCACCGGAAGCCGCCGCCGAAGACGAGAAACTGCTGCCGCCGATGGAACAGGGCGAGTCGGTCGATCTCAAGGCCATCCGTCCCGAACAGCACTTCACCGAACCGCCGCCGCGCTACTCGGAAGCGAGCCTGGTCAAGGCGCTCGAGGCCTACGGCATCGGCCGGCCGTCCACCTACGCCAGCATCATCTCGACCCTGGAAAGCCGCGAGTACGTGACACTCGACAACCGCCGCTTCAAGCCGACCGACGTCGGGCGCGTGGTGAACAAGTTCCTCTCCGAGCATTTCTTCCATTACGTGGACTACGACTTCACCGCGCGCATGGAAGACGATCTCGACGCGATCTCGCGCGGCGAGAAGGAATGGAAACCGGTGCTGAAGGATTTCTGGGTGGATTTCAAGAATCAGGTGAAGGAAAAGGAATCGGTCGAACGTCCCGGCGTCGAGATGATGGAAGAAGCCTGCCCCAAGTGCGGCAAGAAGCTGGCCAAGCGCCTCGGACGCAACGGCTACTTCATCGGTTGCACCGGCTACCCGGAGTGCAACTACACGCGCAACGTGGACGACGCCGTGGGCGCCTCGAACGAACCCGAGATCGTGCCCGACCGCAAATGCCCCAAGTGCGACTCGAACCTCGTGATCAAGCGCGGGCGCTACGGCCGCTTCATCGGCTGCAGCAATTATCCCAACTGCAAGCACATGGAGCCGCTGGAGAAACCCGCGGACACCGGCGTGCAGTGCCCGGAGTGCAAACAGGCGACCATGCTCAAGCGCAAATCGCGTTACGGCAAGGTGTTCTACTCCTGCGCGCGCTACCCCGACTGCAAGTACGCGGTGTGGAACCCGCCGGTCAACGAACCCTGTCCCCAGTGCGGCTGGCCGATTCTCACCATCAAGACCACCAAACGCCGCGGCACGGAGAAGGTTTGTCCGGTCAAGGAATGCGGCTACGCCGAGCCGTACGAAGGTGAGGTCCCGTTCGCCGAGCCGCCGAAGCTGGCGCAAGTCTGACCGCCTCAGGCGGTGGCAAGCATCTTTATCGCCGCGACAATCAGAACTACGCCCAGCAGTTTGCGCAGCCTGATCGGTGCCAGCCGCCGCACCGCGAGCTCGGTGCCGATCACGGCGCCTGCCAGCGCCACCAGCACCATGAGGGAAAGTTTTGCGGGCAGTGCGGTATGGCTCAACAGCAGGCCCGTGAGACCGGCGATCGAATTGACCAGGATGAAGGCAGCCGAAACCGCCGCCGTGGTACGCATATCGGCCCAGCGCAGCAACAGCAGCAACGGGCTCAGGAAAATTCCGCCGCCCACGCCGGTCAGGCCGGAGACAAAACCGAGGCCTGCCCCCGTCGGCAGCGCCACAATCAGACGCGGTGGTTCGCGAGTCGGGGGTTCACGGCTTTCCCATAGCAGGCGCGCCGCCGCCACCAGCAGCGCCGCGCCCACCAGGTATTGATACACGTGGTCGTGCAGTTTCCAGGCGCCGCCCAGAACGGCGAGAGGTACCGAGCCCAGCGCAAACGGCCAGAACAGGTTCCAGCGGAAATAACCAGCGCGATACAGGCGCGCGAACCCGAGACCGGCCACGAAGATGTTCATGACCAACGCCGCCGGTTTAATCGTCGCCGGCGCCAATCCGAAGAAGGCCATGGCCGCGAGGTAGCCGGAGGCGCCGCCGTGACCGACGGAAGAATAAAGCGCGGCCGCCGCGGCGATGAGCGTGAGCAACCAGAGAAAAGAGACGGTATCGAGCGTTTCCAAGAATCGTGCCGGGTCGCGGGAGTGATGGACGTTCGAATCGCTGTGCTGGAAATCAGAAAATGACAGACTCATCGCATCATACCTTGACTCGTCGCGCGCAAAAAACCCCGGGTATTCGGACGGGTCCCAGGCGCCTCCCCGCGGTATTGCTCGCCGCCCTGTCGATTTTGCTGGCCTCTTGCCAGTCGTTGGTGTCACCGTCACCGGGCATTGGGGCAACGGTCCCGTGGCCGGCGTTGCCCGGTTGGCGCGAGGAACACCCGGCGCAGGCGTGGCCGGCGTTGCTCGAGAGCTGCCAGAAAATGCCCGCACGCGAACCGCGCTGGGAACAGCTGTGTGCCGATGCCAGCCTGTTTCCCGATCCGGACGACGGCATCGCGCGCGCGTTTTTCGAAACCCGCTTTGTCGTGCATGAAGTGATCGGTCGCAACGGCCAGCCCGACGGTTTAATCACCGGTTACTACGAACCGCTGTTGCACGGCAGCCTGGTGCGGACCAAGCGCTTCCGCTACCCGCTGTACAAGCGGCCCGACGATCTCGTCACCGTCGACCTCGGCGAGCTCTACCCGGAATTGCAGGGCAAGCGCCTGCGCGGGCGGCTCGCCGGCCGGCGCGTGGTGCCGTACTACAGTCGCGCCGACATCAGCCACGGCAAGCGGCCGCCGGACGACGACGTGCTCGCCTGGGTCGATGATGCGGTGGCGCTGTTCTTTCTTGAGATTCAGGGTTCGGGAAGGGTGCGGCTGCCGGACGGTAAAATTCTGCACGTCAGTTACGCCGATCAGAACGGCCATCCCTACGTTGCGATCGGGCGCACGCTGGTGCAGGCCGGCGCGCTCAAGCTCGAGGACGCGACCATGCCGGCGATTCGCTCCTGGCTTACGTCACATCCGGATCAGGCCGAGGCGGTGTTGAACAGCAATCCGAGCTACGTTTTCTTCACCCTGCGCGATCCGGATCTGCCGGGTCCGCTCGGCGCGCTCAACGTGCCGTTGCTGCCGCAACGGTCGGCGGCGGTCGATCCGTCCTACATTCCGCTCGGCAGCCCGATGTGGCTCGACACCACGCTGCCCGGAAGCAGCGAACCCAGGCCCTACCGGCGGCTGGTGTTCGCTCAGGACACCGGCGGCGCCATCAAGGGTCCGGCACGCGCCGATCTGTTTCTGGGTTACGGCGCCGAGGCCGAGCGCCTCGCTGGCGAAATGCGCAATCGCGGGCGGCTGTACGTGCTGTTGCCGGCGTCGCGATTATTCAATTAGCGCGCGCGGGCCAAGGCGTCGCAGCCGCCGGCGCGCGTGACCGGGTAGAGCTTGAGCTCGCCCCCGGCAATCGCTGAACCGGCGACCAGTTGTCCGACCGCCACGACCTCTTCGCGCGTGGGGGGTGAGGCCGTCACGGCCGGAGCTGATTTCAACCACAAGGCATGCGCCAGCCCGAGGCCCTGATTGGGGCGACGGAACTCGGTGTGCAGCAGGGCGCTGAGCCAGTCCCCGTTCGGCCGGGTTGCGACGGCATCGCCCGCCGCGATGCCGACGACATAGGCCCAAGCCTCGGGCGCCGATTCCATCGGATGCGTGTAGTAGTACGGCGCGTTCTGGAGCACGGGACGCCCGTCAATCGCGGGACGCGCGATCGCGATCAGCTGCAATGGCGTCAGGCGCACGTAACCCGCGTACATCACCCCGCCGGGATATTTTTGCGCGAGCGCCGTCCACAATTCCGCGAGCGCCGTGACCTGCGTCGGGCGCCAGCTCGATGCGGCGGCGATACCCGGCGCGATATAGACGAGCGCGTTCGATTGAAAGTAGCGATTGCTGACGACATCGTAGTATTTCGGCGAACGCGTATTGGTCGTGCGTACCCACGCCTCGCCGCCGGTCACCACGGCATCGCCCAGGCTGTCCCAGCCGCCCACGGCGGCGGAGCCGAGGCCGAAGCGGATTTTCTCGGCGTCGAGATAAACTTCCTTGAGCGCCGCCGGCAGCCGCGCTTGCGTTCGATCCGCCATGTCGCCGAACACGCAGGGACTGACCGGACGCCACCACAGCGGTCCGAAGATCACCGCCGCGGCCACGCCGACGCCGAGCAGGATGCTTATCTCTTTTTTGAGCGACATGGGTTCAGTTTTGCACGGTGCGGCACATCTGCAGCAGTTCTTCCCCGATCAGTGCGCGCCGCCAGCCGCGCGCGAGCCACCCGCTCATGTCGCCGGTGACGAGCTTGAGCAATTCACGGCGCGGTGCCAGCACGGTCGGACTGATCTTGCACTCGGCCGCGCAGGCCTGCACCCGCGCCTGCAGTCGCTCGTACAGTGCTTGCTGCTGGCGATCGAGCCGGCGCGGTTCCTCCCACAGGCGCGCCGGTTTGGCCTCCTGACCGCGGCGGACGGCGGCCAGAATTTCATCGCTCCATTTGCGCGCTGGCGCGCCACCCATGCCGGCGATACGACCGAGATCTTCGGCCGAGGACGGCGCCGCCAACGCCGTCTCGATCAGCGCCGCATCGGATGCCACCCAGCCGCGCGGAAGATTGTGATGCTGGGCGGTGAGTTCGCGCCACGCGGCCAGTTCCCGCAGCAACGGTTGCGCCGCCGGCGGCAGGTTATAGCCCTGCTTCAGCCGGCGAAACGCTTCCCGCGGGTCGTTGCGGTAAAGCTGGGGATCGGTGAGCGCGGCGCATTCCTCGGTGAGCCACGTCGCGCGCCCGAGTTCGTCGAGCCGACGGGAAAGCGTGGCATAGACATCGCGCAGGTAGCGCACGTCGTCTTCGGCGTAGTGCAGCTGTTCCTCCGGCAACGGGCGCGCTTCCCAGTCGGCGCGCGTGTGCAGCTTGGGCAGTTTGTGGCCGGCGATGGTTTCCACCAGCGCGGCATAGCCGATCTGGTCGTCATAGCCGCACAGGCTGGCGGCCACCTGGGTATCGAAAACCGGCGCCGGCGGAGCGCCCCGGATGTCCGCGAACACCTCCAGGTCCTGGCGCGCTGAATGAATCACCTTGAGCGTATCCGGCGCATAGATGACTTCCAGCAGCGGTTCGATCGTAGGAAGCGTGACCGTGTCCACGCAGGCGATGACGTCCGGTGTCGCCACCTGCACCAGGCACAGGCGCGCGTGGTAGGTGCGCGTGCGCATGAATTCGGTGTCGAGCGCGATCCATGGTTGATGGCGCAACTGCGCGCATAACTGCGCGAGCGACGCCGAATCTTGAATAAGCGATGGCAGCATAAAGGAAGCCCTACTCGCTATCGCTCGTTCGTCTTGCCATGAGAGGTCGCCCTACTCGCTATCGCTCGTTCGTCTTGCCATGAGACGACATCCAGCTGTTCGCTTCACTCATTCGTCTTGCCATCATCCGTGAAGTCCTGCTTGCTCCGCCGTGTTCGTTTGGCCTTGATCGGTGAAGCCCGGCTCGCTCCGCGCGTTCGTCCTGTCATTATCATGCAAGTGTATGCATTTCCCGTCCTGGGCCCAACGGCGATCCATGGTTATTTTTGGTTTATCATTAAAAAGATGGAACGGCGAAATTATCCGGCGGGCGGCATCCGAGTCGCATGGGTCGGCAGTCTGTTGGTGATAATCTTGGCGGCCGGTTGTGATGTGGTCTGGAACGCGCCGGAAGGTCATGCCCGGGATTTCATCCAGACCCTGGTGACGGCGCCGGCCGAAACCAAACGGTTGCACGAGCTCGCCAATATCCCGGCCGACCGCAATCCCGAAGATTTGCTCGACGGCCTGTCCGCGCGCGTGGCGGTGGATTTCCTGCGCGCCAGGCAAGCGCAAGGGGCGGCGCTCGACTTCGGTCGCGGCGAGGTGCAGCGGACCGATGCGACCCGGCAGGTGGTCGGCGTCCGCGTGACCTATGCGCCGGCCGGGAGCGGCGGGAACAGCGAGGTCAGGTTCCAGGTCTACATGGAAAAAGACGACCAGGGCCGCTGGCGGATTGCCCGCGTCACGGGCGGCAACTGAGGCCCATGTTTCTGAAAACCTATCTGCGCCTGTGCCTGCTGCGCGCCAATCCCCAGGACCTGCCGGGATCCGGCGTCCTGGTGCTGTCATCCCTGGCGGCCTACGCGGCGATGGACGTCGTGGGTGTGCTGGATATCATTCCGCCGGCCAGCGCCCTGATGGCGGCGGCGGTGGACACGCTGATACTGGTGGCGGTGACGCATCTGGCCTTGCGCTGGCGCCGGTTCGAGAACCGGTTCAGCCAGACCCTCGCGGCCCTTGCCGGATGCGGGGCGCTCCTTTCGCTCGCCGCCTGGGTAGTCGCCGAACTGGCCGGCGGATCGATCTCGCCGGAGTGGATATGGGCGCCGTTTCTGGTGTGGTATACCGTGGTTTTCGGCCACGTGTTGCGGCATGCGTTGTCGATTCCGATGGCGGCCGGAATCGCCGCGAGTTTTCTGTATCTGATGCTGTCGATGAGCGTGACCGGACTATTCATTCATCCCGTTTCCTTGGAGCCATAATGCGGTTGCACATACTCGGTATCGGCGGAACCTTCATGGCCGGCGTGGCGCTGCTGGCGCGCGATCTTGGGCACGAAGTGAGCGGTTCGGACGCCGGCGTCTATCCGCCCATGAGCACCCAGCTCGAAGCGCAGGGAATACGCCTGATGGAGGGCTACGAGGCGGCCCACCTCGACAACGCCAGACCCGACCTGGTCGTCATCGGCAACGCCCTTTCGCGCGGCAACCCGCTGGTGGAGGCGGTGCTCGATCGCGGACTGCGTTACACCTCGGGCGCGCAATGGGTGGCGGAGAACGTCCTGCAGGGGCGCTGGGTGCTCGGCGTCGCCGGCACCCACGGCAAGACCACCACCGCCAGCATGCTCGCCTGGATCCTGGAGCACGCCGGCCTCGCGCCCGGTTTTCTCATCGGCGGTGTGCCGGAGAATTTCGGCGTCTCGGCGCGCCTCGGCCGCGATCCCTTTTTCGTTATCGAAGCCGACGAATACGACACCGCGTTTTTCGACAAGCGCTCGAAATTCGTGCACTACCGCCCGCGCACGGCGATCCTGAATAACCTCGAGTACGACCACGCCGACATTTTCCCCGACCTCGAGGCGATTGCGCGCCAGTTTCATCATCTGGTGCGTACCGTGCCGGGTTCGGGCCTGCTGGTGGTGAACGCGCGCGACAACCATCTGTCTGAAGTGCTGGCGCAGGGTTGCTGGACGCCGGTCGAGCAGTTCGGGGGCGAGGACGGCTGGATGGCCGTGCCGCGCAACCCCGAGGCGAGCCGCTTCCAAGTGCTGTTCCGCGGGCAGGATCAGGGCGAGGTGGCCTGGGACCTGCTCGGCGCGCACAACGCCGCGAATGCGCTGGCGGCCATCGCCGCCGCGCGCCACGCCGGCGTGCCGGTGAAGACGGCGCTCGCAGCGCTCGGGAAATTCCGCAACGTCAAACGCCGGCTCGAAATGCGCGGCAGCGTGCGCGGCATCACCGTGTACGACGATTTTGCCCATCACCCGACGGCGATCGCGGCGACCCTCGGGGCGCTGCGGGCGCGGGTCGGCAATGCCCGGATCCTCGCGGTGCTGGAGCTGCGTTCCAACACCATGCGCATGGGTGTGCATCGCGATACACTGGGAGGCGCGTTGGCGCTCGCCGACAAGGTGTTGTTGCTCCGGCCCACGGACCTTAACTGGAACCTGGACCGCGTCACCGGCGCTCTCGAAGGGCGCGGACGGGTTTACGCCACGGTTGAGGAGATCATCGGGGCGCTCGCTGCCGAGGCGCGGCCTGACGATCAGGTGTTGATCATGAGCAACGGCGGTTTTGGCAATATACATGCGCGCCTGCTCGAGCGCCTGCGGGCGTAGCGGCGATTATCGAAGTTTGGCGGCCTTGAAACCGGATTCATGCAAAGGAGAACCAGAATGAAACGTTGGATAGTCGCAGGGTTGATCGTGTTGCTGTCGCTCCCGGGCTTGGCCGCGGCCGCGATCGTCGAGGGCCGTAATTACATGGAAGTGCCGTTCCCGGCCACGGTCGAGACCGGCAAGAAAATCGAAGTGCGCGAATTCTTCTGGTATGGCTGCCCGCATTGCTACGTGCTGGAGCCGGCATTGGAAAATTGGTTGAAGCGGATGCCGTCGAACGCGCAGTTCGTGCGCACGCCCGGCACGGCCGCGCCGGGGTGGAGGATCCACGCGCAGGCGTTTTACACCTTCGACGCGCTGGGAGTGGCGAACCAATGGCACGGCGCCTTCTTCAAGGCGGTGCAGGAGCATCACCAGGAATACGGCGACGAGAGCGGCATCGAGAAGTTCGCGGTGGCGCACGGCGTCGACAAGCAGAAATTCCGCGACGCGTTCAATTCCTTCGGTGTGCGCCTGAAACTCGAAAAGGCCATACAGCTCAACCAGGACCTGAACATCAATTCGGTGCCCACGGTGGTCGTCGACGGCAAATACCTCACCAGTCCGGCGATGGCCGAGGGCGAGGACAACTTTTTTCAGGTGCTGGACTTCCTGATCAAAAAGGCCGCCCAGGAGCGCAAGAAGCCGGCGCCGAAACGCTGATTCGGCGCGGGCAAGATCCCCCGCCCGCCCGTATCATCCCCACGCGATTTGGAGGGGGATCGCTGCGGCCAGCGCGCCTTTCCCGCGCCGGCCGCGCTGAGGTTCAGACGACAAGAGCTGCTATATTTATGCTGAACTCACAGCTCATCCGGCTGTCCAGCGTTAATGCGCTGTCATGGATAGAAAGCCAACCAGCAAAACCGCCGAAGACCAAAGTCTGCGCGCCCTCTGGGATTCTTCGCCGATGGCGGCAGGCAACGCCGCGTACCTCGAGGAGCTTTACGAGCAGTTTCTGGCCGACGCCGCCTCCGTGCCCGCCGCCTGGCGGAGCTACTTCGAAAGTCTGCCGCGCGTCGATGGTGTGACGCAGGATATCGCGCACTCGAAAATCCGCGACGAATTCCGCCGCCTCGCGCACCACGCGCGTCCGGTCGGCGTACCGCGCGCGGAACTCCCCGCGGAACCGCTCGAAGCGACTCACAAGCAGGTCCGGGTGCTGCAGCTCATCAATGCCTACCGTTTTCGCGCGCATCAGATCGCGCGGCTCGACCCGCTCGGGATGCGCGAGGCGCCCCGGATCCCCGAACTCGATTTGCGCTACAACGGGCTTGGCGAGACCGATCTCGATACGGTCTTCGAGACCGGCTCGCTCGTCGGACCCCGGCAGGCGACGCTGCGCGAAATTCTCGCGGTGTTGCGCGCCACCTATGCCGGCACGATCGGCGCCGAGTACATGCACATCACCAACACCCAGGAAAAGCGCTGGCTGCAGAGCTGCCTCGAAAGCGTGCACGGGGTGCCGGCGTATCCGCCCGAGGTGCGGCGCAATCTGCTCGAGCGGCTGACCGCCGCTGAAGGACTCGAACACTATCTGCACACCAAGTACGTCGGGCAGAAAAGGTTTTCACTTGAAGGCGCCGAGAGCCTGATTCCGATGCTGGACGAGCTGATCCAGCGCGCCGGATCGATGGGGACGAAGGAAGTGGTCATCGGCATGGCGCACCGCGGTCGGCTCAACGTGCTGGTGAACATCCTTGGCAAGATGCCGGCCGACCTGTTCCGCGAGTTCGAGGGCAAGGTGCAGTACGGCGGCGGCACTGGCGACGTCAAATATCACCTCGGTTTTTCCTCCGACCTCGGCACGCCGGGCGGAAACGTGCACGTGGCGCTCGCCTTCAACCCGTCGCATCTCGAGATCGTCGGGCCGGTGGTGCAGGGCTCGGTGCGCGCGCGCCAGGACCGTCGCCACGACCGCAAGGGTGATCGCGTGCTGCCGGTGGTGATCCACGGTGACGCCGCCTTCGCCGGCCAGGGCGTGGTGATGGAAACCTTCAGCATGTCGCAGGCGCGCGGCTACTCGACCAAGGGCACGGTGCACATCGTGGTGAACAACCAGATCGGGTTCACCACCAGCCAGCAGCAGGACGCGCGCTCCACGCTCTACTCCACCGACATCGCCAAGATCGTCGACGCCCCGATCTTTCACGTGAACGGCGACGATCCGGAGGCGGTGTTGTTCGTCACCGAGATCGCCTTCGACTATCGCATGACCTTCCACAAGGACGTGGTGATCGACCTCTACTGCTATCGCCGCCACGGCCATTCCGAGGCCGATGAGCCGACTGTGACCCAGCCGCTCATGTATCAGCGCATCCGCGAGTTGCCCACCGCGCGCGCGTTGTACGCGCAGCGGCTCGCCCAGGCGGGGATCGCGCCGGCCGAGAGCGCCGCCGAGATGGCGCGAAGCTATCAGGAACAGCTCGACGCCGGTGCCGGCGTGGCGCCGCACATCGTGCCCCGGGAGGAGGCGGGCTACGCCTACGGTACGGACTGGAGCGCCTATCTGGCCGGTCGTTGCGATCCGGCCACCAGCACCCGCGTGACGTTGGAGACGGTGCGCGCCCTGAGCGAACAAATGTTGCACGTCCCGGAGGGCCTGGAGCTGCATCCCCAGGTGACCAAGATTTACGAGGCGCGGCGCAAAATGGCCGCCGGCGCCATGCCGGTCGACTGGGGTTTCGCGGAAAATCTCGCCTATGCCGCCCTGCTCAAGGAAGGCTACGGCGTGCGCCTCGCGGGTCAGGATTCGGGACGCGGCACATTCTTCCACCGCCACGCGGTGGTGTACGGCCAGAAAGACGGCCGGGCCTATGTCCCGCTGCGCAACCTGTTCGAGGGCCAGCCGAATTTCCTGGTCATCAACTCGCTGCTGTCGGAGGAGGCGGTGCTCGCGTTCGAGTATGGCTTCGCCACCGCCGACCCGAAGACGCTGGTGATCTGGGAAGCCCAATTCGGCGATTTCGCCAACAACGCGCAGGTGGTGATCGATCAGTTCATTTGCGCGGGCGAGCAGAAGTGGAACCGGCTCTGCGGCCTCACGCTGTTCCTGCCGCACGGCTTCGAGGGCCAGGGCCCGGAGCACTCCTCGGCGCGGTTGGAGCGCTATCTGCAGTTGTGCGCCCAGCAGAACATGTTCGTGTGCGTGCCGACCTCGCCGGCGCAGCTGTTCCATTTGCTGCGGCGCCAGATACTGTGGGCCTGCCGCAAACCGCTCGTGGTCATGATGCCCAAGAGCCTGCTGCGCCACCGGCTCTCGGTAAGCAGCCTGGAAGACCTGACGCAGGGCCGTTTTCGGCCGGTCTTGTTCGAGACTGAAAAGCTCGAGGACGCCGCGGTGAGGGAGGTCGTCCTGTGCAGCGGCAAAATCTACTACGACCTCATCGAGCGGCGACAGAAACTCGGGCGGCGCGATGTTGCGATTCTGCGCGTCGAGCAGCTCTATCCGTTCCCGGAAGAGGAGCTGAAGCAGGAGCTCGCACGCTATCCCGGCGCTGCCCGTTTCATCTGGTGTCAGGAGGAGCCGCAGAATCAGGGTGCCTGGTACCAGATCCAACACCATCTGTGGCGCATACTCCCCAAGGACGCGCTGCTCGACTATGCTGGACGACCGCTGTCGGCGGCACCGGCGGTGGGCAGCTATCAACTTCACATCAGCCAACTGCATGAATTGCTGGATCAGGCGCTGGGCGCGCCGCCAGAAAAAGGAAAATCATGAGCACCAACATCACGGTCCCGGCGTTTCCGGAGTCGGTTACCGAAGGCACGGTACTCACCTGGCACAAACAGCCGGGCGAGCAGGTCGCGCGCGGCGAACTGCTGGCCGAGATCGAAACCGACAAGGTGGTTTTCGAGGTGCCGGCGCCCACGGACGGGGTGCTGGTGGATATCACGGCGGCGGTCGGCGCGACCGTGAAATCGGGCGAGGTGGTCGGTCGCCTGGACAAATCCGCCATCGCCAAACCATCGGTTCCCAAGCCCGTTCCCGCCGCAAAACCGGAATCAGCTCAGAAGGTGGCCGTCATGCCCGCGGCCAGGCGCATGATGGAAGAACGCGGGCTGGACGCCCGCCAAGTCACGGGCAGTGGCAAGGGTGGACGCGTGCTCAAGGAGGACGTGCAGAAGCAGATCGAAATGATCGAGCCGGCGCCGGTGGCGGCGACCATACCGAAGCCGGTCCCCAGCGTCGCTCCCGTTGGCGCTCCCGCGAAAATCGTCCGGGCGCCGACCACCGGCGAACGGCCCGAGCGGCGCGTGCCCATGACGCGCTTGCGCAAGCGCATCGCCGAGCGGCTGGTCGAAGCGCAACGCACCGCGGCGATCCTGACGACCTTCAATGAAGTCAACATGCAGCCAGTAATCGAGTTGCGCACCCGGCATCGGGAGCGGTTCGAAAAGGAATACGGGGTGCGCCTCGGGTTCATGTCGTTTTTCGTCAAGGCCTCGGTCGAAGCGCTCAGGCATTTTCCCGAAGTCAACGCCTCGATCGACGGCGACGAGGTCGTGTACCACGGTTTCTACGACATCGGCATCGCGGTCGGTTCGCCGCGCGGGCTGGTGGTGCCGATTCTGCGGGATGCCGATCGCCTGACCATGGCCGAGGTCGAATCCGCCATCAAGGACTTCGGCGAACGCGCCCAGAACGCGCAGCTCGCGCTCGAGGAAATCACCGGCGGCACCTTCACGATCACCAACGGCGGCGTGTTCGGCTCGCTCATGTCGACGCCGATCCTGAACCCGCCGCAGAGCGCGATCCTCGGCATGCACAAGATCCAGGAGCGCCCGGTGGCGGAAAACGGCCAGGTCGTGATCC